>CAZZHN010000010.1:0-44859 GCA_964654065.1 uncultured Solibacteraceae bacterium
CTTGGCGTTAATCGTCTCGCTGATACGCGAGTTGATGTTGGTCTGGTTGCTGATGCCGACGATCGGCGCCTGGTAGTTGTAGCGCGAACTGCCCGGGAAATTCGGCTGCGGATAAAAGTTCAGCAGAGCCAGCGCCGCGGCATTCAGCCGGTATTGCGGGATCAGGTTGCCGGCGAACGGAGACCCGTTCAGCGGGTCGTAGATGGTCACCGGTGCATTGGTGGTGCCGTTGAGCGCCTGCGAAAAATTGCCTTCTCGCTCTTCCATCGTCGGCACCAGGGCCGTAGTCGTTGTGGCATTCCGCCCGCGCGTTAATTGGTAGTTCAGAGTGAAGAAAGTTTTCTGGCCGCTGAGCACGTGCGGAATCTTCAGCGGCCCTCCCAGCATGCCTGTGGAGCGGAACTGGGCGAAAGCCGCCTTAGGCGTGTCCTGGCCTGTCAACGAAAATGGCCGCGCGTCCAATGCCGAGTTATTCAGGATCAGCGCGACGTTGGCGTTATACCGCGAGCGCGGATTCCGCCGTCCATTACCAAAAGAAGCCTGGTTTCCGCCCCGGCCGCCTTGCCCGCCGCGGCCACCGCGACCGCCGGCATAGTTGCCGCCGAATCCGCCTCCACCGCCGCGGCCGCCGAAACCACCGCCCGGCCCGCCGCGGCCGCCGGCCGCCAGTGCCGGACCGCCGCCCATGCCGGGACCGCCGGGACCACCGGGACCGCCGGGCACACCGATGCCGTTGAATCCCCCAGGGCCGCCCATCCCATTCATGCCACCTGGACCGCCGAAGCCCCAGTCATTCTGTTCCGGCGTGTTGAGACCGCTGTTAACGCTGCCATTGACGACGTAGGCGTCGGAGCTCTGCGTGGCGTCGCCGGTGGCCACGGCGGTTTCGCCGGCGCCGTTCTCTGACCCCGCGTCCGCCGATTGGTTCACATCCAGCCGCTGGAAGCCGCCCCCTGGTTGCATGCCCTGTCGCAGAGAGGGCCGCCCACCACCTGCATTGCCGCGCCCCGCGCCGCCTGGCGAATTGACTGCCGGCGGTTTGGCGGCGGCCGCCTGCGCTGGCGGCGGAGTGCCGGGTTTGGGAGCCACGAGAGCCTGCGTGCCGGCCGGCGGCGTGCCGGCGGCCAGCTGCTGCCGCACCGCATCCAGCCCTAGCACGGTTAAGTCCCAAGTCGGGCTGGGCGCCTCCGGCGCAACGCCGACATCGCGAGATACCGGACTGAACCCCAGCATCGACACGCGCAGCGTCCAGACACCGTCGGGCAGATTCGCAAAGGAGTAAGCGCCCGAGTCGTCAGTCGAGGTGACGAAACTCTTGTCGCCCTGCGTCACCGTTACGGTCGCTCCCGGCACCGGAACGTCGCCCGATCTCACCCATCCGTGATGTTCGGCGGCCGAAATACATGCGACCGGCAGACAGGCGGCCAGAAACCATCGGGAAACGCCAGTCCGGAAACACCCCAACCGATTCCTGTGGGCGGGACGCGGGCTCGGCGCCCACAAACCGGCGCACATATATAATGACCGCTTCAGGAGTTCAAAAATCGGGTGGGCCTCCATGGGTTGCTGCTTTCTTAGGCGCCCGCCTGCAAGAGAATGTTACCGCTTTCCGCTGCTTTCCTGCTGCGAACGGCGCATTCGAAATAATGGAACCTCAACTGGAAGTACCGCGATTCGCGGCCGGCGATAGAGCCCTCGCAGTGCCAGCAGGGACCAGGCTGCGCCCGCTATAATCGTCGTCAATGCCCCAAGTTCAGCGGTCCGTCTGTGCCCTCGACTGTCCGGACTGTTGCTCGCTGCTGGTTACCGTGCAGGATGGGCGCGGCACCAGGCTGCGCGGCGATCCCGCGCATCCGGTGACAAGGGGCTTCCTGTGCGGCAAAGTGGCTCAGTACCTGGAGCGCGAATACTCGCCCGGGCGCCTGCTCTATCCGCAGCGGCGGATCGGCCGTAAAGGCGAAGGCCGCGTTGAGCGCATCAGTTGGGAAAGCGCGCTCGACGAAATCGCCGCGCGCCTGGGTGCCATTGCCGCCCGATCCGGTTCCGAAGCCATCTTGCCCTACAGCTACGGCGGCACCATGGGATTGTTGCAGGGAAGCGGCATGGACCGCCGCTTCTTTCACCGTCTCGGGGCCTCGCGGCTGGACCGCACCATCTGCGCTTCGGCCGGCGGCGCGGGCCTCACTGAGGCGCTCGGCCTGCGCTACGGCACCGAACCCGAACAATTCCGCCACGCGCGCCTGATCATCGCATGGGGCGCCAATGTTCTCGGCACCAACGTCCATTTGTGGCCGTTTATCGTGGAGGCCCGGCGCAACGGCGCCAGATTCTATACCATCGACCCGCGCCGCAACCGGACGTGCGACCTGGCCGACCGCCATTACTCGATACATCCCGGTAGCGACACCGCTCTGGCGCTGGCGCTGATGCACGTCATCATCGGCGAGGACCTGTACGACGCCGATTACGTGGAGCGTCACACCGGCGGATTCGACGGATTGCGGGACCGCGTCCGCGCCTGGACTCCCGATCGCGCCGCCTCGCTCACCGGCATTCCCGCGGAAGACATCGTCCAACTGGCGCGCGAATATGCGACCACCCGCCCGGCGGTGATCCGGGTCAACTACGGCGTGCAGCGCAGCGAACGCGGCGCCATGGCGGTGCGGGCCATCGCGCTGCTGCCGGCGCTTACCGGATCGTGGAAAGACGTGGGCGGCGGATTGCAACTCTCCACTTCTCAGGCTTTCCACCTCAACCGCGAAGGACTGGAGCGCGCCGACTTACAACAGCTCTCGCTGGGCCGCCCGGCCCGCCTGGTCAATATGTCGGAGCTTGGACCGGCGCTCAGCACGCTCGACCAGCCGCGAGTGGAGGCGCTGGTGGTGTATAACTCTAACCCCGCCGCCGTAGCGCCGGATCAGAACGCGGTTCTTGCCGGCCTCGCCCGCGAGGACCTGTTCACCGTGGTGCTGGAGCAATTTCAGACCGACACCGCCGACTACGCCGACATCCTGCTGCCCGCCACCACCTTTCTCGAGCATACCGACCTTTACTACGCCTACGGCCACTACTATCTCCAACTGGCCCGGCCCGCTCTCGCCGCGCCCGGCGAGGCCACTTCCAACGTGGAGTTTTTCCGCCGCCTGGCGGCGCGAATGGGCTTCGGCGATCCCTGTTTCCGTGACACGGAAGACGACATGCTTCGCACCCTGCTTGATTCGCCACATCCTTTTGTGGCCGGCATCACGCTGCAAGAGCTGGAGGAGAAGGGATCCGTGCGGCTGCGCATTCCCGAGCCGTTCCAGCCCTTCGCGGCGGGCGGCTTCGGCGCGGCGGACGGCAAGTGCCACTTCCACGCCGAAACGCTTGACTACGCGCCGCCGGTAGAATCGCGACACGGCGATCCAGCGCTCCGCCGCCGCTTCCCGCTGGAGCTGATCTCGCCCAAGAACGATGACAGCATGAATTCCACTTTCGGATATCGCGACGCCCTGGACGAGGAAACCGCCGTGGTGCACCTCAACCTGGCGGACGCAGCCCCACGCGGCATCGCGGGGTCTGACCCGGTGCGGGTCTTCAACGATCGCGGCTCGGTGGTGCTGCGCGCCAGTGTGGATGGCCGTGTGCCGCCCGGCGTGGCATCCGCGCCCTCCACGCGCTGGCCGCGGCGCGCCCCCGGCCGCCGCAACGTCAACGCGCTCACCTCCCAGCGTCTCACCGATGCGGGCGGCGGCCCCGTGTTTTACAGTTGTTTGGTGGAAGTGGAGAAAATCGGAGACTGATGAAACAGGTATTCCATGCGCGACGATACCGCCTGCCCCTGATGGCCGGCGGCCTGGTTCTAACGCTCGCCCTGGCGCCGCTGGGCTGCAAACGCGAGCCGAAAACCGTCAAGGTGGTGCCGACCGAGGGCGAGGCGCCGACGCTCGCGTCCACCGTGAGAACCTCCGAGGCCGGGCAGGAGCCGCAACTGCTGAACGGCTTCTACGGTATCGAGAATAATTCCTGGCGCTGGACCGCGAGGCAGTTCAGCGTCTTGCTGCACGCGCCGATCGCCTCCGCGCAGAGCGGCGCCAGGCTGAACCTGGCGTTCACCATTCCCGACGTTGCCATCGCCCATGCGAAATCGCTGACCCTGTCGGCGTCCATCGAAGGCACGCAGCTGCCGCCGGAGACGTACAACAAGTCCGGACAGTATGAGTACAAGCGCGACGTCCCGGCGTCCGCGTTCAGTAAGGATGCGGTGCGGATCCAGTTTTCCCTCGACAACGCCATTCCACCGGCCGGCGCCGAACGGCGTGAACTTGGCATCATCGTCGCCTCGGTAGGCCTGGAGCCAAAGTAGGAACCAATTCGTGCACCGCGGCGTCGATCCGGCCCAGGCCCATGCATCCGCGTCCGTCCCCGCCATCATGCGGGCTTCGCTCGCCGCATCGCGGCAAGGAATTCTTCAAGCGCTCTACTGGCTGACCCCGCCACTCTTCTGCCTCTGGATGCACTGGCTGAGCTTTCGCGCCTGGTTCCGCGCCGATGACTTCGCCTGGCTCCATCTGGCCGACACCGTTTCGAACTTCCACGATTTTCTGTACGCCGTATTCGCGCCGCTGGCGGAAGGCACGCTTCGCCCGCTCAGCGAGCGCCTGTTCTTCATGGCAGGCACGTCCCTCTTCGGCCTGGATGCGCTGCCGTACCGCATGGTGATCTTCGGCACCCAGTTTGCGAATCTGGCGCTCGTTGCCGCCATCGGTACGCGCCTCACCGGCAGCCGCGCGGCCGGTTTCTGGGCCGCGATTTTCTGGACCGTCAACAGCTCGCTGATGGAACCTCTCGGGTGGGCCTGCGCCTGGAACCAGATTCTGTGCGGCTTTTTTCTGCTGCTGGCCTTCTGGTTCCTGCTGCGTTACATCGAGACCGGGGCGCGCCGCTACAACGCCGGCCAGTGGATCGCGTTCCTGTTAGGCTTTGGAGCGCTTGAGTTGAACCTGGTCTATCCAGCGCTGGCCGCTTCCTACACCTGGCTTTGCGCGCGCCATCGGTTCCGCGGCACGCTGGCGATGGTTCCCGTCTCGATCGCCTATTTCGGCCTCCACCAGTGGGTCGCGCCGCCTCCCCTCACCGGCGATTACGCCATGCATTTTGGCACCTCGATGCTGCGCTCGCTGTGGACCTATTGGACCTGGTCGCTGGGCCCGGCTTACCTCGCCACGCCACTGGGCGCATCACGGGCGGAACTCCTGGCCGGCGTCGGTCTGCTCACCGCCGCGCTGGCCGTCATTGTATTTCGCCGACTGCGCGAGCGCCAATGGGCCGCGCTCTTCTGCCTGGTTTGGTATTCTGCGGTCCTCACGCCGCTGTTGCCGCTTCGCGATCACCTGATGGAGTATTACCCGGCCCTGCCCGTGATCGGCCTTTGCTGGCTGGGCGCCTGGGGCTTCGCCGAAGCCTGGCGAGCCGGTGCAGCCGTCAAAACCACCGCCGTAATTCTGGCCGCCCTCTACGGTGTGCTGGTCATCCCGGCCCTCCGAGTTGACGCGGCGTGGAACTACGCGCGAACCGCTCGCGTCCGTGCCTTTCTCGGTGGCCTCGCGGCGGCGCACCAACTCCATCCCCGGCAAGCGTTCCTTCTATACGGGGTAGACCGCGCTTTGTTCGTCGACGCCGTGCGCGAACTTGCCCCGCGCCTGATTGGCGTCGAGCGCGTCTACCTGGCGCCCGGCAGCGAAAAACAACCCGATCTCGAGCACGAGGACCAGATCCGCGAGTTCGTGCTTTCCGGCGCCCTCACTGCGCGCGCGCTGAGTCTCGATGATCTGGTCGTCTATGACGTCCGCGGCCCGCATTTGCGCAACATCAGCGAAGTCTTCGCCAATATGCCGATGGAACGGAGCCTGCCGTCTGCTCTGGACGCCGCCGACCCGCTGGCCGCCAGCCTATTCGGTCCCGAGTGGTACCCGCCCGAGGGCAATCATCGCTGGATGCCGAAGCGCGCCACATTGCGTATGGCCGGAGCCGGGCACGCCGGCGAGTCTCTCTATCTGCGCGGCAGATGTGCGGACCAGGAACTGCTCTCCGGCCCGCTCACGGTCAGCGTCACGGCGGATGGTGTGCCTCTGCCGGCCGCCATCGTCTCCTCAGCCGGCTTCGAGGTGACGCTCCCCCTGCCCGTCTCGGCGAACCTTGAAATGCGCCTCACCATCGAAGTCAGCCGCACCTTCCACGCCCCAGGCGACCCTCGCGAATTGGGGCTGGCCTTCGGCGAGATCGCCGTCCGCTAGCTTGTAGCGCCCGCGGTCTCTGCCGCCGGTGTCCTTTGCCCGGGCAACCGCTGCCAGACCGATGCCGCTGCGCAGCCTCCCGCCCTTTACTTCAGCGTGTACGTCAGCCCGGTGGTCAATTGGAACGAGTTCTTCTTGAACCCGGGGGGAGGATTGTTGAGGTAGCTGTCGACCGCTCCCAGCGCGATATTCAATCGCTTGTATGCCGGCACCAACAGCCCGACCGAAGCGTTGGCCAACCAGTCATTGGCGATGTTCCAGGTCGGTGTCGCCGAGACTGTCTGCGTCAGTACGACGCCGTGTTTGAACTTGTGAGTGAAGGCTTCGGCGAAGTTCGACGCCACCAGGCTCTTGTTCAGGCTGGTCGATCCATCGAAGCTCTGGTGCAGGTATGTGATGCTGACCTTCGCGTCGAGCACGTTGACGGCACTCTTCACTGCCGTCCAGCCCAGCCCGCCGCCCAGTTGCGCCCCCAAACCCAGGCCTTGCGAGTAATTATGATCGAACGAGGCTTGGGCGAATCCGTACATGCGGCGAGTGGAAAAATACTCGTCCCGTTCCAGGTCCCCGTGGATGATGTCGGTCTTGATTTCAGCCGCGCCTGGCTGCTTGACGATGCCGCTGGCGAAACTAAAATCCACGCTCGTCCGGTTGCGAGGGTCGAGCCACGCTTCTATCGGTACCGCCCGCACCAGGGCGAAACCGCCGTTAAACGTGCGGCTCTGCTGGGTGGCTTCCACCAGAGTGGCGCCGGCGTTGATCGATCCGGCCCAGTCTTCGCCAAAACCGGGGGTGCGCATCACCTGCTGTTCAAACTCGGTGGATTCGATGACGTGTGCCGCGTCCGCCACCGGAATCGTTGCCGTCGCCGCGCCGGGTGCGGCGGTCACCGTGATCTGCTTGTCGGTGGCTGCCAGGCTGCCCTTGGGCAGCTTCGACGTATCGGAGCGCCGGCCCAGCTTGATGTCCTTGCCTACCACCGTGTAATTCCCGCCGGCGTGCAGTTCCTTCACTTTGCTCCAGGGAATGGTGACTTCGCCCAACACGTCGCTCTTGAACTTCACGTCGCCGCCGTTGGAGCGGACGAAATGCCCCACCAGTTTCTCATCGTCATTCAAAACCAGAACGTCGGGCGGCGGCTTCGGCGGAGCAGTCTGTGCCAGTGAGTTGGTGTGGAGCACGGCAAGGCACCCCGCCAATCCCAGGCTGGCAGTCAGCAGGCGTCGCATGTAGGTTCGCATCAGGATCATTTCATCCAGAATACATTGCGTGGCGCGAAGGGTGCCACCGCTTCGCTGCGCGGGTGCGAGAGAGGATGGAAGCCGCTTCCCCGATCCGGCCTACGAGCCGCCCGGCGCGGGGCCGCGGAATCCCAGGTAGACGTCGTGCAGGCGCAGAATGCCCAGCGCGCGTCCCGATTCATCTACCACCGGCAGCGCGGAAATCTGAGAGGCGCGCCGCTCCATCCGTTCCAGCGCCGCGGCCAAGCTGGCGTCGGGACCGATGGTCACCGGACCCGCCGTCATGATGTCGGCGGCGCGCAGGCCGCGGATATCGTCGTACCGCGCCAGCGCCCGCCGCAAGTCGCCATCGGTGATAAAACCGGCCAGGATTCCATCCGGCGTCACTACGCACGCTCCGCCCAGCGGCAGACGGGTCATGGCGATGATGACCTCTTTTAACGATGTCAATGGCGCTACCATCACCGCCTCGGCGGCGCCATGCATCGCCTCGCGCACCGAGATCCGCAGATTGCGTCCCAATTGTCCACCGGGATGATAGCGGCCGAACTGCTCCGGCGTGAAGCCGCGCGCGCTCATGAGTGCGATGGCCAGCGCGTCCCCCACGGCCTGGGCTGCCATAGCGCTCGCGGTAGGCGCCAGGTTGTGCGGGTCGGCTTCACGCTCCACGGAGGCGTCGAGCAGCACGTCCACCGCCGCAGCCAGCGGCGACGACGTCGCGCCCAGAATCCCGATCAGCGGCGAGCGGAAATCGCGCAGCAGCGGGACTAGGGCGATCAGCTCGGCCGAGCTGCCGTTCTTCGATACCAGCACCGTCGGATCACCGGGAGTGTAGATACCCAGGTCGCCGTGCGCGGCCTCCGCCGGATGTAGGAAGACGGCTGGCGTGCCGGTGCTCGACAACGTCGCCACCAGTCTGCGCGCCACGTGCCCCGACTTGCCGATGCCGGCCACCACCACCTTGCCGGGATGCGCCAGAATCAGCTCCACCGCGCACACCAGGCTGCGATCCAGACGCGCTGCCGCCTGCGTTACCGCGCGCGCTTCGATCTCCATCGCCGTGCGCGCCGCCGCCAGCCATTCCTGCTTTTCCGCTTCCTCTGCCATTGAGAAACACCATCATCGCACGGTGCACTCGAGCGGTCCGTGGCGCAGACTGTCCAGTCTGCTGAGCCGAGAGTCGTCTCGGCTTTTCTTCACCGCTCGCTGAGTCGAGACGCCTCTCGCCCAGCCAAATCGCTAGCTTGCGCCGCGATGATAGAATACGCCAAGCCGGGTTACTCACCGGAGCCGGCAGAAACCGGCACAAACATCGTTACCTCCGCCGCCCGTTTTGGCGTCTAATAAACGTATGCGTTCTTTCCTGGCCCTGCTGGCTGCTCCATGCCTGCTGGCGGCTTCTATCCTTCCCGACACCATCGGCCCCGCGCATCGCACCGCTGAGTCGCAGCCGGCGCTGACCGATCGCGCAGTTTGGGACGACTACGGGCTCAAGGCGTGGGAGTCGGCAACTTACAGGGTGGACCGTGCGGCCTTCACCGTCACTGCATGGCAGCTGCGCGACCCGACTGCCGCTCTGGCGGCCTTCGACTGGCAGCGTCCCGATAATGCCAAACCGTCCCAACTCGCCGCTCTTGCTGCAGCGACCCGCGATGGATTCCTGGCAGCCGAAGGACAGTATCTGATCCAGTTCGCCGGCCATCAGCCGTCGCCGGAAGAATGGACCGCATTGAATCAGGCGCTGAAGAACGTAGACACGACCGCGCTGCCCGTTTTGCCCGGCTACCTGCCTGCCGAGGACTTGGAGCCGAATAGCCAGCGCTACATCACGGGCCCCGCCAGCCTCGCCAAATTCCTACCCGGGGTTTCTCCCTCCGTAGCCGGCTTTCACTACGATGCTGAGGCGCAGCTCGGTGTCTTCCGTAGCCCGAAGGGCGAACAGGCCATGGCGATTTTCAACTACCCATCGCCGCAAATCGCCATGCAGAAGGTGTCCGACTTCGAGCAGCTCGCCGGCGCCATGGTGAAACGAAGTGGCCCTCTGGTTGCAGTACTTCTAGCACCGCGCGACCGCGATGCTGCCGAGCGCCTCCTGGCGCAGGTCCGCTGGCAGGCCGAGATCACGCGCGACGAGCGCGTTCCCACGCAGCGCGACAACCCCGGCAACCTGCTTTTAAACATCTTTAAACTCATCGGGATACTACTGTCGTTTGCGATCGTCTCCGGCCTTTTGCTGGGAGCCGCCCGCGTACTCATGCGCTTGATTCGGCACGGCGAGGAACCCGAAGTCATGATCAGTCTGCACCTCGACTAAGCTCGAGTACCGTTTTATAAAAGTCCTGCTATGTGCATATTGGACAGAAATCCTCAGGCTGCGTCGAGACCTTTTCCAGCATTGCGCTACCGCTGTAAGATTTTGCGCATTGCTGCAAGTTGGGGCATACGAGCATCTTACGGCCTCGAAAAACGCGTCCGTATTTCCGCTTGACTTGAAGGCCGCGGGGAAATAAGATCCAACTACAAAAGTTTTTGGCGGATTGCGATTCCGTCGAAACTGATTCTCCCATCGAACATCACTCCCTGGTAGAACGGGGGGGATAAAATGCTCACCCTTCGGGGTGAGCATTTCTGTTTAATGACCCCTTTTGAGTGGCTTGAAGTGCCACGCTGCGGTCGTTTCCCCGCCTGATCGGCTAGGCCTCAGTCGCCATCACCGTGGCTTATACTGGATGCCATGCACCCGCCCAGGCCAGCCAATCCAGCCAAGAATCTGTCCTGGCGCGAGCGCTTTGGCGCCCTGGCGAACGTCCAGCCGCTGCTCGGCATGGTCTGGGAAACCAGCCCGCCGATGGTGGCATTTAGTGTGGTTTTTCGCCTCATACGTGCCCTCCTTCCGCTGGCCACTCTGTGGGTCTCGAAGCTCATACTGGACGCAGTGGTCGCCCGCGTGACGCGCCACAGGGGCGATCTGCGGCACATCTGGAAGCTGGTTGCACTGGACTTAGCGCTGGCCGTGGCGAGTGACGTCCTGGGACGGGCCAATACCCTCCTCGACAGCCTTCTCGGCGACCGCTTCACCAATCGAATCAGCGTCCGCCTGATGCGCCACGCCACCGAGCTTGACCTGGCCTCTTTCGAAGACCCGGTTTTCTACGACAAACTGGAGCGCGCCCGGCGCCAGACCACGGGACGGCTGAACCTGCTCGCCTCCCTGCTGGCCGTCGGACAGGACTTCGTCAGCCTGGTTTCGCTCTCGGCCGGGTTGATTCTGTTCTCCCCCTGGCTGATGGTGCTGCTCGTGGCGGCCATTGTTCCCGCTTTCCTGGGGGAAACCCACTGCAGCACGCTGGCATATTCGGCTCTCTACCGCTGGACGCCGCAGCGGCGACGCCTGGATTACCTGCGCCTGCTGGGAGCTAGCACCCAGGCTGCCAAGGAGGTCAAGATCTTCGGCCTGGGCCCTCACCTGACTCAACGGTACGACGAAGTTTCGGCAGCGATCGAGCAAGAGAACAAGGCCCTTGCGATCAGGCGGTCTTTGGTCGGCTCGGCCCTCAACCTGGTCTCGACGGGTGGATACTACGGCGCCTACGTTGTGGTGCTGGTCCAATACCTTGCCGGCTCCATCACCGTCGGCAGCCTCACTCTGCTCACCGGCGCATTCTCGCGGTCGCGCGGCTACATCGAGCGCATTCTCTCCAGCTTCAACGACATCTCGGAGCAGGCGGTCTTCCTGAAAGACCTGTTCGACTTTTTCGAGATGCAGCCCTCCATCCGCTCCGCGCCGCACGCGATTCCAGCGCCGCGGCCAATCCGCCAGGGCTTCGAGTTCCGCCACGTGGCTTTCGCTTATCCAGGCGATAGCCGCCTAGTCGTCGAAGACATTAGTTTTACCCTGCATCCATCCGAGAAATTGGCTCTTATCGGCGAGAACGGAGCCGGCAAAACCACTTTAGTAAAGCTCCTCGCCCGGCTTTACGATCCCACTGCGGGTCAGATCCTTCTCGACGGCGTTGACCTGCGCGAATACAGTGTCGAAGACCTGCGCCGGGAGATCGGCGTCATCTTTCAGGACTACATGCGCTACGACATATTGGCGTCAGAGAACATCGGCTTCGGCAAGATCGACTCGCTGCAGGACACCGGCCGCATTGAAACAGCCGCGCGCAAGAGCCTCGCTCAAAGCGTCATTGACCGCCTGCCCGGCGGCTACCGGCAGATGGTCGGCCGCCGGTTTGAGGGCGGCGTGGACCTCTCTGGCGGAGAGTGGCAGAAGTTCGCGCTGGCTCGCGCCTACATGCGGGACGCGCAGCTCCTGATTCTCGATGAGCCAACCGCGACGCTCGATGCGCGCGCCGAGTTTGAAGTCTTCCAGCGTTTCGCCGAACTGACGCGCGATCGCATGGCCGTGCTCATTTCTCATCGCTTCTCGACGGTGAGGATGGCCGATCGCATCCTCGTGCTCGCCGGCGGCGTAATCCGCGAAGAGGGCACACACTCCCAACTTGTCGCCCTGGGCGGCCGCTATGCCGAACTGTTCGAACTGCAGGCAGCCGGGTATCGCTGACAAACCCGTGGCCACCCCCGCCATTCCCGTTGGGGACGGGCATGCCCAGCCCCCTGACCCCTGCGCCGGCTTGGGGATGTCTTTCGAAGCGCCGCGATCCCTAGTGCCGAGTAATACCATTTCAGTCTTCCTTTCCCGTGTTTACGCTGAGTTTACGTTTGTCACGGAACCTCGCGCTATAAACTGCTGCTATGAGATCTGACCAATTATCTAAGCAGGCGCGTAGCGCGCGCGCCGTTTGCCGATTCGGATTGCTGGCTTGCGCCCTGAGTACGTGGGCGATTGCGCAGCCGCCCGCGAACACCTTCCTGGTACACAAGTTCGTTTCCGACCTGCCGGGTGTCGCCGACTACGTCGATGCGAATCTGATCAATCCGTGGGGCAACGGCTTCGGACAGAGTCCCTTCTGGATTGGCAACAACGGCTCGGGCACTTCGACGCTCTACGACGGGACCGGCACTGCGATTCCGTTGATCGTCAACATACCGGCGGCCGGAGGAGCAGCCACCGGAGGGCCCGTGACTGGCGTGATCTTCAATACGTTCGCGTCCAACACAGCGGACTTCGCCGTGGCCACAGGCAAACCGGCATCATTTATATTCTGCTCCGAGGACGGCATCATTTCGGGATGGAATTCGAGCGTAGATTCCACGCACGCCAAGGTCCTGTTCGACAACTCGGCCTCGGGTGCGGTCTACAAAGCGTGCGTATTGGGCGGCGTGGCTGGTGCTCCGCTTCTGTTCGCCGCCAACTTTAACAGCGGAGCCGTAGATGTCTTCGACGGTACGATGACTCCCGTTCATAACGCGGGTGCGTTCGTGAACCCGACCGCTCCCGCGGGCTTCACTCCCTTCAGCCTGGTCATCATCAATGGGAACGTCTACGTGGCCTACGCCAAGCAGGATGACGCGAAGCACGATGACGTGGCCGGGCCGGGGAATGGCTACGTCGCGCTGTTCGATGAGTCCGGCAAACTGGTTGTCAACCTGATTGCGAACGGGGCGCTGAATTCGCCCTGGGGCATGGCGGTGGCTCCCGCTACCTTCGGACCGTTCGGCGGTGCGCTGCTGGTCGGCAACCTCGGCGATGGCAAGATCAACGCCTACAATCTGAATAACGGTGACTGGCTGGGAACGTTGAACGATCTTTCGGGCACGCCCATTTCCTACCCGGGACTTTGGTCCTTGAACTTTGGTAGCGGCGCTCGCAGCGAAGATCCCGGCACGCTGTACTTCACGGCCGGCATCGGCGGGGGCCCCAACAACGATCCCGTGGAGTCTCACGGTTTGTACGGCAGCATTCAACCAGTCCCGTCCTTCCAGGTGACAGGCATTCAGAACGCGGGAAGCTTTCTCGCCTCTGACATCGCCCCCAACACCTGGGTGGCTCTGAAAGGCGCGGCCCTGGCGACGCTGCCCGGCACCTGGACGGTTACCGGCACCACGCTGCCGACCACCGTCGGCGGTGTGGGTGTGACCGTAAACGGCGAAGCCGCACCAGTGAGTTTTGTGAGTAACATGCAGATTAACTTCCTGGTCCCGTCCGATATCTCGCCAGGCCCGGTTAAGATAGAGGCCACTAACAACGGGCTTAGTAGTGCTTTTGTGTCGACTAATGTGTTGCTCACGGCTCCTTCCTTTTTCACCATAGGTGTCAACTCGGCAAACGGTCATCTGTATGCCGCCGCCACGCACCCGGACGGCTCGCTGATCGGTCCTTCCGGCCTCATCAGCGGCGTCACCACCACCGGAGCCGCCCCCGGCGAAACCATCGTCCTCTACGGCACCGGCTTTGGCGCTACCAATCCGCCGATTCTGAATGGGCAGATCGTGCCATCCGCGCTTCCCCTCCCTGCCTGGCCCACCGTCGTAATGGATGCCGTCGAGGCCCAGGTCACGTTTGCCGGTTTGGTTGGCCCGGGCCTCTATCAGATCAATGTGGTGGTGCCGCCTGACCTGACATCCGGAGACCATCTGATCACGGCCCTGCTCGGCGATGCCGAGACGCAACTGAACACGTTCGTCACCGCGGCCGCCCAATAGCGCACGACAGGTTCGGGATGGCGCGACGCCGGCAAGCCTATCGCATTTTGGAAGGTAGCTGGATAATCTTGCCGGCGACCATGAAGACGCCGCGGCCGAGATGATGAATCGTCCGCGGATGTTTCACCGACGGGTCGATCCACGCTTTGACGACCTCGAGAACAAAGAAGCAGTACTTCGCGGTCATCTTCGCATCGACGACCTTGCATTCCAGGTTCGCATAGCACTCTTCAATCAGCGGCGCCTTGACTCGCCCGGCGGCCGCCGGGGTTAGTCGAAAAGTCGTGAACTTATCGGTTTTTGCGCCGGTGGTGTTCCCGCAGCCCACGACTTTTTCCGCTAGTCCCACGGTCGGGATATTGATGACGCACTCTTTGGTCGCCTTCAGGATGTGGAACGTGTGGTTCCGGTTGCTGATCACGCAACCCACCAACGGCGGCTCGAACTCCATCATCGTGTGCCAGGACAGCGTCATGATGTTCGGCAGCCCCTTGCGTTCCGTCGTGACCATCACCACCGGCCCCGGCTCGAGCAGGCCGTAAACCGTGGAAAGAGGCAGCGTTTTTTTCGCCATTCTCAGGTGGATTCTAGCAGTCAGCGCGGGGGTGCCCTCGCCTGCGTCGGACCCCCGGGTCCGGCAGCAAAGCCAAGAGTCCGGCAGATGCTTCCTCAGGAAGCCGAAACCACCAGTACAGGCTTGCCCGTAGCCGTGCCATTCGCCACGGCGGCATAGGCGTCAGCCGCGCGCTCCAGGGGAAAGGCCTGAACACTGGGCGCACGCAGCGCTCCGGCGAGGAATCCCTCGCCCAACTCGTCCAGCACCTCGGCGGCGCCACTGGCGCCAAGCTTGAGGGAGTCCACACCGAGCAGCCGCAGTTCGCGATGGTAGAAATCGCGAAGGTCGAAAGTCACGCGCCCGTCCCCTTTTGCGGTGATCGCAACCAGCCGGCCCCGCAGTCCCAGGCAGGCCAGCACGGCATCAAACAGCGGACCGCCCACCGTATCCAGACAGGCATCGGCGCCCAGCCCCGCGGTAAGTTCCAGGACTCGTTTCGCCACGTCCTCCCGCTCGGAGTCCACTACAGTGTCGGCGTCGCCTCCTTCCCCTCCACGCTGCACACCAATGGCTCGCGCACCGCGCCAGCGCGCAATCTGCACGGCGGCGCTTCCCACCGCGCCGCGAGAACCGGTGACCAACATCGTTTCGCCGGAGGTGACCGCCGCTGCCCGCACCACCGCGAGCCAGGCGGTCACAAAAGGAGCGCCGGCGACAGCGGCCTGCTCCATCGATAGCGCGGCCGGCTTCTCGCGCACCGCGGCTCTGGGCACTGCCACATACTGGGCGTGCGAGCCATCGCGGGTGAAGCCCAACTCGGCACCGGTCCCCCAGACTTCTTTCCTCAGCCATTCGGCCGGTCCCTGGACCACCACACCGGCGTAATCGCGGCCCGGCGTGCGCGGCGGCTTGGTTTGCGGGAACCGTCCCGCCAGGTTGCCCATGTCGCTGGGATGGACGCCCGCCGCGCGCACGGCGATGAGCAGTTCATCCGGCGCAGGGCGAGGTTCATCGATCTCCATCACCCGCAGGGCTTCCGGTTTGCCGAATTCCAAAATTCGCGCCGCCAGCATTGCGAGGTTGCTCCTCCTTATTATTAGGCTGAAAGCTGGGAAGCCCGGTTGCCAGCGGTCTCCCCATCGAAGCGGCCGGGATCAACGCGCGTGCAGCGTTTTCTGCAGCCAGGCAATCATCTCCGCTTTCCAGTGCTGCATCTCGGGCGCCTTCCATCCCCCCATCCCGTGGCCTCCATCCTCGATGGTAATCAGGTCGCACCCGGCGCCAACCTTGTGCATCGCGTCGCACATGGTGATCGATTGGCTGAACGACACCTGGTCGTCCTTCGTGCCATGAATGCAGAGAAACGGCGGCATCCCTTTGTGAACGCCGGAGAAAGGAGAGACGGCGCGCAACTTCGCTACGCCGGCGGCATCGAGTTGCTCCACGCCGAAGAAGTGAATTCCGCCGCCATGAGACGCGTGGCGGTCAATCGTCGCCATATTGAAAAGCTCCGGATGATCCCGGCGCTGTAAGGCGAGCGTGGCGTAATCGACCGGCCCATAGAAGTCGACCACTGCCGCCACCCTCGTCTCGGGTGTTTCGTGAGTGCCCGCGTAGTTCACCAGGTAGCCGCCGGCCGATTCGCCGATCAGCGCGATCTTGCCCGGGTCCACGCGGTACTCGGCGCTGTGCGCTTTGACCCAGCGAATCGCCGCATCCAGGTCGGCGATGGCCTCCGGAAAGTGAGCCTCGGGCGCCAGGCGATAGTCGATGGTGAACCACACAAACCCGGCATCCATCAGCGGTTCAAACAGCGGCCTCACGTTGGTGCTGCGAGTGCCCTCGTCGAAACCGCCACCGTGGACCAGGATGGCAGCCGGAAACGGCCCCGGACCGTCAGGTACGTGGAGATCGAGCAGCAGCGGCTTACCGCCGGGACGGCCGAACTCCACCTCCTTGTGGTCCAGCGGCGCAGCCGCCAGCAGCCCGATGCAGGCCGCGCCAACAAGCAAAGCCGATATGCGCATGGAAGGAGATTGTATCGCACCAGGCCAATCGGCCTGGCTGCCTTTTCTGCGTCTTCGAGCTGCACCCACGTGAACTGGACCCGGCTGTGGAAACCGCTCAGGTACAATGAGGATCTCAGTATTGTCCCAAATCGCCGTAACAGACGGATATTTCTATGCAGCCTTGGCATGTGTCTTTGCTTAAGTTCACAATGATCGTTGCGCTGAGCGTTGGAGCCGCGTTCGCCCAGGATGGCGCCACGATTTACAAGCGAAGCTGCGCGGGATGCCATGATGCGCCGGCGGGACGAGTGCCGCCGCTCAGTGCCCTGCGCGCGATGGACGCCTCGCAGATCAGCCGGTCGCTCGAAAGCGGGCCTATGAAGACGCAGGGGGCCGCGCTGACCGCGGACGAACGCCGTGCCGTGGTCGCGTATCTGGCGGGCGCGAAGCCGGCATCAGTAACGGCGGCCTCTACCGAGTTTCTCTGCCAGGGCGCCCCGCCGCCGTCTTCCCCCGCGGCGCGCTGGACTGGGTGGGGGGTGAATCTCGCCAACACCCGATTCCAGACTGCAGCCGCGGCGGGACTGACCGCCGCCGATGTGCCCAAGCTCAAACTGAAGTGGGCGTTTGCGCTCGGCACAGGCACCGCTGCGCGTTCTCAGCCCGCGGTCGCGGAGGGACGCTTGTTCACGGCCGGCCTGACCGGTCTGGTGTACGCTCTCGACGCTCGCAGCGGATGCCAGTACTGGAGTTTCAAGGCTCTTTCGCCGGTGCGTTCCGGCATTGTCTTTGATGCCGCCGCAAGTGCCGGGCCCGCGCTCTACTTCGGCGATTCGAACGGAAACGTGTATGCGGTCAACGCTGGGTCGGGCCAGTTGCTCTGGAAATTGCGAGTGGAAACGCATTTCGCCGCGATGATCACGGGAACGCCGCAAGTCCACGGCGGAGTCTTGTATGTCCCCGTCGCGTCGTTTGAAGAAGTGCTGCCGCCCAACCCGAAGTATGAGTGTTGCACGTTCCGCGGCAGCGTCGTGGCGCTCGATGCCGCGTCCGGAAAGCGCCTCTGGCAGACATACACGATTTCAGACGCTCCGCAGCCGACAACGAAGAGCAAGGCCGGCACACAATTGCGCGGCCCCTCGGGCGCAGCAGTGTGGTCCTCTCCAACATTCGATGAGAAAACCGGATTGCTCTATGCTGCGACAGGAGACAACTATTCGGCGCCGGCTACAACGACAAGTGACGCGGTCCTGGCCCTGGATGCAAAGACCGGCAAGATTCTCTGGTCGAAACAGCTGACGGCCAACGATATTTTCAACAACGGCTGCGTCACGGCAGGCAATCCGAGCTGCCCCGAGACGCCGGGACAGGACTTCGACTTCGGGCAGCCGCCAATTCTGATATCGCTCGGAAGTGGGCGTCGTGCGCTGGTGATCGGACAAAAATCGGGGATGGTGCACGCGCTGGATCCCGACCGGGACGGCCAACTTCTCTGGCAGACACGAGTCGGCAAGGGTGGATTTCTGGGCGGCGTGCAGTGGGGCTCGGCGTCCGACGGCGAAAAGGCTTATGTGGCGGTGTCGGATTTGGGATTCGTCGATGTGCCTGATACCTCAGTGCCGGAAGGGCACCGGATGGCAGTGGATCCCGCTCACGGCGGCGGACTCTTTGCGCTGGAGCTTGCCACCGGGCGAAAAGTCTGGAGCGCGAAGCCGCCCTCGTGCGGCGAACGCAAGAATTGCAGCCCGGCACAGTCGGCGGCAGTGTCCGCGATCCCCGGTGTCGTGTTTTCCGGCTCCGAGGACGGGCACCTGCGCGCCTACTCCGCCGCCACCGGCGCTGTCGTGTGGGATGCGGATACGGTACAGGAGTTCGAAACCGTGAATGGCCCGAAAGCCCGCGGCGGATCGCTCGATGTCTCCGGTGCGGTAATCGCCGGCGGCATGCTTTACGTCAACTCCGGCTACGGCCAGTGGGGCGGGGTGCCAGGCAATGTCTTGCTGGCGTATTCGAAGGGAGGCAAATAGAGGCCCGCGATCTTGCTTATTCAGCCCACCGCGTTTCGCCGGAAGCATTGCGCGCTGTGATCGTTTACGATCCCCGTCGCCTGCATCCAGGCATAGACAATCACGGGGCCAACGAATTTGAACCCGCGCTTCTTTAGCGCCACCGAAATCTTCTCGGAGAGCTCCGTCTTCGCCGGCACCGGTCCCGTGTTGCGGATCGGCTTGCCGCCTGCCATGCCCCAGGCGAAACTGGAAAACTCTTCGCCGGCATCAGCCATCTTCAGATAGGCGCGCGCACCGCCGATGGTAGCCTCAATCTTCGCGCGCGAGCGGACAATCCCCGGATTCTTCACCAACCGGGCGATATCCTTCGCGCCGAGTCGCGCAACAACCGCCGGATCGAACCCCTGGAACGCATCGCGGAAGGCGTCCCGTTTTCTGAGGATGATCGACCACGAGAGGCCGGCCTGAAACCCGTCCAGCATGAGCTTCTCCCACAGCGCCCGGCTGTCGTATTCTGGAACGCCCCATTCTTCGTCATGGTAGGCGCGCATCAGGGGGTCGCCTTCCGACCATGCGCAGCGATGGATGGGTTTCACTTGAGTGCTCATGCCAACAACCTACCTGCAAATGGAGCCAAGAGAACTACGCTGGCCCACCGACATCCGCATCGCACGCGAGCGATTCGTTGAACAGTCGAACTATAGGTGTATTCTGGGGTGGAAGTCAATCTGGTGGTGAGCCTGTATCGCGGTGCTCGCCTGCTCACAGCCCCCAAGTAACCGGACTCGCTTGGGGCGGGTCGGCCGTGCCGGCCCGGCTAGGAGCGCGCCTTCAAGCATTTCCGAGATCCGGAACGCGCCCGCGTACGTATCTGTACCTGAGTCGGGACAGACAACTTTGGGACACCCTCAGCGCATCTTCGTCAGCGGCGGGACCGGCTACATCGGAAGCCGGCTGATCCCCTTGCTGCACGCACGCGGCCACGACGTGGTGGCGCTGGTGAGGGAAACTTCGCGCCGCCGCTTGCCGGCCGGCTGCACGCCCCTGGTCGGTGACGCTTTGAACGGCGATACCTACCGCCACGCAGCCGCCAACGCGGACACTTTTGTCCAACTGATCAGTGTACACCATCCCAGCCCCGCCAAAGCGCAACAGTTCGTCGACGTCGACCTGAAGTCCGGGCTCGAGGCCGTTCGCATCGCGCGCGAAGCCGCGGTGCGCCACTTCATTTACCTCAGCGTTGCCCATCCTGCGCCAGTGATGCAGGCTTATGCGGCGGTGCGCATCGAGGTCGAGAAGAGCATCGCAGAAAACCGCCTCGACGCAACCATCCTCCGGCCCTGGTACGTGCTTGGCCCCGGTCATCGGTGGCCATATGCACTCATCCCCTTTTACAAAATCGCCGAAATGCTGCCGCAGACGCGAGATAGCGCGGTCCGCCTGGGTCTGGTAACGATTCGCCAGATGCTGGGCGCGCTGCGCCACGCGGTAGAGAATCCGTCCTCCGGCATGCGCATTCTCGAACCCAAAGACATCCGGCGCGAAAGCCAATTGGCTCACTGACTGCAGTGTGGGCACGCCCCCGCCCGAGTCAGACCCCCTAGTCCGACAGGCGAGCCGAAGGCTCGGCGCGCTTGCCCCTACATCAGAACCTGCCAGTCACTTCGCAGGCGCCGCCGGTGGTCCGGAGCTGGCGATGTCAGAAACCGCCTTCCACGAACCGTCAGCCTGCTTTTTGTACACCGTGACGTAGCTGCCCGAATCCTGGATGGGCTTCGTCGATTTCGGATCCGTCACCGTCAGCGTATAGGATCCCTGGGTATAGGCGTAGTCGCCGCCCTTGGAGACTTCCACTCGTGACGGCTGGAAGGCCAGCGAAAAATTCGCATCGCCCACCAGCTCCTTCAGCATGCCGCGGATCGCATCCGCGCCAGTGCCAGGGGCGGCTCCCGTTGTCATGAGCGTCGCATCGGGCGCGTAGCGCCACCAGCTTGTCCAGATCCTTGGCGCGGTACTCCTGCACCCATTGCGCTTCGTTATCCTTCAACGCCTGGACGTCCGCATCGTGCGTGTCGGGCGGCGGAGGTGGCGGCGCCGAGGTGCACCCCACCAGGAGCGCCAGCACGACACCGGCGCACAGCACTGGCAAACAGCGAATCATTTGTCTACAACCTCCTGAATGGACCGGGCGTCTGCCCGTCCCCAACAAATTAGGGATAGAGGAGCGAGATGGATCCCTCCGGCAGGTCGCGGCCTTGCCATGCTGCCGCAGCGGGCCGCGTATAATCGCCTTTGTGGCGCAAACCGCAACCTCCGATCTCGACTATGTCCGGCAGCACCGGGAAATCTGGGAGCTGCGTCCGGAGCTCAGAGCAGTCTATCACGACTTTTTCAAGACGCTGCTGGAAGCTTGCGGCGACCGGCGGCCGATCGTGGAACTTGGCGCAGGGCCAGGCTTCTTTCGCGAGTTTTGTCCCGAGTCCATTTCCACCGATGTCATCTTCACACCCTGGGTGGATGTAGTCTGCGACGGCTGCCGCTCTCCGTTTCGCGCGGCGAGTGCAGGCGCGGTGGTGATGCTGGACGTCATCCACCATCTGCCAAAGCCGCTCGATTTCCTGGCCGAGGTTACCCGCATTCTCCGCCCCGGCGGACGCCTGGTAGCCATTGAGCCGTGGATCACTCCTCCGTCTTACGTTCTTTATCGGTATTTCCACCACGAAGATTGCACGCTCTCGATCGATGTTGCGGAGCCGTTCCGCTCCACCGGCAAGCAGGCATTTGACGGCAACGCCACCATCCCGTTCCGATTGGTGCGAAGCCTGCGCACTCGCCCGGCCG
Organism: uncultured Solibacteraceae bacterium; assembly: GCA_964654065.1. Classification (GTDB taxonomy): domain Bacteria; phylum Acidobacteriota; class Terriglobia; order Bryobacterales; family Bryobacteraceae; genus Bog-375. The sequence continues at coordinate 21,541 of CAZZHN010000010.1, forward strand.
ACGGCCTCAAGCTTATACGCTGTGAGCCGTTCCTGGGCCTCGCGTACCTCGCGACACTTGGTTTCAAACGGCGGAGCACTATGCCCGCCGGGGTCATTCGCCTGGCGGAACGATGCGAACGCATCGCCGGGCCGTTGGGCCGCCTCGCCAGCACCCGCGCGCTGCTGGTCTGGGAAAAGGTCTGACGGGCTTCCATCATTATTTCGCTTTCGTGTTTTCTTCGCCTGCGCTACACTAGATCCGATGCGCCTCATCACTGGCCGCGCCGGTTCCGGCAAGTCCAGCCTCGTCTTACAGGAACTTCGGCAAGCAATGGTCGGAGGGGGCTCGGAAGTTCGTCTACTAGTCCCGACGGCCACGCTGGCGCGGCACTCGCAAAACCAGTTGGTGCGTGAAGGTTTGGTACTGCCCGGCGAGACCATTCAGACCCTGTCGAGTTTCGTGCGCCCGTGGGCATTGCCGGTGATGCAGGCCCCCGATTCGGTGGTTTACCTGGCAGTCGCAGAGGCGGTGCGGCGGATCGATCGCGCGGAATTCCGGCAGGTGGCGCACTTCGCCGGCTTCTGCGGGGCGCTCGCGCGCACCATCGCTGAATTCTCCTCCGCCGGCTGCGACAGCCAGCGCCTGCGCCGCCATCTTCCCGACACGCCGTTGGCCGCTCCGTTTTTGGCCATATACCAGGAGGTCGAGGCGGCGCTGGAACGCCGCGGTTTGGCATTGCGCGCCCGCTGCCTGCAACTGGCCGCCGCTCGCATCGCATCGGAGGGATTAGGCGGCGTGCACACCATATGGCTGGATGGATTTCACGCCCTGCCAGACCCGGAGCTCGAGGTTTTGGAAACGTTCGGCCGCCATGCCGGCGTCACACTCACCCTCGATTCCAGCGGCGGCGACGATTTACGCGCCCGCCTGATCGCCATCGGTTTCGAGGAACAGGAGATGCAGCGCGTCCGTCCCTGGCCCGCTGTAGCCTTGGTACGCGCCGCGAGCATCGAGCGCGAGACCGAAGAGATCGCGCGGCACATCCTCGAACAGGCCGCGTCGGGCCGGCCGTTCCGCGAAATCGGCGTCATCGTCCGGCCGGAAGCTTACGTGCCGGTGTTGCGCACCACCTTGAGCCGTTTCGGCATTCCGGCGCGCTTCTATTTCGATGAGGACCTCGACCGGCATCCGGTCGCGCGGTTTCTGGCGGGCGCCATTGACGCCATGCTGGGCGGCTGGGACCACCTGGAAACACTCGCTGTACTGCGCCTGGCGCCGCGCTTCGCCGCATCCGGCGCGGTGGACCGTTTCGATTTCGCATTGCGCGAGCAGGCGCCCAACGCCGGCCTCGGCGCCTTGAAGGAACTGGCGATCGAGGCGCACGCCGAGACGCTGCTTCCACTGCTCGACGAGATGGGCGCGCTCGAAGAGTGGCGTTCCTTCGTGCTGTCGCCCGGGGATTGGGCGCGGCGCTTCGCCACATTGCGCAACCTGTTCCGGCCGGCGGTCGCCTCCTGCGATACCGCGGATCGGGAACTGGTGCTGATGTGGCGCAGCCAGTCCGCAGCCCTGAAACTGTTTGGCGAATCGCTGGCCGAGGCCACGGCGGCGCTCGATCCCAAGGCCGAAATCCCGATCGAGCCATTCTGGCGGGCGGTCAAATCCGTGCTGCGTCTCAAGCCGCTCCGACTCTCCGACGACCGCCGCAACGTGGTTCACGTCTTGAGCGCGCCCGAAGCGCGACAGTGGGTTCTGCCCGTCGTTTTTGTCTGCGGAATGGTGGAGGAGCAATTTCCGCAATTCCACCGCCAGGACGCGTTTTTCCCGGATGACGCGCGCCGCCGTCTGCACGCCGCCGGCATCCGCGTGCGGACCGCAGCCGAGTTTGAGCGGGAGGAGCGGGCGCTGTTCGGTTCGGCCGTCACCCGCGCCACCATGCTGCTCACCCTTTCCTATCCCGAATTGGACGCGCGTGGCGAGCGCACACCGCCGTCGATCTTCCTCGAAGACTTCGTCGCGACGGCGCAGGATGCGCCGCCGGTTGCACCGAGAGCAGCCTTTCCCCGCGAACTGCGGCACCCGCATCCCATCGGGCGCGCCGCTCTGCTCGATGCGCTCGTGCAACGCACCGCACACGTATCGCCCACTTCGCTGGAAAGCTATCTGCAATGCGGCTTTCAATACTTTGGCCGCCAGACTCTCCGCCTGCAGACGCGGCCGCTCCGGCCCGATCAGCGGCTCGATTTCATGCGCCAGGGGAACATTGTTCACGCCGTGCTGGCTCGCTGGTGGATGGAGGGCGGCGAGATCACGGCCGTCTTCGACGAGGAGTTCGCGCGCGTGCTGGAGGAGTACGATATTCCTGTCGCCTATCACACCGAGCGGCTGCGCAACGCCATGCTCGACGACCTGCAGGCCTTCGCTGCCGACACCCGGTGGCCCCGCGGCGAGTTTCGCTCGCGCACCGAACAACAGTTCAACTACGCCCTCGCCGAGGGCGCCGAAATTCATGGCAAGATCGACCGCCTCGACCAGGCCGCCGATGGCCGCGCTTTTGTGTTCGACTACAAATACAGCAACTCGCAGAACACGCGCAAAAAACTGGCGGATGAGCGGCTGTTGCAAGCGCCGCTCTATCTGATGGGCGCCGCGCAGGAATTCGGCATCGCGCCGGCGGGAGTGTTCTACATTGGATTGAAGGGCGGCGTGGAATACGCGGGCTGGACCGAGGCGGGCGAAATGGAATCGCAGCCGATGCCGGAAGATTGGTTTACCGGTACGCGCGGCCGCGCGCAACGCGCCATGGAAGAAATTCGCGGCGGGCGCATTGAAGTGAAGCCAGCCGATCGCGATGCCTGCCGCTTCTGCCAGTTCCGCGACGTCTGCCGCATCGAGACACCGGCGGCGGCCGTGGCAGGCGCATGACCGAGGCTGACTTCACGCCCGCACAGCGCGCGGCGATCGACGTTGCCGGGCCTCCCCGGGACACCTGCGTGGTGGCGGGACCCGGCTCCGGCAAGACCACGGTTCTGGTGGAGCATTTCCGCCGGCTGGTGGAGGCCGGCACCAGCCCGCAGCGTATTCTCGCCATCACCTTTACTGAAAAGGCCGCGTCCAACATGCGTGTTAAGCTGGCGGAAGCGTTTCGCGAGCAGGCCGAACTGCGCGCCCAGCTGGAGCGGGCGTGGGTTTCCACGGTGCATGGCTTCTGCGCGCGCCTGCTGAAGGAGAACGCCGTCTTCGCCGCGGTTGACCCGGAATTCACGGTCGCCGATGCAAATGACACCTGGCGTCTCCAGCAGGAGTGCGTGGCCGCCGCCATAGAAGAGCTTTTCCAGGAACAGCCGGACGCGGTGCGGGCGCTCATTCGCGGCCTTTCCGCGTACGACTTCGAAGGAGCGCTGCTTTCGGCGTACGATGCGATGCGCTCCGCGGGAAAACGGGTGGAGGATCTCGCGAGCTATGCCCAGCCGCCAGGAATCGGAACCGCAGATTTCGCCGCCACCGCCGCCAGGCTGGCGAAAGAACCGGCGGCCACCTGGAACTACGCTCAGAAACAGCATCTGAACGAGATTCGCGAATCTGCAGAGCGAATCGTGAACGCTCCCGGGCCGCTCGAAGCCCTGCGCGAGCTCGATGCGTTCCCGGCCAACCTGCGCAAGTCGAAAAGCGGGACTCCGGCGTATGTGCTGGTGAAGACGCTCAAGGAACAGGCAGAGAACCTGGTCTATTCGCTCATCACCGAACTGTACCAGCATGAGCGCCGCACGCTGTTCGATATCCTACGCCGTTTCGACCGGATTTACCGCCAGCGGAAGCAGGCGGCCGGCGCGCTCGATTTCGCCGACCTCGAGGAGTTCGCCGTCGCCTTCCTCGATCGCCATGAGGAAGCCCGCGCCCGGGTCAAGGCGCAATTCGATTACGTGCTGATGGACGAATTCCAGGACACCAACCCGCAGCAGGCGCGGCTCCTCAATCTGGTGCGCTCACCGGGCCGCTTTTACGCGGTGGGCGACGTCAACCAGTCGATCTTTGGCTTCCGCCACGCCGAGCCGTCCGGTTTCCTTCGCTATCGCGATGAAGTCCAGACTGCCGGCAGGGGACTGGTGCCGCTGGAGGATAACTTCCGCAGCCGGCCGCAGATCCTGAGCGCGGTCGAAACCATCATGCACGGCGCCCGGGGCGTCGAGCCGAGGACCCTGCTCGGGCGCCGGGAATTCGCCTCACCGCGCGAGATTGCGGTGGAAGCGATCTGCGCCACCGCGGAAGACGCGGCAGCGGCGCTCGAAACCGAAGCGCGCTGGGTGGCGCGGCGCGTCGTCGAACTGCTGGAGGAATCGCCGGAATTCACCTACAAGAGCGTCGCGGTGCTGGTGCGCAACACCGAAGTGATTCCGGAATTCGCGCTCGCCCTGGAAGAAGCAGGAGTTCCCTACGTGGTCAATCGGGGAAAGGGCTTCTACGATACGCGCGAGGTCAATGACCTGGTGCATCTGCTCCGCGTGATCGCCAACCCGCGCGATGAAATCAGCCTGGCCGTGGTGCTGCGGTCGCCGCTGGTGGCGGTGGCGGATGAAGCCTTGCTGTCGCTGCGGCTGATGCCGGACAACCTGTCGACCGCGTTGTCTCGCTTGAGCGCGGAAAACGAATCCGAATTCGATCCCGGCGATTTCCAGGCCCTGATGCATTTCCGCGACCGCTTGCGCCGGTGGCGGCTGCTCCGCGAGAGTGCCAGCTTCGACCGTCTCCTGGCCACTGCGCTTGACGACTGCGGCTACCGGTCATCCATCGGCGCCCGGGGTGCGGCCAATATCGACAAATTACTCGCGCAGGCGCGCGCGTCGGCCGGGCGAGGCTCGCTCGACCAGTTCGTCGCCGACCTGGAAATGCTGCGCGAGTCCGACGTGCGCGAGTCCGACGCTCCTCCCGAAGATTCCACCGACGCCGTGCAGATCCTCACCGTTCACTCCGCCAAGGGCCTGGAGTATCCCATCGTGTTCGTCGCGGCGCTCCAGAAAGGCGTCGCGACCGGGCCGCCGGTGGTGGCATTTTCGCCCCAGTTCGGCCTTGGCGCTCGCTGGCGCAACCCGGCGGATGGCGACGATAAAGACGACTTATTCCAGCACGCCGTCCGCGACGAGCGCAAACAGCGCGAGGAAGAAGAGAGCAACCGGCTGCTTTACGTAGCCATGACTCGCGCCGAGCATCACCTCGCGCTGAGCTTCTCGCGCACCGGGCGGAAGATCGAGAACTGGGCGAAGCGCCTGTCCGAAAGCCTGCCCTTGCCGCTCCCGGAAGCGGGCAAGGCAACGATCGAGTGTGCCGCGCCCGACGGCAAGTCATGGAACCTGGGACTGCTGGTGGCCGGCCAGGCGCCGGAGTTGCAGGTTCTCGCTCCGGCCGTGCGGACCGCGGACGCGGCGCACCCCGTGACTGCCTGGCTGGATGCGCCATTGGTAACCGAACAGCAGGACACCAACGCGACCGTCACCGCGCTGGTCGAGTTCGCCCGCTGCCCGCGCCGCTATTATCTGGGGCGCTACCTCGGGTTCGATGGCCGTTTGCCCCGTAGGTCGGAGCCAGCCGGTGATGAAGGCCTCTCGGCCAGCGATCTGGGTACGCAAGTGCACCAGATGCTGGCCGGCGCCGAGGTCCCTGACCCGGACACCGAGGCGATGCGCCTGGCGGCCAACTTCCGCAACAGCCCACTGGGCAGGCAGGCGGCCAAGGCAACACGTCTCGAACGCGAGTGCAGTTTTCTGATGGCCATCGAGGGGCTGGTGATTCACGGCCAGGTGGACTTGTGGTTCGAAGACGCCGGGGAGCTGGTCATCGTCGACTATAAGACCGACGCCGTGAACCTGGCGGAGGCGCACCGCCGCGCCCATGATTACGGACTCCAGCTCCGGCTCTACGGAATGGCGGTGGAACAGCTGGCCGGCCGCGCTCCGGATCGTGCCTGCCTGTACTTCCTCCGCCCCAACGCTGTGGTGGAGGTCGACCTGGCCCCGTCGCTGCTCGAGAGCCCCAGCCAGCTCGTCCGTGACTTTCAGGAGGCGCAAGATAGCTTGCAGTTCCCCTTGAACGAAGGAGATCACTGCCATGCCTGCCCGTTCTTCCGGGACCTCTGTCCGGCGGGAACCGGAGGATAAGGGCAGCGTGGGATTCGGATCCCAGGCCGGGACTGGCGCCGGGCTGCGCCGAATGCCATTCGCGCCCAGGTTGCCAACCTGCCCCACACCAGAAAATGGGGCGGATTGCCCAAAATTGAACCAGGCGGCTTATTGGAATCAATCAGCTACGTTCTTTGTTTGGGCAAAGCTTGCCCAAGGTGACTGCTTTCCGAGAAAACTAAGGGCCTGGGACCTTCTCGATCCGATTATCACACTGGATGGCACCGGCGAGAGCTGACGAAGTCGCGCTACAAGAGCTAACACTTTATATGGCAATTAGTTAGAAGAAGCAGTGGGATCGTCACCGGGAAACCTGCTCAATAGCCCACAAAATACTTGACACCACACACTGTGTAATATACAGTGTGTATAGGACAGCATGTGATGCACACCAACGGAGCTAATTCCGAACTCTTCGATAACCTTCGGCTGGAACTCCGCCGCGGCTGCCTGGTAGTAGCGGTTCTAGCCGAGCTGCGCACCGAGCACTATGGCTACGCGCTGCGGAAGGCCCTGGCCGACCAAGGTCTGGCCATCGACGAGAACACCCTTTACCCGCTACTGCGGCGCCTGGAGAGCCAAGGCCTGCTGGCGAGCGAGTGGAGGGAAGAAGAGAAACGGAACAAGCGCTTCTATCATTTGTCGCCGCTGGGCGAAGAAGTGCTTCACGACCTGCTGGCGGAGTGGCAGCAGATGAATTCGGCGCTGGAACGAATTCTAGGCGGCGGGGATGCCGCCAGCGCTGCCCAATCCGGCCGCCAACCCACGGAGAAAAAATAGCCATGCCCGCAACCAACACCGACCTTCTCGATCGTTACCTGCACGCAGTGAAATTCTGGCTGCCCAAGGCGCAGCAGGGGGACATCATCGCCGAACTGGGCGAGGACCTGGTGTCGCAAGTGGAGGAGCGCGAAGCCGCTCTGGGCCACAAACTGGACGAAGACGAGCTCGCTGTGATCCTCAAGAAGCGCGGCTCACCGATGAGAGTCGCCAGCAGCTACCTGCCGGAACAGCGCCTGATCAATCCGGCCATGCTTCCGGTTTATCGACTGGTCCTCAAAATCGTCCTGTGCTGGGTTTACGTGCCGTTGTTCGCGTTTGTCTTCCTGGGCCCGGTGATGGCATTCGCCCGTCCCGGCCATGCGCTGCTGGTTTGCGTCGTCGAGTATTGGCGCGCCGCATTCATGACGGTGGGCATCGTCACGGCCTTTTTCGCGCTGCTGGATCGCTATCAAGTCAAGTTCCAGCACGCCGAAAGCTGGAATCCTCGTAAGTTGCCTCGGATACCGGGCGTGCAGGATACAAGGGCACGCTGGAACCACCTCGCCGGATTCATCTTCGGTCTCGCGGCCGCAGCCTTCTGGGCATCTCTGATGTGGCAGCGCAGCGAGTTCTCACTTTCCAGCGGAACGCGACTGATTCTGAGTCCCATGTGTCAACAGATGTACTGGCCTGTTCTCGGTCTGACCCTGGTGAGCGCATTCTTCGACCTGGTGAGCGCTCTGTACCCCCGTTGGGCGCGCGTCCGGTCGCGCGCGCGGATCGGAATCGACGCCTGCATGCTGGTGATCGTGGCGGTCCTGCTCAAGGCCGGCAATTTCGCGGAGCTCGCGGGCGGGAACTTCTCCGCTGTGGATCAGGCCGCCAGAGTGGCGTGGTTTAACGGCTGGATCGCTTACACCTTGATCGCGGTCGCGGTGGTCACCCTCGGCGACGCGATTTACGAGGCCCGCTTCCTACTACGCGGCAAACCCGCCAAACCGGCGCCGCTGCTGACTACGTAATAAAAGGTACAGCCAGCCGGCGCTACATGACTCCTGAGTGATATAGAATTGCTGGATCACTCACCAGGATTGTAGGAGGATTCTGCGATGGCCACAAAGGCGCGCATCAAGCTGCCGGGCAGCGACCGCAAACCGATGGCGGGCGCAAAAGCCGGCAAGAAAGTGGATCCGGGAGACCTGATCGAGATCACAATACGCGTGCGGGGCCGCGCCCAGGCATCTTCCACAGACCTGATGAGAATGGGCGCTCAGAAGCCCGCTGAGCGGCACATCCTGAGCCGCGAAGAGTTTGCGGAACGATTCGGCGCCGACGCGGCGGATTTCGCCAAAGTGGAGGCATTCGCGCATGCTCACGGTCTGGCGGTGTCCGCCGCGGACAGTGGGAAGCGAACCCTCCGATTGAAAGGCTCCGCGGCCAACTTGAGTGAAGCATTCGGCGTGGAGTTGCGGCACTTCGCCAGGAGCGGCGGATTGCAGTATCGCGGGCGCACCGGCTCGATATACATTCCGAAGGATTTGAAGGACATCATCCTCGGCGTACACGGGCTCGACAACCGGCCGGTGGCGAAACGGCACTCGCGCCGGCGCCCGGTCGCATCCGCGGCAGGGAATGCAAAGAAGCGCGCGCCGGGAGGGAAGGCTCAGCCGAAGGCTGCGCCTGCCAAAAAGAAAAAGGCGGCGGCGGACCCGAGCGTCACCGCACCGCAGGTGGCTGCGCTCTATAACTTTCCTTCGGGACTTACGGGCCTCGGCCAGTCGATCGCTCTGATCGAGCTGAATGACACGGACAGCTCCGGGAATCCGACCGGCGCCGGGTATCAGACGTCGGATCTGACGGCGTACTTCAAAGGTCTCGGCATCGCCGCGCCCTCGGTGGTCGCCGTGAGCGTCGACGGCGGGGCCAACGTGCCCGGACCTGACCCCGATTCGGACGGCGAAGTCACGCTCGACATCGAGGTCGCCGGATCTGTGGCGCCCGGAGCCAACATCGCGGTTTACTTTACGCCCAACACGACCGCCGGCTTCATTGACGCGGTGAACCAGGCCGTCCACGACACCGTGCACAAGCCGAGCGTCATCTCCATCAGCTGGGGAGGACCGGAAGACCCCGATGGACAAGTGGACCAGCAGTTCACGCAGGGCCTGAACCAGGCGATCCAGGACGCGGCGCAATTGGGTGTGACGATTTGCTGCGCAGCCGGCGACGACGGATCGCCCGACATGGGGACGAATCCACAGGACGGGCCGGTGTGGGACGGCAAACCGCACGCTGATTTTCCGTCCTCCAGCCCGTTTGCTCTGGCGTGCGGCGGCACGACGCTGGCCGTAGCCAACGGATCGATCACAAGTGAGGTGGTCTGGAACGAGGGCGCGAGCGGGGGCGCGGGCGGAGGCGGCGTCAGCAATGTTTTTGCGCTGCCTTCCTATCAGGCGAACGCCGACGTGCCGAAAGCCCCGAACGGGAGCGCAGGGCGAGGCCTGCCGGACGTGGCCGGCAATGCGGATCCGGAAACCGGATACAAAATCTTTCTGGCCGGGACACAGCAGGTGATTGGAGGCACCAGCGCGGTTGCGCCTCTCATCGCCGGTCTCGTCGCGCTCATCAACCAAAGCCTCGCACAGAAGACACCGGGTGCCACGGCGGGCTTCCTGAACCCTCTCTTGTACGGCACTGCTGCGAGCGCGTTCCGGGACATCACCTCCGGGAACAACGACATCTACGGAAAGCTGAAGGGGCTTTACACAGCCGGTCCCGGCTGGGACGCGTGCTCGGGGCTCGGCGTCCCGGACGGCGCAAAACTGCTGGCCAGCGTGCTGTGACCGGCAAATCAGCGTCGGCCGGTTCAGACCTGTGATTCGTCATTTGCCGGCGGGTGACTGCTCAACACATCACGAATCTTTTTGGCCAGCGCTTCCCGGCTAAACGGTTTAGGAAGGAATTCGACGCCGTCCTCCAGTACGCCGTGGTGAACCACCGTGTTGTCGGTGTAACCGGAAAGGTAGAGCACTTTCATGTCAGGCCGGGTTCTGAGGAGTTCGTCCGCCACCTGGCGGCCGCTCATGTTCGGCATCACGACGTCCGTCAGCAGGAGAGCAATCGATCCCGGGAAAGCCTGGCTGACTTCCACAGCTTCGGCGCCGTTGGCGGCGGCCAGCACGGTGTGGCCGATCTTTTTCAGTATCCTCACCGTGAGATCGCGCACGGCCTTTTCGTCTTCCACCACCAGAATGGTTTCGGTTGCCGGCGTTTCGTGTTCGACGGGAGCCGACGACGCCGCGGTCGCCGGCGCGGCGACCCGAGGGAAGTACAACTTGAACGTGGTTCCCTGGCCCGGTTCGCTGTACACCCAGATATCGCCTCCGAGCTGCTTGACCGAGCCGTAGACCGTGGCCAGGCCCAAACCCGTTCCCCTGCCTTTCTCCTTGGTGGTGAAGAATGGCTCGAAGATGCGCCGGCGCGTCTCGGCGTCCATGCCATGACCGGTGTCGCTCACGGCCACCATGACGAAATCGCCGGGCTTCACACCGGCGTGAGTCCGCGCGTAGGTTTCATCCAGGCTGACGTTGGAAGTCTCCACGGTGATGCGGCCCCCGTCCGGCATAGCGTCACGCGCGTTCACCGCCAGATTCACAATCGCCTGCTCGATATGGCTGGGATCCGCCTTGATGTTGCCCACATCCTCCTGCAGGCTGAGAACCAGCTCAACGTCCTCGCCGATCAGCCTGCGGAGCATCTTCTCGGTGTGCATCACAGTGGCGTTGACGCTCATCACGCACGTCTGCATCACCTGGCGGCGGCTGAAGGCCAGCAGCTGCATCGTCAAAGCCGCGGCGCGATCCGCCGCCTTCAGCACCTCTTCGGCGCAGCCGCGCAACGGATCGAGCGGCGACAGTTCGTCCAGGATCATCCGGTTATAGCCGGCGATCACGGTCAGCATATTGTTGAAGTCGTGCGCCACGCCGCCCGCCAGCCGTCCCACGGCCTCCATCTTCTGCGCGTGTAGCAGTTGGTCCTCGAGCCGCTTGCGGTCGCTGATGTCATTGACAAAAGCGATCGCAAACATGCCCTCCGAGGTTTCGACGTAACTCAGGCTGATTTCGACGGGAAACTCAGTACCGTCCTTGCGCCGGCCTGCTAGATCCATCCCGATACCCATGGGGCGAACGCGCGGCCGCGAGAAGTAGTCTTCGCGATCCTTCCCGTGAGCACGGCGCTTGGACTCGGGGAGCAGAATCTCAATCCGCGCGCCGAGTAGTTCGTCGCCGGCATAACCGAACATTTCCTCGGTCCTGGGATTGGCCAGCACGATGCGGCCGTTCCGGTCGATGCTCAAGATGGCCTGGGACGCGGACTCCAACAGCGCCATCACCATCTTTTCGCTTTCGTGCAGCAATGTGATTGGGTCCCGGCGCTGGGCAGCGCCACCTGACGTGGGTTCAGCCATGATTCCCCCCGCTGCTGAAGATTCTACCAAATCCGGTTCTGCGCAGGGCCTCCAAATTGAGGCGCGGACACGGCGGAGGTGCGGAATGGAACGCGCTTCCCGATCCCTGGTACTCGTCTTTGTTAGGATTACTTTGTGCTGGCCCACCGACTGACGCCGATCCTGAACGTTTCCGATATTCGCGAGAGCTTGCATGGTTCGAAAAGCTCGGCTGGAAGAAGGGATGGGACTGGGGCGATCCGCCGACCTTTGGCGGAGTCTGCAGCGGCGAGTGCGAGATCTTCCTGTGCGAGAACGGCCAGGGTGGACGCGGCAAGAGCGATGTCAAGATGACCTTCGGTGCGGAAGGCGACCAATCAGCGGACCGGGGCGTCTGGATGTCGGTTTGGGTGGGTGACGTGGATGCCATCTACCAGCAATGCATGGCGCGAGGGCTTGAAGTAACCTGGCCTCCCACCGACGAGCCGTGGGGCGTCCGCGAGATGCACGTGCGACACCCCGATGGACATGTCTTCCGGATCAGCCAGCCTCTGAAATAGGCGCCGCTACTGAGATCCTGCCGATTCGGAATGAATTTGATCAGCCGCTACCAGGGGGCCGCTGGCGATTGAGGGCGCCCGCACCACTGCGCCATTCGTCTTCCAGGATGCTCCAGGTGGCGAGGTCCACCCAGCGGGAGCCAACGCGCTCCGCCTGGCGCAGCACGCCTTCTTTGGTGAAGCCGAGGCGCTCGGGAATGGCGCAGCTGCGGTGGTTGCCCACGCCGCACTGGATGACGACACGATGCAGGCGCATGCCTGCGAAAAGGTACTCGAGCATCTCCACCGCGCAGCGGGTGACGATACCTTGCCCCTGCCGGCGCGATTCAATCCAGTAGCCCATACTGCAAGTGCGGTTGGCCCAATCGATCGGGTGGCAGCCGATCGAGCCGGCGAGCACGCGGTCGATCCAGATGCCGCATTGGGGGCCGCGATTGTCCGCCCACTGCGGAGTCACCACATCTTCGATAAAACGCCGCACATCTTCGGCCGAATGGGTGCGGCCCACCCACGGCAGCCACTCCTCGAGATAGGCGCGGTCGCGATCGGCGGCGGCAAACACGGCCTCGGCGTCGCGAGGCTCGAGCAACCGGATTTCGATGCCTGGCGCTACGGCTCGGCGGAACATGCCGCCTCCACCACCGCCAGCGCGCGGACCGGGAAGGTGCCGAAACCGGCCACCTTCACTGGCACAGCGAAAAAGCGGAAACCGTCGCGAGGCACCGCGCCCAGGTTGCACATGTGCTCGCAAATGGGAATCCGGGCACCGAGCAGAATCGTGTGTGCCGGCCGCGAACCATCCGCCGTGTCGTCGATGTTATAGGAATCGATGCCCACCAGGGCAGCGCCGCGCTCGGCGAGGCAGCGCGCAGCGTCGGCGGTCAGAAACGGGTGATCTTCAAAGTAGGCATCCGTGCGCCAGTGACGGTCCCAGCCGGTTTTCACGAGCACGGCTTTGCCGCGCACATCGAGGCCATCGAAGGCGGCGGCCGTGATCGCGCGCCCGGCGTTCGGCACTACAACGGCTTCCAGATTCGCCAGCGATTCCAGTGGCAGCTGCGCCAGATCCGGACCGTCGGCGAAGCGGTGGAAGGGCGAATCCACATAGGTTCCGGTATTGGCCACCATGTCGATGCGGCCGATATGAAACTCCGTCCCCGGTGAGTAAAACGCGCGCGACGCCTGCCGCGATAGGAAGTCGCAGATGAGCGGAGCAGGCAGGCCCTTGTAGGTCACCATGCCGTGCTCTACGGTATGGCTCAGGTCGATCAGGTTCTCACCGCTCATGACGTGCCGGACGGCTTCTGGGGATTGCGCGACTTGGAAATTGCGGGCAATTCCGGCGTTTCCGACTGCAAGGCGTAGGTCATCAGGCCGGCCTTCAGTAATTCGAATGCAGTTTCCGGGTCATCGGCGTATTGGAACAGGTTCAAGTCTTCGGCACTGATGGTTCCATATTTTACGAGCGCATCGAAGTTGATGATTTCCTTCCAGTATTTCGAACCGTAGAGCACCACGGTCACTTTCTTGGCAAGCTTCTGCGTTTGGGTCAGGGTGAGGATTTCCATCATCTCATCCATGGTGCCGAAACCTCCGGGAAAGACAACCAGTGCCTTGGACAGGTAGGCAAACCAGAACTTGCGCATGAAGAAATAATGAAACTCGAAGCTCAGCTCGGGCGTGATGTACGGATTCGGGAACTGCTCAAAGGGCAGGCCAATGTTGAGGCCGACGGTCTTTCCGCCGGCGTCGGCCGCGCCGCGATTGGCGGCTTCCATAATGCCGGGGCCGCCGCCGGAGCACACCACGAAACGATAGGTTCCATTCGTGAACTGGGCGGCCCACTCGGTGAGCTTTTGCGCCAGCACGCGTGCATCCTTGTAATATTGACCGAGCTCGCTGTCCTCTCGTACGCGCGCCGAGCCGAAGAACACCACCGTGTCGCGAATCTTTTGCCGGCGAAAGTGAGCCAGAGGCTCGAGAAACTCCGACAGGATTCGGATGGCCCGCGCGTCCGGGCTGTTCAGAAATTGCTCGTTGAGGTATGCGACCGGACGGCGGCCGGCATTGGGAGGCGTTTGGTTGTTCATCGCTGTTCTAGGTGATCGACTCTTTTCTTCAATTCCCGCAGGGTCCTGAGCAGTTCGGGCAGCTTTTGAAACGCGGTGATGGCGCGCAGCCACTCGCCGGCATCGAACGCGGGTGAGCCGGAGACGCGCGCGGCGGCGGGAACGTCGCCGCCCAGCCCGCTTTGCGCATAGACGATGGCTCCTTCGTGCACGGTGAGGTGGCCGGCCGAGCCCGCCTGCCCCGCCAGGAGTACGTTTCGCTCCAGCGTGGTGCTGCCGGCAAGTCCGGTCTGGGCGCAGATGATGTTGTCCTCGCCGACCACGCAGGCATGGCCGATCTGTACCAGGCTGTCAATCTTGGCTCCTCGCCGCACGCGCGTTTCGCCAATCGTCGCGCGATCGACCGACGTAAGGCTCTGCACCTCGACGTCGTCTTCGATCACGGTCACGCCGGATTGGACGATCTTGGCATGGGTGCCGTCGGCGCGCTTGGCGAAACCGAAACCGTCGCCGCCCACCACTACGCCGTTCTGCAGGACCACACGGTTGCCGATCCGGCAGAACTCGCGCACCGTGGCATGCGAATGCGCCAGAAAATCATCGCCGATCTCCACTCCCTCGTAAATCACCACATGCGGGTGCAGGACAGCGTGGCGGCCCATCTTTACCCTCTCGCCCACCACCACGAACGGACCGACGGAACAGTTTTCGCCGATCACGGCGCTGGCGGCGACCGAAGCCGTGGGGTGAATCCCGGCCGCCGGCCGAGGCGGTTGGTAAAACAGGGCCAGGGCGCGGGCGAAATCCAGGTACGGGTTGGCCGAGACCAGACAGGCGACCTCCGCGCCGGGCAGCGGCTCTGCGACCAGAATGGCGCTGGCCCGCGTGTGTTTCGCCTTCGCGGCGTACTTCGGATTGGCCAGAAACGTGATGTGGCCGGGGCCCGCTTGTTCCACGGTAGCCACGCCGGTAATCTCGATATCACCCGAGCCCGCCAACCGGCAACCCAGGGTCTCGGCTAGAATGTTTAGCTTCATGCGGCGCTTGGCAGATCCCTTCAGCGTACCGCGGCGCGAGCGTGCGCGGGCCGGGAATCAAGGCTCACCGTGAAGCGGATGTCAAGAAAAGAATCTTCCCGTTTTACAACGCGATAAGAATCGGTTGACATGCCGATTACGGGTCTGTTACTCTCCCAACGTTCCATGATGAAAACTTACCCCGGCGCCCCCTCCAAAATCCTGCTCGTCGATGACAACCCCGATGGACTTTTAGTACGCCGCCAGTTGCTCGAGGAGCTCGGACTCGTAGTCGAGACCGCGATCAACGGTGAGGAAGGGCTGCGCCGGTTCGAGTGCGGGCGCTATGACGTGGTGGTCACGGATTACCGCATGCCGCGCATGGATGGCATCGAGATGATCCGCAGAATCCGCGAACAGAACGCCGCAGCGCGCATCATTCTTCTATCCGGCTTTGTGGAACCTTTGGGACTGAACGAGGGAAACACGGGCGCCGATGCGGTGATTGCCAAGACGTCGGGTGAGCCCGCCATGCTGGCTCGCTCGGTAAAACGCCTGTTGAACCGCGCCCCAGCGCGCAAGCCGGCGGGTTCGGCTCGCGGCGTAGGCCGGGCGCAGGCCGTTTCGCTCTAAATCCGGCGAACAACTTCTATGCGTCATCTGCTGCGGCCGCTCGCGGCACTGCCGCTGCTGGCAGCGCTCACCGCGGCGCCGAACTCCGCCGCGCGCCATCCCGCCGCGGCAAAACCGTCCGGCGCAGTGCGCCGCTGGATGAAGGGGATGACATTGCGCGACGAAGTGGCGCAGCTGGTATTCGTCCCCTTCCCGGGCGCGGCGCCCCATTCCCGTTCCCGCGAATACCTGCGATTTCTTCGGCTTATCCGCGACGTCAAAGTGGGCGGGCTGATCCTCACCAACGCTGCCAACGGCCGCACCGTCCAGCACGCCGAACCCTACGCGCTGGCCGCGTTCCTGAACCGCGTCCAGCGCATCGCAAAAGTGCCGCTGCTGGTAGGGAGCGATTTCGAACGCGGCGCGTCGATGCGGGTTTCAGGCACGACGGTGTTTCCGCACGCGATGGCTTTCGGCGCGGCAGGCGATCCCGAACTGTCGCGCTTCGAGGGCCAGGTGACGGCGCGCGAGGCGCGCGCGCTGGGCGTGCACTGGCTCTATTACCCAGTCGCCGACGTGAACAACAACCCCGACAACCCGGTCATCAATATACGCTCCTTCGGCGAGGACCCGCAGGCCGTGGCGGCCCAGGTAGCGGCATTTATCGAGGGCGCGCATTCCGATGCCCGCAACTACGTCTTGACGACGGCGAAGCATTTTCCGGGGCACGGCGACACGACGGTGGACAGCCACTTGAATCTGGCCACGGTCCCGGCTTCGCGCGAGCGGCTGGAAAGGGTGGAGCTGGTGCCTTTCCGCGCCGCCATTGCGGCCGGAGCGGACGCGGTGATGACGGCTCACGTGGCCGTGCCGGCGGTTGCGGCACCAGACCTGCCAGCCACACTTTCTCCGGCCATCCTGAACGGCCTGTTGCGCGGCGACCTGGGCTTCAAGGGCCTGGTGATCACAGACGCGCTGGACATGGGCGGGATTGCGAATGGATTTCCAGTCGGGGACGCGGCGGTGCGCGCGATCGAGGCCGGAGCCGACACGCTGCTCATGCCGGCCGACCCCGACGCCGCCATCCGAGCGGTGGTGGCGGCGGTGGAAGATGGCCGGCTCACCAGGCGGCGCATTGAGGAAAGCGTGGCGAAGATTCTCGCCGCGAAAGAAAAGGTGGGGTTCGACCGCAAGCGTTTTGTCAACGTGGAGGCTCTCGGCGATGTGATCAACTCGCCCGAAGCCAACGAGAAGGCGCAGGAAGTGGCTGAGCGCGCCGTGACGCTGGTGCGCAACCAGGGCGGCCTGCTGCCGCTGGCCGCTCCCGAGCGCGCCTGCTTCCTGGTGCTGGCGGAGAGCCGGTACTCGACCGAAGGCCAGACGTTCGCCCAGGAAGTGCGATCGCGCCTCGCGCACGCCACGGTGACGACGCTGGACCCATCCCTCTCGCGCGAGGATGTGGACGCCGCGCTGGCCCGCCTGGACGATTGCGATACCTACGTGGTGGCAGCCTTCGCCTCGGTCACCGCCTACCGTGGTTCGCTCAGCCTGGGCGGCGAGCTTCCCCACGCCATGGAAACCCTGACGGCGTCGGGAAAACCGCTGGCGCTGGTCGCGCTGGGCAACCCGTACCTGCTGCGCAGCTTCCCCGCTGTCGCTGCCTACCTGGCCACGTTCAGCAACGTGGCGCCATCGGAGACCGCCGCCGTCAAGGCGCTGTGGGGCGAGATCGAGATTCGCGGCCACCTGCCGGTTTCCATCTCCGGAGCGGCAGCCCGCGGTGATGGCATCCAGTTGAACGCTACCCGCCCGGCACGCTGACCGGCGGCCGCCTTCCTTGCCAGGAGCTTTATAGCGATCGCCGCCGCCCGCGGTTCGGCTGGTGTGGAGGCGTCCTGGATAGCATTGGGCTGTAAACGATCGGGAACTGGGGTGCCGGAGGAGCGCCGCGCTATGATTGAGCTGACATGTCTCTGACCCTTCCTCCGCGGGGCGTGGAAATCGTGCTTCTCGCCATGTTGCTGGTGGCCGCGGTGTACGATGTCCGCTTCCGCCGCATTCCGAACTGGATCAGCGTGACGGGAGTGGCGGTCGGCCTGGCGCTGAACACGTTTCTGTTCGGGCTGCCCGGTATCTGGCTTTCCCTTCGCGGGCTGGGCTTGGGGTTCGGCGTGTACTTTCTCCTTTATCTCATCCGCGCCATGGGCGCCGGCGACGTGAAGCTGATGGCGGCGGTGGGGGCTATGGTTGGCTGGCAGGATTGGTTTGGAATCTTCCTCATTACCGCTCTTCTGGGCGGGCTGATGGCGTTGATTCTGGCTGCCTCGCACGGCCGCATACAGAAGACTCTGTGGAACGTCGGCTTCATCCTCAGCGAGATGAAGAGCGGCCGGCCTGCCTATATCGCCAAAGAAGAACTGGACGTGCGCAGCCCCAAGGCGATGGGTCTACCGCACGGCGCCGTGATCGCAGTGGGCACGGTTTTCTTCCTCGTTCTCGCCGCGCGAATCGCGTAGGCAAGCGGCCCGCTGCACGGCCCCGTAGGCACCGCACCGGCAATTACGTACGGGTACCTGCAGTGAATGCGCCTGCTCTTATAATTTGATTTGACAAACCAAAGTTACTTGAGTACGCTGATGGCTGATGATTCCGTCCGAAGTCGCTACCGTGCTGCGTTGCTATCCGCAGATCTACTTCGCCTGCCACCGCCGGCACGTGCGCGATGAGAAGACGCAGGCGGTTTTGAGCGCTCACCAGGCGAGCGTGCTCGATCATCTGGACGACGTCGAGGGGACGTCTCTGCTCGAACTGGCGCGCCACATGGGGGTGACCGCCTCCACCATGAGCCTGACCGCGGACCGTCTGGAACGCGGCGGTTTTCTGCAGCGCCGGCAGAGCCGCCAGGATGGCCGCCGGATCGAACTGCGCCTCACCGCCGCCGGCCTGCGGATCAAGCGCCAGCAGAAAGTGCTCGAGCCCGCTTTAGTCGGTGCCATGTTGCGGCAGTTGGGCGCCCCGGAGCGCCGGCAGGCCCTGGCCGGTCTGGAGTTGCTGGCAGCGGCCGCGCGCGACATGGCTGCTTGCGGCGATATGATGCGCATCCTGAAAGGAGGAGCGGCATGAAGTGGTTATGGTTGCCCGGTGGGATCCTGATCGTGATGATGGTGGTGGCTGCGGTGGGAGCCATGCTTCCGGTCCGGCATCGCGCCACACGCCGGGCTCGATTCCACCAGAGCCCGGAGGCTTTGTATGCGATTCTGGCCGGTCCGCCCGATTGGCGGACCGACGTGAAGAGTTCCGGGCCGCTGCCCGACCAGGATGGACGGAGGCAGTGGTGGGAACAGGACTCGCACGGACAAAAGATCCGCTTCGAGCTGGTGGAGGATTCGCCGCCGGTGCGGCGGGCGGTGCGCATCGCCGACCCCAGTCTTCCCTTTGGCGGCACCTGGATCTTTGAAATCTCACCGGCGCCGGGCGGCGCCGATTTGCGCATCACCGAGGACGGCGAAGTGCGCAACGTGTTCTTCCGTTTTATCGCCCGCTTCGTGATCGGGCACACGCGCAGTATCGAGACGTTTTTCAAAGACCTCGGCGCCAGGACCGGCGAACACGTCACTACGGAGGCATGATCATGGGCCAGGAAAAGGAGTGCAGGATGCGGCGCGGCGGGCGCGCGCTGGATGGCAAAGCGCTGCTCGAGACGGATCATTTATTGTTTCGCGGCGCGGAGCGACTCAAGATCTTCTTTCGCGACCTGACTGGCGTGGCAGCGGCCGGCGGCGTTCTGCGGCTGGATTGGGGCGGTTCCTCCGTGGAGCTCGAGCTCGGCGCGGCGGCTGACAAGTGGGCGCATAAGATTCTCCACCCTCCTTCGCGTTTGGACAAGCTGGGCATGAAGGCCGGTCTGTCGGTGCGACTGCAGGGCGCGTTCGATCGCGAATTCACGGCTGAGTTGGACGCAGCCGGAGTTAAGGCACCAGCCAAGCTGTGCGACCTCATTTTCCTGGCGGCCTCGCGATCGACGGACCTGTCCAGGATCCCGGGGTTGGCGCGCAGGCTTCAGCCCGCCGGCGGGCTGTGGGTGATCTATCCCAAGGGCGTAGAAGCCATACGCGAGATCGACGTGATCCGCGCCGGCCGCGCTGCGGGGCTGAAGGACACCAAGGTGGCCGCTTTCTCAGCCACTCACACCGGACTGCGATTCACAATTCCGCTTGCCGGGCGCTAGCTCACCGGGGAGCGGCCGCCGCATCGCTGCGAGGTCCGATGCTGCGAACGCGAGGCCACCGCGAGACGGATCCGCGACCGAGGAGTCTAGCCCATGAAGCCAGCCCAAGCCGACTTGCCGAGCACGTAAACCGCCCAGGGAAGCACCACCGCGAACAGGGCGGTCCCGAACGACAGCTTCTTGCCCGCGGCGGCTTTGATGCCGGTTGCCATGAGCAGAATAGTCCAGAATGAGAACAGATCGAGCGAAGTGGCTAGCGAGTACAGGCCCTTACTCTTATCCGGATCCATGAACGCCCCCGGGTTGAACGCCAGCGGGTTCTGAATGTTGAATTCATCCGGATTCTTGAGGAACAGGACCACAATTGTGAGAATCGTCGAAACCAACCCGGTGAGGCTGGAGTAACAGACCACCGCGAAAACCTGCTTAAAGCGGACCCCCGCGGAGAAGATCCCCGATGCGACGCCCAACAGGACGCCGGCCATGATCGCGAAGACCACGGGCACAAAAATCACCGCCGCGTAGGCGATGATGGACGCGATTTTGACGCCGGTCGCGATCGCCTGCTCCCGCTGTTCCGGCGTCATCTGCTGCGACCGCGAGCTGGTCTCCATGCTGTGGCGCACGATGCGGTCCCAGCCAATTTTTTGCGACATGGTCATACTCATCGCCAGGCTGGCGATGATGATCAGCACCAGCGGCACGATCCACGAGGGCCGCCTGGCGATGTCTTCGAAGGTTTTCTTGGGGTCAAAGAAGACCCCGGTGATTCGCGAGAATTCGCCCATCCCCGCTGGGGCCGGCTGGACCGCCGGAGAGTTTTCGGGTGTCATATCTTGGGTGATTGTACGCCATTTATGTCCCTTTGTTCCATGGAACATTCAGCCCGTCCGCTGCGTAAGCCGAAATTGAGGACATTCATGCGCGCTTTGCTCGTTCCGCCCCTGCTGGCCGCGGCGTTGACGCTGGCCGGCTGCGATATTGACGATTTCAACGCCGGCTGGCAGCACTATAGCCGGGATTTCCACTACAGCTATCCGTGCACGCCGGGCACGCGGATCTCGGTGGAGACCTTCAACGGCTCCGTCGAGGTGTCGAGTTGGGACCAGGAGACGGTTGAGATCAGTGGCACCAAGTATGGCCCCACGCAGACGGCGGCCGACAGCCTGCGCATCGATGTCGACCGCTCGGCCGGATCCGTCGCGATCCGGGCAGTCCGCCCGGTCGAGCGCCGCAACGACCAGGGGGCGCGGTTTACCATCAAGGTGCCGCGGACGGTTGTGTTGGAAAGGATTACCGCCAGCAACGGATCCATCCGCACCACCGATGGCGTCGGGCCGTCGCATTTCCGCACCAGCAATGGCAATGTGCGGGTAGAACGCCTGCACGGCCGGCTGGACGCCGAAACCTCAAATGACGGCATCGACGTAGTGGAGCTGGAGGGAGATGCGCTGCTGCGGACCTCGAACGGACACGTCGATGTCCGCGGGCTGCGCGGCTCGCTGGACGCCACCACCAGTAATAGCGCGATCACGGCTGAGATCGCCCGCTCCTCGAGCGACGTACGGGCTACCACGACCAACGGCTCGATTGATCTGGAATTGCCGCCGGATTTCGCCGCGGGGATCCGCGCGCATACCTCCAACAGCTCTATCACGGTGCATTTGCCCTCCAGCACCAACGCCCACGTGGCCGCCTCCACTAACAACGACTCCATCAGCTCTGAGTTCGAGATGACGGTGCACGGCGAAATCAGCAAGAATCACCTGGAAGGCGACATCGGAAAGGGCGGCCCGCTGGTGGAACTCGACACCTCGAACGGGAGCATCCGCATTCTGAAAGGCGCACGGTAGAGGTTGCGTTAGAATAACGCCAAAATAACGCAAACGGGACGGCGAACTGGTGGATCCCAGCAACGGCGGAAACCGCTGAAGCCGACTGCAAACACTAGAGAACTATGGCTTAGCAAGAAATATAGCAGCCCGCTCTCGGTCCATTGAGCGGTGCGACTCGCATCCGGAGCTTCTGGCGCCGGCGTTATTTCCGGCTACCGTTTACGTTATTCCGCAGGTTTTGCCTGCGTTTCCTTGAGTTGATGCTCGGAATCGTGAGCCGACAAGAACTTGATCATCATGGTACTCAGTTCGAATGGTGGCCTCAGGTTCCAACGCCGGGCAGTCGTCGCGCACCGCCAGACACCGTATCCAAGATTCGTTTGACATTAATAACTGTAGCCAGTGGTTCGACGGCCAATCGCCGCCCGACCTCAGATGTATCCTCGCACCAGAGCGTGTCGATCACCTTTGAATTGCTTTCCAGCAATACCAAGTATGCGGCGTGGCCAGGCTCGAACTCCGTCCCGAAGACCATTTGGCAGAGCAGAAGGCCCTGCGGAAGAGGGGTCCGATACTGCATATGCAGCCGCGCCATCAGAAAGAAACGTAGCCCGTCGCGCAGTGAATACGAACGAGGGCGCCCCCGACCGCGACGGACTCGCCGCTTGGCGTGGTATGGATCGCTGAAGCCACGAGAAGTCCATGTATGAATGTTCAGGATGTCAGTCTGCGCCAGCTCGGCGATCTGAGCTGCGCTATACACGGTGTCATCGATTGCCATTTGCACTGTGCTAATTAATATTTAGCACCATGCTAAACGTTTGTCAACTGCCGCCTAATCGCCCGAGGAGGTGACCTTCCTCGATGTTCCGCTGGCCGCAGAACTCCTGCACCTGATGTCGATGAGCATCACGCGCGCGGACCTGGTGCGCACGGGATAGCCAGAGCCTTCGAAGCGATGACGGCGAATGCGAAGAAGGGAGTGCGCAAGTGAAGAGGACCTGGTGCGAGGCGCGGGAGACGATTGCAATGCTGCTGGCGATGGGATGGCGATGACTGGCCGCCGTCGAAACTGTGCCGCAGCGCAGCTTCTGGGCTGGCCGGTTGCCTCCCGATATGAGGTGAAAACACTCGCCGAAGTCGGACCGCGACGCCCACCATGCACTGACTGCGTGGTGGGGACCCGAGTCAGCAGTTTGGCCAAACAACCCACGCGATGCCCGCAACAGTTTCCGAGTCGCCGACCGCACGCTCGGGACGGTCCGCACGGAGGCAAGATCGCAAATAAGGCAACTCGGCGCACTTGCTCACCACGGCACAAATTCACACAAGGGCGTCGCGCCGTGGTTAATATCAGTTAAGTAGATCCTCTTATCCTGTACGGAGGCTGCCTATTCCCAAGCGCCGCATTTGGATCGCGATCACGGCCATCGCCGCATGCGGGACCGCCGCGTCAATCGACCTGAAGGCTGGCTCCGCGGTTCGTTCCTGGCTCATTCTGGCGCCGCTGCCCGTAGCTGGGACCGCGCCCAACGAGGCAGCCGAGTTGGGAGCTTTCGACCGGGACGCGTTGGTTTCGCAAGGAGGTGAGACAGGCGCCAATCCTGCCGAAGGTCAGGTTATCGATCTGGCTGG
>CAZZHN010000011.1:0-37888 GCA_964654065.1 uncultured Solibacteraceae bacterium
GGGGTTGGGGTTCACCACGAAGGTATTGCTCAGCAGATTGTTGTTATTGCCGCCGTCGAGCAGAAACGTCACGGAGTCGGTGCGTCCGCCGCCGATGCTGTAGCCGGCGCCCTGCCCCGTGTTGTCCGGGTTGGTGGGAGTGACGCCGGGCTGGGTGGCGAGCAGGTCGAACGCATTGCGTCCGTTCAGCGGCAGTTCGCTGATCGCCTTGCCGGTGACGCTGCCGCCCACCGTGGAGTTTTCGGTTTCCACGTTGCGCGTTTCGGCTTCTACCGTTACGGTTTCACCGACGCTGCCGACTTCCAGCTTGAGATCGACGCGCATCGTTTGATTGATTTCGAGCGCGGTCGCGGTGGTGGACAAGGTCTCGCGAAAACCAGGCGCCTGCGCCCTGACCTGGTAATTGCCGATGGGCAGCAGCAGTACCTGGTAAAACCCGGCGTTGTCTGTGATGGTCTCTTTCCGCAACCGGGTGTCGGTGCTGACGACGACGACTTTGGCTCGCGGTACCACGCCGCCGCTTGGGTCGGTAACGGTGCCGACGATTTTGCCGGTGGCGTCCTGCGCCATGAGGCCAGGCGCGGCGGCCGCGAGCACCAACAGCATCCATTGCATGCGCTTGAGCATCGGTATTTCTCCTGAAGCTGATCCGGAACTTACGGGGCGGGCCGCGGCGGTTACAGTGCGACAGAGACTGACGTTGGAGGCCGTCGGTTCGAAAGATTGTATCACACCCGGTGCGTTCCGTCGCCGGGCCGGCGTGTTACGCTGGTGAACACTCGCGCCATGGTCAGATGCTGGAGGGTATGGTTTGTGCTGGCCGGGGCGGCCGCGTGCAGCGCGGCGGCGACGTCCGGCTACACGGGTGCGGCCGCCTGTGTGAGGTGCCACACCGGCGCGGCCCACACCTGGGCCGGTTCCCGGCACAGCAAAATGGTGCAGCCGGCCCACCGGATCAGCGTCCGCGGCGATTTCTCACAAGGCAACATCGTGCTGCGGGGCGAGCTCTACACCCTGCGCGAACGCAACGGCGCCTACTTCATCACCGAAAGCTACCTTACCGGTAAGGCGCAGGAGCACCGGGTGGACTATACGCTGGGCAACCGGAGGCTGCAGCACTACCTGACCACTCTCGCCGACGGAAAGATCATCGTGCTGCCGCCGAGCTGGGACGTGCTGCGCCGGCAGTGGTTCCACAACCTGGATGTGGACGACCCCGAGGAGATGCCGGGCGTCGCGGTGCAGATCTGGAACAAGTCCTGCTACTCCTGCCACGTGAGCCGCGAGGAAAAGCATTTCGACGAGGACCGCCTCCGGTACCAGACCACCTGGATGGACTTCGGGACAAATTGCGAGCGCTGCCACGGACCTGGGAGCGAGCACGCCGCGCACTATTCCTCTGCCGCGCCGCCCAAGGGTCCGGCGCGCGACATCGTGCTGCAGACGCGCCTGGATCCGGCGCGCAATACCATGGTGTGCGCGCAATGCCATTCCTTCCGCGATATCTACGTGGACCGCTTCGCGGCCGGCGACGACTACTACGACCACTTTCTGCCCATTCTCGAGTTCAGCCTGCCCGACTCGGAGGATCCCGCCTATTGGGCGGACGGCAACACACGCCGCTTCTCTAACGACGCGTTCGGCCTGTGGCAGAGCCAGTGCTACCTCAAAGGCGGCGTGACGTGCATCGGCTGCCACGTCAATGCCCACGACACCAGCATCGAACGGAACCCGCAGCTGCGCCCGGACGCCAATGCGCTTTGCACGCACTGCCACAACGGCATCGGCGAAAAGCTCACGGAGCACACCCACCACACCGCCTCCAGCACCGGCAGTTCCTGCGTGGAATGCCATATGCCGCGCACCGTAGTGAGCATCAAGGCCAAGATTCGCGACCATTCGATCGGCATTCCGACGCCGGAAAACACGCTGCGCCACGGCATCCCAAACGCCTGCAATGAGTGCCACCAGGACCGCGACGCACAGTGGGCGCTCACCCAAATGAGCCGGTGGTACGGCGCAGGATCGCGCCGGAAGCTGATTCGCCGGGCCGATGCCTTCGCCGCAGCGCGGCAGGGCGACGCGGCGGCGATTCCGCAGCTGCTTGCCATCCTGGACGATGTCGGGGAGGGACCGCTGGTACGCGCCAACGCGCTGGGCCATCTGACACGCTTCCGCGACGACTCGCGAGTTTACCCGGCCGTGGAGCGGTCGCTGGCGGACCACGAGCCCCTGGTGCGAGCCGTCGCCGCCTTGCGCATCAGCCCCGGCCTAGCGGAGCGCCCAGCCGCCGTTGCGGCCCTGCTGCGGGCATTGGACGACCAGAAGGCGACGGTTCGCCTCGGCGCCATGACCTCGCTGGTGGCGCTGGGCGTCCACAAACCGCCCGGCCAGGACGGTGAGAGGTTCGAAAGCGCCCGCAAACTTTTTCTGGAGCGTGCACAGCTCGGCGCCGACGACGCCGAACAGCAGACCGCCGCGGGGCGATTCTTCCTTTTGACCGCCGATCCAGAGAGCGCGATTCGCGCGTTTCGCGCCAGCCTGCGGATCGATCCATCCTATCCCGCGCAGTACCTGCTGGCCGGCGCCTACATGGAGAAGAAAGATTTTGGCGAAGCTGGCCGAATCCTGCGGGCGATACCCGCCGGAGATCCCCAGTTCGAAAAGGCGCAGCGGTTATTGCAGGTGGTTGAGCAGCGCGAAAAAGCCAGACAGTAAGGCAGGCCGGGCGCGAGTACGGCCTTAGGTAACCGCTCCTTGACGGTCGCGGCTCCGATTCTCTCGCTTTAGCCGCGGGCGCCGCGCTGGGCCAGCACGCGTTCCACCTGCTGCATCAGAGACTGGGCGCGCGGCAGGCTTTCGGTGGCCTTCTTCACTTCAGGATCGTCCTGCCATCGGGCGCGGTCGGCGGTGTTCTGGTCGAAGGCGCGGAAGCAGAGCTCCCAGCGGATCTCCTCCTTCAACCAGCCTTTGCTGGCTTCGAAATCGGCGTCGGTGAAGACGACCTGCTGCGCCTTCAAGAAAGTCTTGAAGCGGCTGAGGGTGTCCTCATCCACCTGCCAGCCGACCGGCAGCGCGGGCTTGGCGCCATGGAAAAAGAGGTTGCCGAAATGATAGAAGGTCCAGCCGACCAGGCGGCGCTGAAAAAGAGTGTAGTGGGGGTTGGGATACTTCTCGTCGGGCGTGATGCCGCCGCCGCCGTACACCTTGCGCCCGCTGTCGGTGGTTTTCAGGTCGTCCTGGTTCTGCGCGTCGGTGTGTTTGGCGTAGTAGTAGTCGAAGAACGACTGATGCGTGTAATCGCGCTGGATGAGGCGCCCGCTGGGAGTGTAGTAGTGGGCGATGGTGAGCAGGAGGGCTGCGCCTTCATTGAGCGGGAACTGCTGCTGCACCAGGCCCTTGCCGAAGGTGGTATCGCCCAGCACCCAGGCGCGGTCGTGATCCTGCAATGCGCCGGCGACGATCTCGGAGGCGGAGGCGGAATCGCCATTCACCAGAACGACCATGGGGTAATGTTGGGCGGCAGCGACGGCGCGGGCGCGGAAAGGCTGCTCGGCTTCAGCACGGCCATGGTGCGAAACCACCATCTGGCCGTCGCGCAGAAAGCGCCCAGCCAGAGCCACGGCCTCATTGACCAGCCCGCCGCGGTTATCGCGCAAGTCCAGAATCAGCCCGGTGGCGTTCTGTTCACCCAGTTTGGCGAGATCGTCTTCCACATCCTTGGCGACGTTCTGCGCTTCGAAACTCTTTATATTGAGGTAAATGACGCCCGGCTTCCACCAGAACGCATCCACTACGCTGGTTTCGATGGCGCCACGGATGACCTCAACGGTAATGGGATCGGTGACGCCTTCGCGCCGCACTGAAATCTGCACTTGCGTGCCGCGCGGCCCGCGCAACAGGTCGGCGACGGCGGGCGATTCCATGGCAGTGGTGTCTTTACCATCCACCGCAACGATGGTGTCGCCACGGCGCAGGTCGGCGCGCGAGGCAGGCGAACCAGCGAACGGACGCATCACGACCACGCGGGTCTGATCCATCGTGATTTCCATCCCCACGCCGAAATACTGGGCCCGCTGGCGGCGCTGCATTTCGCGGTACTCGGCAGGATCGACGAATACCGAGTGGGGGTCAAGGGTGTGCAGCATGCCGGGAATGGCACCCTGATAGAACGCCTTTTCCGAGGAAACCGGGTCGGCGTAGTTCTTCTCCACCAGCGCGAACGCCGAGGCCACCGAGCGCATGGTGTGGTCCAGATCCTCACCCTGCGTGGCCGCGTGCACACGGCCCGCGGACAATCCCACCCAGGCGGCGAAGCCCACCACGGCAGCCAGCAGCGAAATCCCAACCGTTTTTCTGATGTTCATATTCTTACCCGGCCGCCAGGATCAGTCCCGGCAGACACCTCTCCGGCGCGTTCCCATATCTAAGACGGCTGAGCGGACAACAGGTACCGCGGCCGTTTCACTGCCAGCACTTCCCTGAAACCATGATAGCGCGCCCGGGACGGTTCTTAGTTCCCGGGCCCGGCTGGATGGCGCGGCGGTTGGCACGGGAGCTTGGCGGGCGCTGGAATCCTATGCGGGCGGCTGCGAAGCCTGCTCCGGAGCCGCGGCCGCCTCCAGCAACCGTTCGAACAGGCCACGGGCAGCACGCTGGGCGGCGATCTTCTTGGTCCGCCCCTCGGCCTGGCCGGTCCAATCCTTGCCGACGCGGACCTCAACGGTAAACATCTTGGAGTGTTCCGGCCCGCGCTCGCGCACGATGGCATAGCGCGGCTGCGGCATTTTTCGCGATTGCGCCAGTTCCTGCAAAGCGCTCTTGAAGTTGGCGATGGCAGGCTGAATGTCGGTTCCCGCCTCCTCGTCTCCCATAAAGGGCGCGTCCAACACGTGGGTGGCCACGAACTGGCGCACCGGCTCCATGCCGCCATCCAGGTAGACGGCGGCGATGACCGCTTCCAGCGCATCCACCAGCAGCGTCTTCTTGCTGCGGCCGCCGCTCATCTCCTCGCTGCGCCCCAGTTCGAGGTAGCTGCCCAGGTCGAGCCGCCGGGCGACACCGTGCAAATGGGCCGCGCTCACCAGGTGCGCCTTCAGCCGCGACAACACTCCTTCGCGCGAATCGGGCTGGCGAAGGACCAGGGCCTCAGCGATCAGGAATCCCAGGATCGAGTCGCCCAGGAATTCCAGCTGCTCGTTGTCGCTCAGCGTGGACGCGACGCCGGTGCGGGACTCATTGGCCGCCGAACTATGGGTCAGCGCGCGGCCGAGCAGCTCCGGATTGGAGAACCGGTGGCTGATGCTCGATTCTAGCGAAGCCAACTCCGCACGCATCGTTTTCGGCTATTTCCCGGCGCCTGTCTTGGCCTGGGCCTTCGCCTTCACCCCTTCGGCCACCTGCCGGATGGCGGGGTGCAGCTGCGGGTCGGCCAGCAGCTTGTCGCAGATGGCAAGAGCTTCGGCGTTGTTGCCGGACTGCTGGTAGGCCGAGGCCAGCCGCACCTGGTAGGCCGGCTGCGGATCGCCATCCGCCGCCAACTTGAAATCCTCAATCGCTATATCGAACTTCTTGCGCGCCAGAGCCACCAAACCGAGGTCGTTCTGCAGTTGGGCTTTCACGTACTTCTTGCCCTGCTCCCACTGTGCATCCGATACGGCTGCGCTCGGCTTGGTGTCCAGATTCGCCAGCGCCTGGTTGATGTACTTCTCGGACTTGGAGAGCTGCTCCTCCTTGTCGAGGTCGTTTTCGTGGACGTGCTGGACGATCAGCTCTCCCAGCTGCAAGGCCGCCTGCGGGTTCTTAGGAAACGCTTCGAGCACGCGTTCATCGGTGATCTCGGCGCCGGCGTAGTCGCCCTTCTGCTGGTAGGCGGTCGCCTCTATGAGCAGGGCGAGCTCCTTGTAATCCGTGTCGGCATACTTACTGAGCAAATCTTCGACGGCTTTGATCACGGCATCCGGCCCCTGCGTCTGGGCCGCTTGCAGCGCCCGAACCGCATCGCCTTCGGCGTTCGATTTCGGCTTCAACTGCGCCATCAGGCCAGAAACACCGGCGGCCATTACCAGGATGCCGGTGCAGATCGTTCGTTTCATCCAAATCGCTCCTTCAATTTAATGCTGGGAAGCCGCGAGACCGCTCTCGGCTTCCTTGCGCGCCTTATCAGAAATGCCTTTCACCTGCAGCGCGCCCGCAAAATACAGTTTCGCCTGTTCCGGCTCCTGGGAGGCGAGCGCCAGCTTGCCCAAATACACGAGCGCCCAACTCCTGGTGGCCGGCCGCGGGCCCAGATCGAGCGCGTTCCGGAACAGGCGCTCAGCCGTCTCCGGGTCCTTGTTCAGCGCGGCGATGCGGGCCAAGCCGTAATACGCGTCGGCGTGGAGGATCTTTTCGTCGGTCTGCTCCAAAACTTCCAGGTACTTCTTCTTGGCAGCCTCCAGGTTTCGTGCCCCGTAGAGCTGTTCGGCATCGTCCAATGTCTTGGCCGCTCCGGTCAGGGGCGCCGCGGGCTGATTCGTCTCAGGGGCGGCAGCGGTGGATTCGGCCGGCTTCGCTGCGCGATCCTGCGGGGGGTGATTAAAGTCCACCTGAGAAAGGCGCAGGTCTTCGGTTTTCAGATCAATGGAACCGATCATCTCGGGGTAGTAAACCATCATCGACTGTTCCTGCTTCTCATACAGCAGGAGGTGCTCGGAAAAGAACGGCGCCAGGATAAATCCCTGGTACAAGGCGCGCTCGATGGAGGCGGGATCGTGATCCAGACGCGACTCCACCGCTTTAATCAGCGACTCGGTGGTCAGCGCGGCGAAATCGTCGCGGAAAGTGTCCTCCAGCCGGCCCGCGCGCTTCGCATGGCGAGCCAGGAATTGCTTGCGCTCCAGCACTTCCTGGAAGCGCGTCGCCAGAGGGTCCAGCAGGTAATGCAGATAGGCGTGACGAATCTCGAAGGTGCGCAGCGAGGCGGAGGGCGTCACCACAACCGTGTCTTCAAACCCATAGCTGCGCCGCTGCACCTGTCCGGGCGGAGCCAGCAGCTCGATGAAGATCTGGAAGTGCCTCCCCTTAAACCCCGAGGTCTGCTGCCGCAGGTAGGCGTTGACGTCCAGCACGGCCTGGGAAACCGGACTGTGATAGCGCGCAATGTACTCATCGATGTCCGGCTGGGCGCGCTGCCAGAGGCCGGCGATGCCGCCCTCCCTATAAAACGGCACCAGCAGCTTGGAGAACTCGACCAGTTTGATCGCGTCCGGCGGGATTTCCAAGTCGCGCTTGCGCATCGCGAAGTCGGGAGGGCCATTCATGGTCAGCGCCAGCGAAATGTACTGGCTCAGTTCGGCGGTGGCGTCGCGCTGGTGGTGTTCGGCGACAAACTGCCGGATCGCGCGCAAGGAAGGGATCTCGCGCTGCGCCAGTTCGTCGCGGACCAGCTTGCGCAGAGGATGCCCGTGGGGGTCGTTCAGCCCGGCGTCGAAACCGGCCGCGTTGAGAGCCGCCATCACGGTAAATAGTGTCTGGCTGGCGTCCAGCTGCCCCGTTTCGGGCTGGTCGGCGCGTGCGGCCACCGTGATGGCCAACAAAGCTGGGAAGACAAATCGCTTCAACAAGGTCCGCCTAGAATAATCTCAGTGTAACCCAGCGCATCACCTTGTCCGGCGGACAGAAACCTCTCCACCGCGGCGCCGCACTGGCGTGGTGCGAAGCGCCGGCGGACCATGGTATGCTAACCATACCAACGGAATCATCGCCAGCAGGAGTGTAAGATCATATCTGCTATGTTATTGCCCACTAAAGGACGGCCGGCGGCCGGCGCCGCGGGCGAATGCCCTATGACACGCCTGATCGGCGTGATTGCCTCCAAATGGGCGATGCCGGTACTCTACAACCTGCTCCGCTCGCCGGACCCGGTGCGGTTCACTGCGTTGCGGCGTGCGATTGGGCGGGTCACGCAGCGCGAGCTCTCGCTCACGCTGAAGAGGTTCGAAGCCATCGGGGTGGTCCAGCGCAAGGTCTATCCCGAAGTGCCGCCGCGGGTGGAATACCGGCTGACGCCGCTCGGGCGGTCGCTGGAAGAGCCGATCCTCGGTTTAGGCCTCTGGGCCGAGCGCCATTCGCGGGAACTGGCGGCAGCCGGCAAGCGCGCTGCGCGCGCCCACGTGGCACGGGCAGCGCGGTAACGCGGCCCGGCAGGGCGGCGGCGATTCGGTTGCGCGCCCCATACCCCAATGCGTTACCCTGAACTGTTCAAGGGATAAAACATTGCCAAGGGCCAAAATCACGGCGCTGGGTTGCTATACGCCCCCTCGCCTGCTCACCAATCACGATTTGGAGAAGATGGTCGAGACCAACGACCAATGGATCATGGAGCGTGTCGGCATCCGCGAACGCCACATCGCGGATACCGAGGTGGCGACTTCCGACATGGCGATCGCGGCCGCCCGCTGCGCGCTGGCGCAGCGCGGGGTGGACGCCTCGCAGGTGGACGTCATCATCGTCTGCACGGTCACGCCGGACCACATGTTTCCCTCCACGGCCTGCACCGTGCAGCATGGTCTCGGCGCCAGTCACGCCTGGGGGTTCGACCTGAGCGCGGCGTGTTCGAGCTTCGTCTATGGCACCACCACGGCCGCTCACCTGGTGATGGCGGGCACGCACAAGAGGGCATTGGTGATTGGGGCAGACACCATGAGCCGCATCATCGATTACACCGACCGCGCCACCTGCGTCCTGTTCGGCGACGGCGCTGGAGCAGTGTTGATCGAGCCGGCCGAAAGCGGCGACGGCAATCTGGGGTTCCTCGATTTCATGGGCGAGATTGATGGCTCGGGCGGCGAGTTTCTGATCATGCCGGCCGGAGGGAGCCGCCTGCCGGCTTCCCCGGAGACGGTCGAGAAGCGGCAGCACTACGTACACCAGGCCGGCCAGCAGGTTTTCAAATACGCGGTGCGCAAGATGTATGAAACCTGCCGCGACATTCTGGCGCGCAACGGGCTGACGGTGGCTGACGTGGGAGCGCTGATTCCGCACCAGGCCAACCTGCGCATCATCCAGGGAGCCGCGGAACGGCTCGGCATCGCGCCTGAGAAAGTCTCGATCAATATCGAGCGCTACGGCAACACCACTGCCGCCACCATCCCGCTGGCGGCGCGCGATTTTGTATGCCAGGGACGCCTCAAAAAAGGCGACCTGGTGCTGTTTGCCGCGGTCGGCGCCGGCTACACGGTGGGCGCCAGCCTCTGGCGATGGGCATATTAGGGCCTCTCTCTCATAAAACACAGGCCGGGGCGCGGGCGGCCTTGCCTGCAGCGTCGGCAGTCGTGCCGACATTGTCTTGAGCACGGGGCAGAGAGGCGCGCGCCACGTCAAAGAAATGTCGAGATGACTCTCGACACAGCAGGCCGGACGGCCTGCGCCACGAAGCCTGATGCATCAACTCGCCTGTTTTGGGTCCGCAGGGGGCACGTAAGGCTTATAGCCGCCGCGACGCATGACTTCCAGCGCGGCGGTCTCGGAGTCCGGTAGAACATAGAAGAACGCGCCGGCTCGCACGGTTCTGAATATGATGCCGCCGCGGTACTCGTCGGCTTCCACGCCATAATCCACCCCCGCTTCGGTGAGGAGGCCTTCCAGCTTCAGCGCATCGCGGAGCCGTTTGGCGATGTAAATCAGCACCGGCTCCTGGCCTTCGAAAAACGCAGCGTCCTGTTTCATGCGCCCGCCCGTTACCAGTGTAAATGGAACGCGGATGGTCCCATGAGGACGGAGACGCGGTGTCTAGGCGGTTTATGTGGAAGCGGCAGGGGGCCTTACGATGGCAGGGCGCGAATTTGGCCGAGGTGATCGAGATCATGGCCGGCCATGGTTTCGACGATCGTCTGCAGCGTCATGGCGCCGCGCTCCGGATGGGACACCGGCCTGGAAAACGCGTCGGCCGGCAGCGCCTTCAAGAACTGCAGATTCCACTGGCGCGTGGCGGAGAAAGCGGCGACCGCCGCCGATGCGTCGTAGGCTTTGTATACCGCGGCCCACTTATCCTGGTCGAAGGGCTGGATGACGTGATGCGTCTCTGCCAGGGTCTGGCGAAAGCGAAACGCGAAGACCAGCTCGCAATCGGCAAGATGGCAGGCGATTTCCCGCGCGCTCCACCTTCCCGGAACAGGCGCGGCGACCACGCGCTCGGGCGTTAGCCTCCGGATCGCGCTGTCCAGCTCGCGCGGCGTGGCGGCGATTACTGCAAACGGGTCGCGGTCTCCCAGAAATTTCGCGTACGGATTCATGATTCCGCTCAGTTTATCACCGCCGCGGGTTGGGGACGGCGAGGCCGGATCTGTACGATAATCGCTCAGATGAAATCCAAGCTTGCCGGTTGCGCGCTGCTGGCGGTCGCGCTCGCGGCCCAGGGCCGCTTCACCCCCGGCGTGAAGCCATTTGTGGCCGTGGACGCCGCCGTGATCGCCTGCAGCACGTTCGCGTCGTCGATGGCACGGGCACGGAGGCGCGGGAGGATCAGACGATTATCCTCGATCACGGCAGGATCTCCGCCGCCGGCCCATTTGCGACCACCACCGCACCTGCGGGTAGCCACGTGATGGACCTGACCGGCGCCACCGTCATCCCGGGCCTGGTGGGAATGCATGAACACCTCTTCTATCCATCGGGCGGCGGCATTCCGATGTACAACGAACAAGCCTTCAGCTTCCCGCGGCTTTACCTGGCGAGCGGCGTCACGACCGCGCGAACCGGCGGCAGCCTGGAGCCATATACCGACCTCAACGTGAAGCGGCTGATCGATACGGGCGGCATGCCGGGGCCGAAGCTGGACGTGACCGGACCGTATCTCGAAGGAGCCGGCAGTTTCGCCGCCCAGATATACGAGCTCAGCGGGCCCGATGACGCCACGCGGACGGTGGACTATTGGGCCTCCGAAGGAGTCACGTCCTTCAAGGCTTACATGAACATCACCCGCGCCGAGCTGAAAGCAGAAGTGGACGCCGCCCACCGGCATGGAATCAAAATCACCGGCCACCTTTGTTCTGTCGGCTTCCGCGAGGCCGCCGCCATCGGGATCGACAATCTGGAACACGGCCTGCTGGTGGACACGGAATTCCACCCGGGCAAGCAGCCGGACGTCTGCCCTCCGCAGAGAGACACGCGCGCCGAGATGGCCAGCCTGGATCTGGACAGCGCTCCGGTGCGGGATATGATCGCGGACCTGGTCCAGCACAACGTCGCCATTACCTCCACGCTGGCCGTGTTCGAAGCGTTCGACGGAGGCCGGCCGCCGTTGGAGCAGCGGTTCCTCGATGCGCTGGCGCCCGAAGCCCAGGTCAGCTATCTTGGGGCGCGCGCGCGCTCACAGGCCGGATCGTTCGTGCCGATGCTCAAAAAGGAAATGGAATTCGAATACGCGTTCGTGAAGGCAGGAGGCCTGCTGATGTCGGGCGCGGATCCCACCGGCAACGGCGGTGCACTTGCCGGCTTCGCCGACCAGCGGAATATCGAATTGCTGGTGGAGGCGGGGTTCACCTTTTCGCAGGCGGTCCAGATTTCCACCGCTAACGGCGCGAAGTATCTCGGCCAGCTCGACCATATCGGAACCATCGCCGCCGGCAAGCAGGCGGACTTGGTGGTCATCGACGGTAATCCAGCGGTCCACATCGCCGATGTGCGCAAGGTCAAACTGGTCTTCAAGGACGGCATCGGCTACGACCCCGTCAAACTGCTGGAGTCGGTCCGCGGTTCGGTTTCACTGCACTAAACAAGCGCAAATCCGGGGACTGGCTCGGATTTCGCCGCCTTTTGCGAAACTTCGTGCCTGTACCCGGTTTGCCCTTTAGGCGATTCCCATTCATAGCCTCGCGGACGTACGTGCCATCACGCCAGACTGTGCTCCGCCGTGTGATCACCAGCCGCGCGGGCTTAAAATGGAGTTGTACATATGAAATTCCTTGCCAACAGCCTTTTGGAACTGGTGGTCCAGACTTCCACCAACCTGCCCCCGGACGTGCGCAGCGCGATGGGGATCGCGGCGGCCGATGAGACGCCGCGGACGCAATCCTCGCAAGCCCTCAACATCATCCTCACCAACATCGACATGGCGCATGACGATGAAGGACCCATCTGCCAGGACACAGGGATGCCCACGTTCGTGATTCACACCCCGGTGGGTTTCAACCAGCTGGTGTTGAAGCGGGCGATTCGCGAAGCGGTGGCGGAAGCCACTCGGCTGGGCAAGCTGCGTCCCAATTCCGTGGATTCGATTACCGGCAAGAACAGCGGCAACAACCTGGGGCCGGGAACGCCGGTGATGCACTTCGAACAGTGGGAAGAAAACGACGTCGAGATCCGGCTCATCCTCAAGGGCGGCGGCTGCGAAAACAAGAACATCCAATATTCCGTGCCGGCCGACCTGGATCACCTGGGCCGCGCCGACCGCAACCTGGAAGGCGTGCGCAAGTGCATTCTGCACGCGGTGTGGCAGGCGCAGGGGCAAGGATGCGCGCCGGGCGCCCTCGGCGTCTGCATTGGCAGCGACCGGGCGCACGGCTATGAGCTCGCCAAAGGCCAGCTTTTTCGCACGCTCGACGACGTGAACCCCGACCCCTTGCTGGCCAAAATGGAAACGGAAATCATGGAGGAGGCCAACCGCCTGGGTGTCGGCGCGATGGGATTCGGCGGGAAGGCGTCGCTGATCGGATGCAAGATCACTGCCGCCAATCGCCTGCCCGCCAGCTTCTTCGTTTCGGTGGCGTATGAATGCTGGGCGTTCCGCCGCTTAGGCGTGCGGCTGGACGCCGTGACGGGCGCCATCACGGAGTGGTTATATCGCGACCCTGCCCGCCCGGTGGCGCGGATGGCCCGCGGCGAAGGCTTCCCGCTGACCGGACGCGAGGTGATTCTCACCGCGCCGCTCACCGAAGAGCAGGTGCGCGCGCTCAAAGTGGGCGATGTGGTCCTGATCAACGGCGAGATGTACACCGGCCGCGACAACGTGCACGCCTACCTCATGAAGAATCCGCCGCCGGTGGATTTGCACGGCGCCGTGCTCTATCACTGCGGCCCCGTGATGCTGCAGGAAGAGGGCGGCTGGAAAGTGAAGGCGGCCGGCCCCACCACCAGCATTCGCGAAGAACCCTACCAGGCTGACGTCATCAAGCGTTACGGCGTGCGCGCGGTGATGGGAAAAGGCGGGATGGGAGCGAAGACGCTGGCCGCGCTCAAGGAATCGGGAGCGGTTTATTTGAACGCTATCGGTGGCGCAGCGCAGTTTTACGCCCGCGCGCTGCCGGAGGTCCTCGGCGTGCACCTGATGGAATTCGGCATCCCGGAAGCGATGTGGCATCTGCGCGCCAAAGACTTCCCCGCCATCGTCACCATGGACGCGCACGGCAACAGTTTGCACGCGGACGTGGAGAAAACAACCGGCGAAGCGCTGGCAGGGCTGGAGACGGCAACCAAACGCTGAGTCGCCGTCGGCGCTGCACTAACCTGGTCCGGAGCCTCGGCGAATGCGGCTCGGCAAATCCCGCGTCGCGCGTGCAGCCTTTGCATCTGGGCTCCAGGATCTCCGCGAATCTTGCGCTGGGTTCATACGGCTCGCCATCCAAACACGCGAGTTCTGTTGTGGACCGTG
Source organism: uncultured Solibacteraceae bacterium (assembly GCA_964654065.1). Taxonomy (GTDB): domain Bacteria; phylum Acidobacteriota; class Terriglobia; order Bryobacterales; family Bryobacteraceae; genus Bog-375. Next base: position 13,631 of record CAZZHN010000011.1, read on the forward strand.
TCGTGCTGGGGAACCTATGCAGCGTGCACAGAGGTTACCTACGCGAACAGCAGATGTCTTAGCGCGTTCTGGTCCCTCTGCTCAGCTGCTATGAGGGGTTAATCATCATGGCGAATACTCAGCAAAACAAATGCGCCCATCCGGCGTGCCAGTGCACGGTGCCAGTCGACAAAACGTATTGCAGCCAGCGCTGCGAAGATGCAGGAGCTGAGGTCGAGATCTTCTGCGGCTGCGCGCATCCGGATTGCGCCGTTACGGCGTAGAGGTCAGGCGGCGGCATCCAGAGTTCGGCCGCATCCCTCCGTCGACCTAGAACGCCGCTGAACCCGGCGTGCGCGGGCACGGGATCACGTCGCGGATGTTCTTCATGCCGGTCAGGTACATCATCATGCGCTCCAGGCCGAGGCCGAATCCGGCGTGCGGCACCGAGCCGAAGCGGCGCAGGTCGAGATACCACGCGTAGTCTTCTTCCTTGAGTCCGTGCCCTTGCATGCGCCGTTGCAGCACGTCGAGGCGTTCCTCGCGCTGGCTGCCGCCGATGATTTCGCCGATGCGCGGCACCAGCACGTCCATCGCGGCCACGGTGCGGCCATCGTCGTTGAGGCGCATGTAAAAAGCCTTGATCTCGGTGGGGTAGTCTGTCACCACCACCGGCTTCTTGAACACTTCCTCAGTCAGGTGGCGCTCATGCTCGCTTTGCAGGTCGGTGCCCCAACTGACTGGGAACTCCCACTGCTTGCCTCTGGCGGTGGCCTCTTCCAGGATGCGCACGGCTTCCGAGTACGGCAGGTGCACGAATTCGTTGTCGACCACGTTGGACAGGGTTTGCAGCAGGGTGTTGTCGATGCGCTTGTTGAAGAACTCGAGATCGGCGCGGCATCGGTCCATCACTTCGGCCAGCACGGTTTTGAGGAACCGCTCGGCGAGGCGCCGGTTGTCGGCGAGATCGGCGAAGGCCATTTCCGGCTCGATCATCCAGAACTCGGCCAGGTGGCGCGGCGTGTTCGAATTCTCGGCCCGGAAGGTCGGCCCGAAGGTGTAGACGTTGGCGAAAGCGTGCGCGAACATCTCGGCTTCGAGCTGCCCGCTGACCGTGAGGTAGGCCGGCTTGGCGAAGAAGTCGCTGCTGAAATCGGGCCGCCCTTCGGGCGTTTTGGGGGTGGCGGCGAGATCGAGCGTGGTCACCTGGAACATGGCGCCGGCGCCCTCGGCATCGAGCGCCGTGATCAGCGGCGTCTGGATATACAGGAAGCCGTTGTCCTGAAAGAAGCGGTGAATGGCGTAGCAGAGCGCGTTGCGCACGCGGAACACGGCGCTGAAGGTGTTGCTGCGCGAGCGCAGGTGAGCGATCTCGCGCAGAAACTCCATGGTGTGGCCCTTCTTCTGCAGCGGGTAGGTGGCCGGGTCGGCCGAGTTGTAGACTTCGACCGCCTCGGCGCGCAGCTCGACCGGCTGGCCGGGGCCAGGCGAGGCCACCACTTCCCCCGCCACGCGCACCGACGAGCCGGTGGTGAGCGCGGCCAGCACCGCCTCGGGCAGCAGCCCGGCGAGGATGACGACTTGCAGGTCGATCGCCGACGATCCATCCTGCAATTGCACGAAGTGGACGCCCTTGCCGTCGCGCCGCGTCTTCACCCAGCCGCGCGCCGCGACTTTGGCACCAGGCTCCCGCGCCAGAATGTCCTTGATGTATTCGCCGTTGTGGATCAAGTGGAGCAACCTTTCAAAAGAATCATGTTAGCTTGGTGGGCCGCCGGTAGGACGGACCATCGCCTTTCGTGGTCTGCCGGCCCGGTGGTCTGCCATCGTTCTGGACGCAACACGCTGACAGACAGCACAAAAACGATCGTCTCCTACCATTGCCCGGACTGCTAGACTGTTTTCGGAAGGCAATCTGGACTGGTGTCTGGGACGGTCTTCAAAACCGTTCGGCGGCCGTCAGGTCGCTGGTGTGTTCGATCCGCACTGCCTTCCGCCAACCGGGCTTGCGACCCGATCTATGGCTGTGGCCGCCTGCTCCACGCTTCTTCCAGGCGGTCACGGGTGACGAAGGACGACTGGGTTCCCACCCCGAGCGTGGAGAGCGCCGCATAAACATTGGCGCGGGCGATGGCGCTGATCTCGTCCTCGCCGGCAGCGAGGAAGGCGGCGAAGCTGCCGATGAAGGCGTCGCCGGCGCCTGAGGTGTCGACCGCTGCGACCGGGAAGGGCGGGATGTGGTCCACGCGGTCCTCGCCGGCGCAGAGAGCGCCGTTGGCGCCGAGGGTAATGATGACGCGTCGCACGCCGCCGCGCAAGAGCTCGACGGCGCAGTTGCGGGCCTGGTGCAGGTTGGTCACGGGCAGGCCGGTGAGCGTTTCCGCCTCGGTTTCATTGGGAATCACGTAATCGGCGTTTGCCAGTTCGGCATTATCGAGCCGCTGGCCCGGGGCCGGATTGAGAATGGCGCGGACCCCGTTGGCGCGGGCGAAGCGGAGCGTATAGTAAACGGTCTCCAGCGGGATCTCCAATTGCAGAACGATCACATCGGCCTGCCGGAGGACGGGCGCAGCGGCGTCGATATCGGCTGGCAGCAGGCGGTCATTGGCGCCCTTCACCACCAGGATGCGGTTCTGGCCGTCGGAGCCGACGAAGATGGGGGCGACGCCGCTGGACACGCCCGGCGTGATCCGGACCAGCGCCGCGTCGATGCCGCGCGCGGTGAAGTTATCGACGGTGGCTTTACCGAACAGGTCGTCGCCGACGCGGGCGATTATCGATACGCGGGCTCCGCAGAGCTGCGCGGCCACGGCCTGGTTGGCGCCTTTGCCGCCGAAACCGAGGTGAAAGCTGCGGCCGAAGATGGTTTCTCCCGGGCGCGGAAACTGGTCAGTGAAAGTGGTGAGGTCGACGTTGGCGCTGCCGACGACCGCGATGCGAGGCTGCGTGGCCATAACCGGATACCATATTGTAGACATGGATCAGGACCCGACACGCAGGTTTTCGGTACGGGTGCAGACGTATGCGCGGTACCGGCCGACCTATCCGGCGGAGGTGGCCACGCTGGCCGAGCGGGAGTGTGGTCTGCGCGCCGGCCAGACGGTGGCCGATATCGGATCCGGAACCGGGCTGCTGGCGCGGCTGTTCCTGGATCGCGGATGCGAAGTTTTCGGTGTCGAGCCGAATCGGGACATGCGCGAGGCGGGACGAAAGGCACTGGCGAGCGAAGCTGGATTTCATTCGATCGAAGGACGCGCGGAGGCGAGTACGCTGGCTGCCACAAGCATGGACTTCGTCACCGCAGGGCAAGCGGCGCACTGGTTCAACCCAGACCCGGCGCATCAGGAATTTGTCCGGATTCTGAAACCGGGCGGCTGGCTGCTGCTGGTCTGGAACGAACGCAAACCGGCGCCGGGCTTGATGCGCGAATATGAAGCGTTGATCGCGCATCACGCGCCCGAGCAGCCGCGCATCGACACGGGGCGGATCGGGCGCTTGTTCGGCGGACGGACCTGGCGGCTGGCGCGGTTTGACCACCACCAAACGCTGGATGGCGAAGGCCTGCGCGGACGCGTGGCGTCCTCATCCTACACCCCGCCGCCAGGAACTGCCGAACATGCAGCGTTGATGACGAAAGTGGACGATTTGTTTGCGCAGCATCAGCACCAAGGCTCGGTAGACGTCCTCTATGACACTGAGGTCTATTACGGGCGGCCGGGTGTTTTGTAGCTGCGCGGCTCAGAAACCGCATTGGAGCCGCGACCGTGAGGGAGCGGTTAAGCGATAGTTTGAGCCGCGACGGTAAGGCTACGCGTGGTGCTTGCGCCAGCGATCGCGCTCTTTGCCGCGGCGCAGGCGCCACACGGAAGCCGCAATCACCAGTACCGCGCATAGCTCGACGAAAACCTTCTCGCCGTCCAGAAAATCGGTGGGCTGCTTCTTGAGATCCGGATCAATCAGGGTGCCATGAACATACATTACTGCGCCCGCCACGTACGCGAACCAGTGCAGGCGCTTCCACGGGCGATAACGCAGCCGCGGGCGGAAGTAAGAGGTGATGACGACGAACGCCACCAGATAAAACGTGCAGGCGCCTAGGATGTTGTACAAACGCTGGCCCGGCGACCAGAGCGGCATCACCAGGTCGAGCGGCACGAAGCGCGGCTCTTTCACCAACAACAGAAGCAGCGGGTGAAGCACTGCGAAAGACATTGCCAGGTAGGCCGTCCAGTTATGCACGCGGAACAACGTCACCGGTAGTTTCCGGTGCGGCCACTGGCGGTGCGGCTGGTAGTTGGTGGTGACCAGCAGGCCGAGCAGCAGGTTTAGGGTTATCAACGTCATGGCCGTGAGACCGGCGTAGCTGGCGAGATCGGTGGGGTTCATGATCAGGGCAGGCGGCTCGTCTTAAGAGCTTTGTGCAGGCGCAAGATGGCGGCCTCCACGTCTTCGAGCTTAGAGGGGATGGCGGCCGACAGCACCTTGGGTTCGCCGCGGGTGATGAGCACGTCGTCTTCGATGCGCACGCCGATGCCCTTGTATTTTTCGAACGCGGGCCGCACGCTGGCGATGAACTTTTCGTTTTCCGGCGTTGGAGGCAGATTGTCGAGCGCGTCGGGGCGGAAATAGAGGCCGGGTTCGACGGTGACCACCATGCCCGGCGCCAGTTCACGCGCGCCAGGATCGTGCACGTTCAAGCCGATGCCGTGGCTGATGCCGTGGTTGAACCAGACGGCGTACTGGCTGCTGTTCGGGTCCGTAATGAGTCCGAGGCGCAGCAGGCCATCCTTGAAGACCTTGACCGCGGCGCCGTGGATGGAACTATCGCTGCCGGACGACTGGTGCCCCGGTTTGGCCTGCGCGATGCCGGCCTGCTGCGCGGCCCACACCAGGCGGTAAATCTCGGCCTGCCGTTGATTGAACCGGCCGCTGACGGGAATGGTGCGTGTGACATCCGCGCTGTAGCCATCGAACTCCGCGGCGCTATCCATCAGCAGGAGCGCGCCGGCGCGAATGGTGTCTCGATTGGTTTCGTAATGCAGCGTGGTGGCGTTGACGCCCGAGCCAATGATGCAGGGATAGCCCCAATGGGCGTTGCGCCGAAGGAAGGTGAATTCGAACTGCGCCTGAATTTCGTATTCAGCCGTTCCCGGGGCGGCCACGGCGAAGACACGCTCGAACGCCTCGGTCGTAATATCGACGGCATGCTGCAAAAGGTCGACCTCGCGCGGCGACTTGATGGTCCGGAGCTGGTTGAAGATGGGCGCGGGATCCTGCAGCGCGGTGGTGGAACCGGAGGCAGCCAGCTTAGCGGCGAAAGCGCGCTCGCGGCGGAACTCGGCCTCGCTGCCCTTCGCCATCAGGTACAGACCGGCCTGGCCGGCGGCGGCGTACTGAATGGTCCTGGCAAACTCTTGCGCGATGTCCACGGACAAAGGCGATGGCGGGCCCAGGCTGGAGCCACGGCCCCGCGGTTCGGCAGGCGGCGCATCCAGAGCCGGCTTGGCGTCGGGAAAGAGTGCGCCCAGGAATTCCGGGAAACGGCGAGCATCCCAAACCGTGTCAACGCCGGAGATGGCGCGGGCGTCGTCCGGAGTGAGCAAGTGCCCGGTCCAACGCTCCTGAGCCGGGTTGGACGGCGGCACGAAGAGAATCTCGTGAATGGTGGCGCCGCCAGGGACCAGCACAAAAATGCAGCCGGGTTGGAATATGCCGGTCAGGTAGTAGAAGTTATTTTCCTGGCGATAGGGCCAGTCCGTGTCGCCGGCGTAGCTGCGCGGCTCGGCGGCCCAAAGGACAAGGACGTTTTTCTCGCCGATCTGCGCAGCAAGGGCGCGGCGGCGGCCGGCGAGGTCAGCCAGGCGGTCGCGCTGCCACGAAGCCGGCGGCGGTGGAGCGACCCGCCAGCCTGGATTCCCCGCGAAAAGCGATGGGTGCGCACAGAGCGCGATGAGAAGAGCCGCACGTGCCGTGATCATGGGTTGTTGGAGCGGCGAGTCTCCTCATTATACGGCGCACAAGGGCGGGAACCTGGCTGGCGACTCCCAGGAGACAGCATTGGATCCGCTGGTCGCGGTACGTGCCGCGCACTTCATGAAAAAAGTTCTCGGTCGAAGGATCGACCGCCGTGTAAAACGCGGCTGAGAGCGCACCCTCATCGAAAGAACCTCTGCGTTCCCAAACAATCATGACTGGCCCTGCAGTTGCAACAGCGGACGCTCGACAATTTAGATCCTTCAGCAGTTGGCGTCGCCTGCTCCAGCGAAAACCAACTGGTCACGCTGCAATGCGCGATCCTACCGGACCGCCATCGAACTGTCCCTGCCCGTAGCTTTTTAAGGAGCAGTCTGGCCGCGAAGTGTTCCGAAGGTGGGCTGGTCGGCGTAACCAGCCGGCATGTTCAATCTGCGGGTTTTGTCGGAGGGGTCGTGTTCGTCGCAACGGGTCAATCTTACGCCAGGCAAAGGGTTGCCTGCCGTGGCAGTTAATTTCCTCGAATTCCCCGCCCTAACTTTGGTCAGCAAGGAGCGTAGAACAATCGACATCCCCCAAAGATAGCATTGAAAACAAATGGCTTAGCAAATACTTTAGAGTTGGCCGGCCAACAGGCAGCCGCGTTCGCCAGTACACCTTGAGCCGGGTGGAATTTGGCGGTTTTTTCTGGAGGTTGACCAGTTGCGCAATCTAGTCCTGGAGAAGAGGCTGCTGAGCCCTCTGAGCCGCAGCATCTTCCTTGCTCTTGCCCTCGTCCTTGGGCATGGAGCGGCATTTGGCCAAGACACACTGACCTTAGCGTCCAGTACCGCAGCCCCTGGGGGCAGCGTGCCGCTGAGCCTGACACTGAATTCCCCGGCGGGAAGTGAGCCGGCCGGTCTCCAATGGACACTCAATTATTCCACGAGCAACATCGCATCCATCAGCGCGGTCGCCGGCGCCAGCGCGACTGCGGCAGGCAAATCGATCAGCTGTAACCCCACCACTGGCACGATCACATGCCTGCTGTTCGGGTTGAACGACGCGGTAATGGAGAACGGGGTGGCGGCGGTGATCACGGTCACTATGACAAACTCGGCGTCTACCACGGCGATCGGAATCTCGAACGTGGACGGCTCGACCGCGGGCGGCACATCGATCCCCATGACGGGAACGGGTGGGACCGTCACAGTCCCGCTGCCGCTGCTGGCGGGAATCAGTTGCAACCCCACCACGCTCAGCAGCGGTGGTACGTCAAACTGCACGGCATCGCTGAATCAGCCTGCATCTGCCAGCGGAGCCAGCGTCAGCCTCTCCAGCAGCACGGGCGAGCTCACTGTGCCTGTCTCCGTAATCGTGGGAGGCGGAACGGCCTCGGCAAGCTTCATGGCGACTGCGGGCACGATTTCCAGCAACCTCACGGGAGTCATCACCGGAACGTTGAACGCCAGCACTCAGACGGCGTCGATCTCGCTGGTGGCGTCGGCGACAGTCAGCCAGGTGTCGTGCAATCCGACCACCCTCTCCTCGAGTGGCACCTCGGCTTGTTCCGTGACATTATCGAAGGCCGCGGGTACGGGCGGCATCGTGGTTGCACTGTCCAGCAACGTGGCGGCACTATCGGTTCCGCCGACGGTAACAGTTGCGTCGGGCGCTACATCGGGGAACTTCACAGCCACGGCGGGCACCGTCACGACCAATGAAACGGCGACCGTGACGGCTACTTACAGCAGCAGTTCGCAGCAGGCGTCGATTTCGCTGGTGGTGCCGACGACAGTCAGCCAGGTGTCGTGCAGCCCGACCAGCCTCACCTCGAACGGAACTTCGGCTTGTTCCGTGACATTGTCCCAGGCTGCCGGCACGGGCGGCATCACCGTGGCGCTGTCGAGTAACACGGCCGAATTAACGGTTCCGGCCTCTGTGCGTGTGGCATCCGGAGCCACCTCGGCGAACTTTACGGCCACGGCCGGCACCATCACCGTCAGCCGGACGGCGGTGGTGACGGCGTCCTACAGCAGCAGCTCACAGACGGAGTCGATTACGCTGACGGCGTCCACCACGGTGAGCCAGGTATCCTGCAGCCCGACCAGCCTCAGCTCGGGCGGAGCGTCTTCCTGCTCCGTCACGTTGTCGCAGGCCGCGAGCACGGGCGGCATCACGGTCACGCTCACGAGCAGCGTGGCGGCATTGACGGTTCCCTCTGCGATAACGGTGGCTTCGGGGGCAACCTCGGGGGGCTTCACGGCCACGGCCGGCACTGTCACCACAGGTCAGACGGCCGTCGTGACGGCTTCCTACAACGGCAGCGTTCAGACTGCGTCGATCTCGCTGCTCGCCCCGGCCGCCATAAGCCTGGTGTCGTGCAATCCGACCACCCTCAGTTCGGGCGGAGCGTCTTCCTGCTCCGTGACGTTGTCGCAGGCCGCGGGCGCGGGCGGCATCACCGTTCAGCTGTCGAGCAGCGTGGCGGCATTGACGGTTCCCTCTGCGATAACGGTGGCGTCGGGAGCAACCTCAGCGGGCTTCACGGCTACGGCGGGCACCATCACCACCGGTCAGACGGCGGTAATCACCGCGTCCTTGAATAGCAGTACTCAGACACAATCTTTGACCCTGGTTTCCACACCTCCGGCTCTGGCATCGCTAGTGTGCACTCCCGCGACGCTCGGTTCCGGCGGCGCTTCGTCCTGCGTCGTCACGCTGTCAACCGCGGCGGGCGCCGGCGGGGGGGCGGTCACTCTGAACAGCAGCGTCGCGGCTCTCAACGTCCCGGGATCGGTAACCGTGTCCAGCGGCTCCAGTTCCGCCGGCTTTACGGCTACGGCGGGCGCGATTTCAACCAGCCAGACCGCGGTGGTGACGGCCACGTACAGCGGCAGCATGCAAACGTCCTCGGTGCTGCTGGTGGCACCCACGACTGTCAGCCTGGTCTCGTGCAATCCTTCCAGTCTCAGCGCGGGCGGAATCGCAGCGTGCACCGTGACGCTTTCGCAGGCGGCCGGCACGGGCGGAATCACCGTCTCGCTTTCCAGCAACCTGGCGGCATTGACGGTGCCGCCCACCGCAACTGTGGCGTCGGGCGCGACATCGGCGAACTTCACGGCCACGGCAGGCACCATCACCACCGCCCAAACGGCCGCGGTGACGGCATCGTACAACAGCAGCTCGCAAACGGCTTCAATTTCGCTGCTCACCCCGACGTCCATCAGTAACCTGTCGTGCAGCCCGGCGACTCTGAACCCGGGTTGGGTTACGAACTGCACGGTGACGCTGGCGCAAGCCGCGGGATCGGGCGGAGCCACGGTGGCGTTGTCCAGCAGCACGCCGCTGCTGAGCGTTCCGGCATCGGTCAATGTGGCGTCGGGCGCGAATTCGGCGATATTCACGGGAGTCGCGGGCACCATTACCAGCAATCTCACCGCGGTGCTGACTGCGGCCTACAATGGCGGCTCGCAAACCGCCTCCTTGTCTTTGCTGGCGCCCGGAACCGTGAGCCAGGTCTCCTGCAATCCCTCGAGCCTTACCTCGGGCGGGGCCAGCTCGTGTACAGTGACTCTCTCCAGTGTCGCCGGGTCTGGCGGAGAGACGGTAGCTCTTTCCAGCAACCTGGCATCGTTAACGGTACCCGCTTCGGTGACCGTGACGGCGGGAGCCACTTCGGCGAGCTTCACTGCAACGGCGGGCAGCGTGACCAGCAGCCAGACGGCACAGGTGACGGCGGCCTATAACGGCAGCGCCCAGAGCGCGACGATTACAATTTCGCCGCCGACGTCGCTGAGCTCGCTGGTCTGCAGCCCGACGAGCCTCAGCTCCGGACAGAACTCGACCTGTACGGTCACCCTGTCCAGCGCGGCCGGCATCGGCGGTCTGACGGTAACCCTATCGAGCAGCGCGGCTGCGCTGACAGTTCAGTCGTCGGTGAACGTCGCATCCAACGCCACCACGGCAGCCTTTATCGCCACAGCCGGCAGTGTGTCGAACGCTCAGACCGCGACCGTAACTGCCTCTTTGGGCAGCGCGTCGCAGAGCGCCACGATCAGCCTGCAGGCGTCACGAGTCGACATCTCGTCGGTCGCCTGTTATCCGGACCCGAACAACGCCGGCACGCTCTCGTGCATGATTGTCCTGCCTCAGCCGGCTCCGGCGGGCGGTACGACGGTCTCCCTCCAGGCCAGCACATCGCGGGTGCAAGTGCCGACACAGGTCACGGTCGCGGCCGGAAATGTATCGGCTCAGTTTGCGGCGACGGTAATCTCGTCGGATCAGGATGCTCAGGTGCAGATCACGGCGTCCGTGCAGGGGGCATTGACGTCGGCCAGCATTGCTATTCTCGGGATCCGGCCCACCAGCTTGTCGTGCTCTCCGGAGACGGTGACAGCCGGAAGCTCTTTCATGTGCACGGCTGTGCTGAATACACCCAATGTTCTGCAGATTGCCCGCCTGGCCGTCAGCAGCGAGAATGCGAGTCTGGCGCTTCCTGACTCGTTCAACACACGGCCAGGGCAGGCGCACGTCGCCTTCGAAGTCTTCACCGACCCTCTGGCCAAACAGCAATCTTCTACGATCTCCGTGCAGTTCGGACAGACCACGGCATCCGGTTCGGTTACGGTGACGCCCGCCACGGCGCCGGTCATCACGCTGCCCGAGAGGGAGTTCACAGCATTCGGAAAGCCGGTAGCCTTCACCTTTTCGGCAGTGGATCCGGGTGGTTTGCACCTCACGCTGGCGGCGGACAACCTGCCGGCCGGCGCCGAATTCAATTCCGTAACGGGCGCCTTCACCTGGACGCCGCAAGCGCCGAGTGGTCTCATCTATCAACTGGGGCAGGCCTCCCCAATCGAGAAGCGCGAGGTTACCTTCACAGCGACCGATCCCAACGGAGTATCCTCCAGCGGTTCGGTATTGATCGAGGCAGATGACGGCCTTCCGGCGATTACCGACCTCCGCAACGCCGGGAGCCAGATCTCGCAGGCGATCGCTCCCAAGGTCAAGAGCCGGACCCAGCCGATCCCGATGAGTTGCAGCCCCGGCTCGGTGGCGAGCCTGATCGGCCGCTGGCTCGCGTCGGGCACGCAACCTGCTTCGGATCCGACCGGCGGCTCTACGCAACTCGCCGGAACGCAGGTGAGTATCAATGGCAACCTGGTGCCCGTACTTTATGCATCACCGAACCGGGTCGACTTCGTCTGTCCGGCGGCGGTGCCGGGCGGGGAGTTGGAAATCTCCGCGCAAATCAACGGCACGGCAGCCAACGTCATTCGCGCCAATCAGCAAGCGACGCTGGGGCTGTTCTCCGGCGACAGCTCCGGGCAGGGGCAGGGCGAGGTGACTCTTTCCGGCACCTCTTTGCTGGCCACGCCGCGCAGCTACCTGAACGATGGCCAGCCGGCCGAACCAGGCGACACCATCTCGATTCTGGCCACGGGAGACGGCCTGTCCGCCAATCCGCCGCAGGTCACGGTTTCGATTGGCGGCACGTCCACAACGGCGGCCCAGATCGAAGCTGTGCCGGGTATGGCTGGGGTGTTTCAGATCGACGTGGTGGTGCCGTCGAGCGTGGTCCCAGGCAATGCGATCGCGGTCGCCGTTCAGCTAACCGACTCCAATGGAAACGCGGTGAGCAGCAACACGGTCACTATCGCCGTCGAGGCCGCTCACTACTAGGCGAGCGTCAGTTCTGGCCAGGAATCGCGGCGACGGTGCCGAACGCAGCGTTGTAGCGAAGGGCAACCGCGGACAGGATGTTGATGTTCGCTTGCAGATCGATGGTTCCCGACTGATTCGCCAGGTCGGGATACTCGTTGGGCAGAGCGATCGTCATCTGCTGGCCGGCGTTTACCGTCACCGAATCGATCAACATGATCTGACCCAGCGGATTGCGGTAGACCAACGCCACCTGTGCAGCCAGATTCGATGCGGGGTTGACGATCGTCAGCTGAGTCTGGAAACCAAGCGAATTATCGAACGGAACATACAGAGAGGTGTCCTGCATGGCGCTGACCGGAATGGTGGTCTCGAAGCTGAAAACGCCACCTAAAGCGGTATGGCGGATCACCGCGTACCCGCCGATCATGCCCTGGCCGCCGCTCACACTCAAAAGCCCCCACGCCTCCTGCTGCGTATTACCGCCCGCCAACGAGAGGTTCAGACTGGAATTCGGCCCCAGAGTTCCCTGGAGGCCGGACGCGGCTACGGTACCGATATCGGGCTGGGTGGTGACGGTGAACTGGCTTGGCAGACCGTCGCCCGTGGAGAACGCCAGTTGGAAATCCGCCGGACCGGATCCGGCATTCACCAGCACGAGCTTCGTGCTCCACCCGGTGCCGCAGATGATTCTGGGAAACACGAGATCCTGGGCACCGGTGGAGGCGGCTGGCAGGCTGGTGGTCTTGGTGAGGCGAAGTGAGGCGTGGTGCCGGGAAATCAACTCCGACCCGCCGTCCAACGGCAAAATCGACTGAGCGGGCAGCAGCACCGCAGGCAGGATCAAGGCCAATAACTTAAGCAAGGATGCCTCCAGTTAACTAATCGGCAGTCACTGACGATAATAGAACAGTAGTTAGTATTTTTGGGGGAGAATGCCCGCGATCAGGGTTCTACCATGGTACTAGGGGAATCACCCCGGACTGATGCCCGGCAATGCGGCGATTCTCGTGCAGCCGGTGGTCGATCGCGTTAAACTCAAGAAAGCGCGATGGCAACCGTTGCAGAATTGTCTGCGCGGCACACGGCTTCTGGACATGTATACTGCGTTCTTCGGGCTGCGCAAGCTGCCATTCAATTTGACGCCAGACCCGGCGTTTCTCTTCCTGTCGCCGAACCACCGTGACGCGCTCGCTGGGCTGACCTACGCGGTTCTGGGCCGCAAGGGTTTCGTAGTTCTGACTGGCGACGCAGGCACGGGGAAAACAACTCTGCTCGGCTCCGTTCTAAATCATCTGCCCGCCGAAAAAGTTCTGTCGAGCATTCTATTGAATCCGACCCTCACACCGGCGGAGTTCATTGAGCTACTGATGCTGGACTTTGGAATGACTGACATTCCCGCGAGCAAGGCACAGCGGCTCTGGGCGCTGCAGGGGTTCCTGACGCAGGCCTACCGCGATGACCGAATCGCAATCCTGGTAATCGACGAAGCTCACAAATTGAGTGCTGAGGTTCTTGAAGAGATCCGATTGCTGGGCAACTACGAGTATGGGGCGGACAAATTCCTCCAGATCGTGTTATTAGGCCAGTGTGAGCTGGATGATCTGCTTGATCGGCGCGACTTGCGTCAATTCAAGCAGCGGATTGCCTTGCGCCTGTACATCGACCCACTCACCGCCGACGAGATCGCAGCGTATATTCAGTGCCGGTGGGCAAAGGCGGGCGGAGAGGGCGAGCCGCCATTTACTCCGGAAGCGATTGAGGGCATTGTGCGGTGGTCCGGAGGAATTCCGCGGCTGATCAACTCCATTTGCGATTCTGCATTGCTGATGGCTTTCGGGGATATATGTAAATCAGTCCGTGGGGACCACGTCCGCGATGCAGCCATGAACCTGGCTCTCATACCCGATCTCACCGACCTGAGAGTGACAGCGCCACCGGCGGCAACTTCTTACGCCCCTGATAAGGCCTCAGGGCCGACGTTGGGGCCGGTTGAGGTACCACACTGGCAGAACAACCAACCCGGGTCGTTCGGGGTTGACGCCAACATCCCCACCTTGGCGCGATACGGTCGCGGCCGCAGGAATTCTTCGATATTGAAGCGATTGGCTGGAAAATTCGGTTTCTCTCAATAAGGAAGGGCAGCTTTGGGCAGTTGCACCTACGACGATAGCCGCCCGTAGAACGGCGGGCGATTTCAGTTCGAGGGTGCCGACACGGTGCGGTGCGACGAACCAAAGGCGCCGGTCAGCGTGGAGAACTCAAAGTCCGTCAGCAGGCGCCCCAGCTTGCCATACATCCCTTTCACTCCCGCATAGGTTCTCAACCGCGCGATGAGACCGGAGGCGATATGCGGCTGGCCGGGGTCTATCTCCCAGGGATGAAAATAGATGCAAGCCGGCTGCCGCTCGTCGCGATTCAAACGGCGAATTCCGGCTGCAGTGTATCGGTAGGGAAGCAGCCGTAGATACCCTCCGCCGCCGACAGGTATGACCTTGTCCTTCGACACTTTCACGGTTGCGATTGGGACCTCTTGAATCGGTCCCGAAGGGGTCTGGATCAAATGCGAATGCCGGTTGAAGCCTGGGATTCCATAGCGGTCATGGGAGATTGGATAGATGCTGGAGTCCTGCGTAAAGCCTTCATCCGCAAGAATCTCTAGTGCCCAAAGCGAGTTGGCCGTAATCGAATAACTGGGTGCGCGGTATATCGTTGGCGAAACTCCACAGGCATCCTGGATGGTCGCGACGGCCCGGCGGGTGTCGGCCCGGAATTCGTTGGGAGTCAGCGAATACACTAACTGATGAGCGTAGCTGTGACACCCGATTTCATGGCCGGCCGCCACAATGGAGCGAACCGTCCCAGGCTGGCGTTCGGCAACCCATCCCAAGATGAAGAACGTCGCTTTGGTGTTCTTCGAGTCCAGAAGTTCGAGGATTCGAAGAACCTGGTCCTCCACCCGGGAGGGGAGCGAACTCCAGCGGTCAACGCCAACCGAGTTCTGCACTTCCGTCGGATGAAAGTACTCTTCGACGTCGATGGTTAAAGCGTTGAGCATCCGATCAGACTCTAGGCCCGACGGCGCTTCAGCAGGAAGACCGCGAAGGAATAGATCAGGCAAACCAGGGTCAGTATGGCATCATCGATGCGCCGCTCCAACATGATTCCTCTAGAGGGAGCTTAAAGGCACATCGGGGGCCAGAGCTAACAGCATGTTTTATCAATAAGATAAAGGAGAGCCATCCCGAAGCGTGGCAAAGAGTGCGGAGAGTTGGGAAGTCGAACTGGGGCGAGATTCCGGCCTAATTGGGCCGGGCTGAAGTGCTGCAATTTGCAGGCTGCAGGATGAAGGATTGCAGCTGACCGATTTCAATCCTCTCGGCTTTACCGCTTTGAGCGTCGTACAGGATTAGCCCACCGCGACCATCCATCTTCATTCTGGACGCCCCTTTCATCTGAAACTCGTCCTGGCCAGTTAGCCTAAACCTTATCATGAGATTGAGGTCGTTCATCTCCAGGAGCATAGTGCTCCCGCCCGGCACCGGCAAGACTGCCATTGGTTAGCGTTCAGATCCTATCGGAGATTGTTTTCCCGAAGAATGGACTGAGCCATCGCCGCTTCCGGGAGACTGGGGTTCTGCTGCAAAGCGGCAAGCAAGAGTGCTCTGCCCTGCGTGCGATCGCCGAGCTTCATGTACGTCATTGCCAGGTGATACTTGCGAATGACGGCGTTCATTTGCTTTCCATCGCCGTCCCGGCTGACGGCGTACTGCAAGCAGCGCCCGGCTTCCTGATAAAACCCTTTGCGATACAGAATCCAACCCAACGTTCCCTGGTTGTCGGCGCTCTCCGGGGCAAGCTCCACGGCATGCTGGGCAAGAGGCAGGGCTTCATCGAGTTGACCGGCCTTGTCCGCCAGCAAATATGCGAGATTGTTCATCACGACGAAATCGCGAGGCTGTAGTTCAAGAGCTATCCGGTAGTGATCGACTGCGGCGGGATAGCGGCCCGCTTTGGATTCAAGCCGCGCAAACAAAAGTTGTCCGGGGAAGTTGCGGGAATCCAATGCCTGCACCTGCGTGAGTGAGGCACGTGCCTGGTCCAGGTTCCCTTCGGCGACGTCCACCTCCGCCAGTGCCAGATAGGCCGCCAGAAATCGGGGATCGATTGCCTTGGCTCGAGCGAACGCCGCCCTGGCCTGGTCGTGTTTCCCGGCCGACCACAGCCATTCGCCCACATACTCCTGCACCGCAGCCGACTTGGACTGAGCGCCGTACGCGGTCAGGAAACGCTCCGCCTCCGAAGGCTGATTCTGTGCCGTATAGCTGAACGCCTTGGCGCGGAGCGCGCGGAGATCGTCGGGAGTTTGAGCGAGCGCCTCGTCAATGGATGCCCGGGCGCCGGCGTAATTCCGATCCATCAGTTTGACCACGGCATCCTGGAGCAAAACATCCGTCGACCTTGCCAATTGCAACGCCCTCGCCACGCCTTCCCGGAATGCCTGCTTGTCACCCGAGACATAATTGGCCATGTTACGCTGCAGCAGCATGGCCAGGGTCTGCTTTTGCCTCTCGGGCGCAGCGTTCAGAACCTCGAGGGCCGCGTCTGGGGAGTTTGAGAGCGTCATCAGTTGTGCCAAGGTGACGCGCGCGGGCTGAAGGCCGGGATTGTAACGCAGCGCAGCGCTTAACTCTGCGGTCTGTCGAGGCCGGTCGCCCCTCGAGCCGTAGATTTGGGCTAGCAGGTAATGGGCTTCAGCGGAATCCGGCTTGAAGTGTGTCACCTGTACCAGGTCTGCCTCCGCCTCCTGGTCCCTTCGCGACCGCAAGAGGATTTGACTGCGCTGCAACCGGGCATCAACGTCATTCGGGTTGTCCTTGAGGGCGGCGCCGAGGACTCTTTCCGCCTGGGGCACCCGGCCATCCAGCAGATAGGCCGCTACCAGGCGGCCTCGGGCGGCGCGGTCTCCGGGTGCGTTCGCAGCCAGCTTCTCAAACTCCTTTATACCGGCCTCCCTTTGTCCGTCGTCAAAGAGGTAGGCTGCGTAGGCGTGCCGATATCGCTCGCCCGGCAATGCCGACAGCTTCCGATAGGTGTCTTGGGCCTGATCTTTTTGCCCCAGCCGCAATTCAACCGCGCCAAGAGCCAACAACGTTGGCGCGTCGCCAGGACTGAGACTGAGGGCCTTATGGAATCCTGCTTCCGCTTCCGCCCAGCGGCCCGTCAGAACGTAAAACTCCGCCAAGGAGACGGCGGCGTCGGCCGATTGCGGGGCCGCTGCAACCGCTTGCTTTAGGGCCTCCTCTGCGTGTTTCGTGTCGTGTCGCATCAAATAAATCAGTGCGAGCCCAGCGGTCGAAGATATGTTGTTCGGCAGTTTGCCCAGCGCCTCCTGCAAGTGACGTTCGGCGTCCTCGGATTCTCCCAGTTGGAGCTCCGCGCGCGCCAAAGTGTTCAGGGCATCGATGTTGCCGGGAGATGCCGCGAGCAGTTCCTGCATCTGCTTCTGGCTTTCCTTCGCCAGACCTGGATCACCGCTCCGCGCCATCAGCTCGGCCAGTTTGACTCGAGCCGCCACATGCTGGGGATCCAGTCGCGTGGCCCGCAGGACTGCAGCCACGCCGGCGTTCACGTTGCCGTCCGCGAGGTACGCCAAACCCAACTCGTACTCCGCCTCTGCATCCTGAGGCGAAAGTCGCACGGCGTTGTTGAACTGTAGCAGGGCCCGGGCATAGTCCTTCCGCACCATGAACTCATGGCCCTTGCGAAGGTATCGCGCTTCCTGCTCCTGGGGAGTCCGGTTGCATCCTGCCACCGCAAAACACGCGATCAAAACAGGGAAGAGTGCCGACTTCATTTTTCGGGGCTGCAATAGCAAACGACGGGCCGTTTTGGGCCCGTCGTCGATGTTGCGAGTGCTAGTGAACTGAGGCGTTCTACCGGCGCTTCTGAACTTTCCTAGCGCCAATCAGCGCAAAGAGAGACACGGAACCGAACAGGATGATTGAGGTAGGTTCGGGAGTGGCATATAACGCCCCGGCTGGAAGGGTGCTTTCGTAACCTCCTGAACCGTCCGCCAAGAATGCCGCCACGATCGTGCCTACGGGGAGGGTGCCGATATTCAGCTGAGGACCAAGGCCCGAATTCAATGCAATTCGGATATCCGTGATGCCCAAGTCAGCCTGCTCCACAAAATACCCGTTGGCACCCGGATCATCGGCTTGCGTGGTCGGCAACCACAGGTCGAGGCGGTCGACCGGAATCGTCGGATAACCGAGAAAGGCCGTTAGAAAGCCGCTGTTCCAATCCCCAGGTATGCGAGTCGTGCTTTGTGAAATCGAACTGGTGTTCGTCGGGCCACCCTGCGTACCGGTGATGGTGAAGCTCTGGTCGGTGTAGTTGTCCGGAATCAGGACTTCGATCAAAAAGTCCTCTGTGTGCGGAAGCGTCGAAGTGAAGCCGAATTGCGGCGTGACTTGGTTCACCGGCGTTACCGTACCGTTGCTTGTGCAGGAACTTGTGCCGTAACAGAATGCGCTGAGCGGATCGCTGGTGTCCTGTCCCCACCCGATGGCGGCCGCCAGGGTTAGAAACCCGGCTATGAACATGAGATTCCGTTTGCCCATTTATGACTCTCCTCCCGTTACGAAGAACCGGTACAAATCCGTGGTGACAATCAGTGGCAAACTAAGGGCCAAATCGGCCAGCCTATCGGTGGGATCAGAATCTCTTATGGGTTCCCGGGTGAAGCGGCGATCAATGTCTCTAACCATCACAATCAAAATCGCTTATATTGTTCTGGCATTCCTGTCACACGTGTTTCAGAGTGGTGGGAGATTTCTGGGGTAGATTCGGCTTTCGGCACATAAGGCAAGTGTTCGGGAATTCGATCTGAGTTTTGGGGGATCGTCGAGCCCAAAGAACTTTGTTCCGGTAGCCTCGCATGCGGAACTTTACACATATTTATGTGTATCCTGACATGGGCGTCACCTCGATCCTCGGCTAAGCCCATGGAGTGGCGCCAAAATGTCCCAGAATGTCCCCAGACCTACGCCTGGCGTATGCTCTATGTGGGGTTTGGTGCTGATTCGGCAGGGTGTTCCAGGGTATGCAAGGGTATGCGAATGTCGTTGCAGGGCGGAGCTGGCTCCGGCTCGCGCAACTTGAGGATTTCAAGCCAAAACTGGGCCAAGAAACTGCTCCGGGCCCGGCGTCGCTTCCTACGCTTGACCCGCACTTGCCCAAGTTCCTTGGCCGCCTGCATCTCGTGAGACAACAACTCTCGGAGGAGCGCATAATCGAACGGAAATTCCGAATAGGTAACTCTGTCGCCGTCGCTGAGACGCAGCACTTTCTGGCGCTGGCACTGGATTCCGGTGGTGCCGCCCGGCTCTTCCTGCTTCCGAAAACTCGCACTGCGCTCCAAGACAATTTGGTTGAGGTCGCGCCAGCGTTTGTCCAGAGCTATCAGGCGCTGGAGTTTATCACCGATTCCGAACTCGCAGGCTTCGTCCAGCCGTTCACGACACTCCTGGATCCGCGCCTGAAACTCTGGTTCCCTTCTCCAACGTGAGAGCGTTCGGCGATTGATGAGACAGCCGGCCGCAATCTCGGCGTCGGGCAACTGATCCCTGGCCGCGAGATTGGCTGCCTGTTCCCGTTTTCCGCTCAAGGCAGTGCCACTGATATGCGGCGGCGGGAGCCGTAACCCCGGCTGGGCTGATAACGGTCGGCCCCACTGCCCCGACTGTTTGGCCGCCCGGACTTCAAGTCTGCGCAATGCCTTGAGCAGCTTGACATCCAGGTAATAGTCCTTCAGGATATGGACCTCGCCAGAACTGACGAAGGATTTTTGCCGACTGTACAAGAGGCCGGTCTTGCCGCCGGGGACGTTTTGCATTTCAGGACTCCGGGCGCGGTGCTCGACGAACTCCAGCATAGCCTTCCAACTCCAGTCGAGTAATGCCAAGTGTTCCAGTCGCGCGGAGACACTGTTCCCCTCAAGTTCTTGCTTCCAAACCGTGCGGATCTTTTCGATTTCCTCTTGGAACTGCAGCCGTTTCTTCCATCGGGTCAGGGTTCGCCGGTCGATCCCACACAACCGCCCGATTTGGCTGTCGGAGAGCTCATCCTCTGCTACCAGCTGGGCGGCGCGGTCTTGAATAGCGCCTCTGGCCGTAAGCTTCAAGCGCCGGGATTCGTAGCGAGAGAGTGGCGGTTCGGAGTTCTGGACGGGTGCTGCATGCTGTTCCTGCACCGCACCATCTAGTTGATCAAGATCCGGGGCCTCTAGGTCCAGTGATGTTTCCAGGTCGTTCGTCACAAAAACCTCCGTCAAAACCGCTGATCAGAAACTCCTAGATATCGGCTCACGAGCCAGCACCGAGCAGTTGTCGCGCCCGTACGGTTTCGAGGATTCGTTTCACGTTGATCACCGTGACCAGTGGCTCGAGGGCCAATCGCTTGCCCACCGACGTTAAGTCTTCGCACCATTCTGTATCGATCACCTCGGATGTGCTTTCCCTCATCACTAAAAAGGCAGCGTGGTCAGGATCAAAATTCTCCTCCCCGAATACCAGTTGGCAAAGCTGGAGACCCTGCGGAAGCGGGGTGCGGTACTGCTTGTGCAGGCGCGCCATCAGAAAGAAACGCAGCCCGTCGCGCAACGAATACGAGCGCGGGCGCCCCGGCCCACGCCTGACGCGCCGGCTGGCGTGGTAGGGATTGCAAAACCCGCGGGAGGTCCAGGTATGGACGTTGAGGATGTCAGTCTGCGCCAGCTCGGCAATCTGAGCTGCGCTGAAGATGGTATCGTCGAGTTTCATTTAGCACTCTGCCAATTCAGTTTAGCACATTGCTAAATGAATATCAACAGGTTGATCGGGCCGCAGACCGAGCCCTTGGTGAATCGCGCACGGCACCAGATCTATCCTTGCCCCTGTGTCCAGGATGCGGTTCGCAGACGGGAAGGCGGTCTGGGTGTAGGGCCGCAACTTGGAACAATACCGATAGAATAGGCCCTTGGAACCACCCCATCAACCCTGGATTCGCTCGCCATACGCGATTATTACTCTGACGGTCCTTGCGCTGATCCTGTACGGCACGTTGTACCCATTTGAATTTCATGCCGGACGCTACGCCTCTGGGCCGGTCCATGCACTGTTGTCGACGTATCGTACGCTGAGCAACCGCGGCGACATCCTCGCCAATATCCTGCTCTTTATGCCGCTCGGCTTCTTCGTCATGCAATCCTTGCGACGCCCGCCGGGGTTATCCCGCATCGTTCTAGTGACAGCCGGATGTGTGCTGCTGTCGGCGGGGATCGAACTTCTGCAGTTCTACGATGACAGCCGCGAGACCGCGCTCTCGGACGTCTACTCGAACACCCTGGGTGCGGCGATCGGGGCAGTCGCGGGTGTGCTGTTCTACCGGAGGTTCAATCTGACAGCCATCGAAGGTACGCGCAAACGGCCTTTTGTGGCGCTGCTCGTGTTGTGCTGGTTGGGATACCGACTGTTCCCGTACGTGCCGGTCATCGATTTGCACAAGTATTGGCATGCCGTCCGGCCGGTGTTGCGTGTGCAGTCACTTCCGCTGCTGGATTTGTACCGGCATACAGTCATCTGGCTCGCGGTAGCCCTACTGCTCGAGGCGCTTTTCGAGAGCCCTTTCCACCGATGGATTTTGGCTCTGCTGGTTCCGGCCGTGTGGCTGGCGCGGATCGTCATTGGGGAGATCATTCTCTCTCCCGCGGAGCTGGCAGGCGGAGCCCTCGCGGCCGCGATCTGGACAGGATTCATTTACCGGCTGCGTGGGCGTGTGGGCGTGATCGCGATCCTGTTCACCAGCACGATTGCCTTACAGGCGTTGGAGCCGTTCCGTTTCAGTGCCTCAGCCCGGCCGTTCGGATGGGTGCCGTTCCGCGGCTTTCTGCAGGGCTCGCTGGCCGCTAATACGCAATCGTTCCTAGAAAAGGCATTCAGCTACGGCACTTTGGTCTGGCTTGCTGTGAGGGCCGGTTGGCCCTGGGGTCTCGCCACTCTCGCTGGGGCCGCGTTGGTGCTCGGCCTTCGGCTGGTGCAGGTTTATATCCCAGGGAGATCAGCCGAAATCACGGATACCCTCATATTGCTCATGGCCGCCGGCGTGATGCGGCTCTTCGGTGAGCTTCCAAAATCTGTGACCTGAGGCCACCAGGCACCGCCGGACCCAGATCCGCGCCATGAGATCGAAACTTAGCGGTCGCTCAGCGAATACGCTGATTCGGGGATATGAAGCGTCGGCGTGGAGTGGTGCGCCTCTCCGCAGCAGACAGCGCGGAAGGCAGGGACTGGCTGGAAGTGTCCGTCGACCCGACGCCGGCCCATCGGATCAAGAACGATCGTCCGGTCTCTTCACCACCTTAGTCGCGGTCGCGGACTGTGGCCCAGCTCCTTTTTCCCTCGTACCCGGCTGATCAAAACGCTCCAGTTTGAGTATGGACCGTTCGATTTCGTCCCGCTCCAAGCGAAGCTCCGCAACGATTCCCGCGACATTCATCGGCGCCTGAACTGGAGCGGCCAAGATCGCTCGAACTCTCGCCAGAAGAGTCTTTCCGTCGAACGGCTTTGGCAAGAAGGGCAAATTGACATTTCGACTGATGATTTCGCCCATGTCTGCGCCTGACATCACCAACACCTTGATCCCTGGCCGCTCTTCGAGCAGGTGAGCACACAGGTCCGCGCCGTTCATCCGCGGCATCTGCGCGTCCGTAATCACTAGCTCTATTGAACCGGGGTACTGACGTGAAAGCTCCAGCCCCTCGTGGCCATTGGCGGCAGAGAGAACCAAGTGCCCATCTTGTTGTAAGAGCAAAGTGACTAGATTACGGATTAGCACCTCATCATCCGCCACGAGGATGACGGACTGATGCGCCGCGGAAGAGCGGAGGTCCGGGAAATCGACGGAGGAATGGCTTCCGCCACCGTTCGATTTGTCGGTGTCTTCTCGAATCAACTTGCACCACCCGGATCGATCCGCCAACTCCGACGTGAGCGTGCGATGCCAAGCCTGTAGGGCTCGAACAAATCGACCTGGAATTAGGCGTACAAACTCATTAGCCGTTCCGGCATGCGAACTAATCCTATGGCTCAGTCCGTCCGTTTGTCGACTCAGTAGTGCGACTCTACGCTAACAAGTTAATCTTGTGTCGTCTGTTCAAAATTGCACACCGGACTCGTGGGAAGTTCTCAACCCTGCGGCCAAAGCGGTTTCTCATAGAACTTGTCGCGTAGAACTTGTCGCGAATTCCGACACATTGCGCGCCCGAACCACCAGCCAAAGGGAGTTTCTCGCGTGCTCTTTTGTCGTTGCTTTTGATCAAGGATGAGTGGTATGCTCCGGCTACTCTGCTAACTCTGTTCCCTCCGAAGACAGAGCGCAGCACACTTAAGCCCCGTGTCACCCAGGCACGGGGCTTTTTTCTCTAACTCAGACGTATTCTCGGGCTTCAGTTTAGGCGGTCTTAACGAGCCTTCCGGTCGGCACGCTTCCTCATCTGAGCCGCTCGTAGTTGCTTGTTTCGGTGGGTTACCCGCCAATTCGGAGAGTGCACCAGCAACTGGAATTTACTGTGTTGAACCGCACGTAGAAAGTCGCGCGTGGCTTAAGCTAACACTTCCTCTAAGTGCGGTACCGTTGGTAGCTTCGCAGTACGATCCAAAGTAATAGCACGTCCATAATTCAATTGACAATGGCCCGATGCGCCACTAGAATTGCCGCATGAAACAGCTTTCCATCGCACTCATTCTGGGTTTGTGGATGACGGTCCCTGCGTTTTGCGGAGCGGGCCATGGTCCCCCTCCCGTGCCCGAGCCCTCGGCGATCGGGCTAGCGGCCACCGTCGTGGGTTTCGTAGGCCTCGCTTTCGCATTTCGGAAGAAGAAGAAATGAGTTCTTGATCTAGTTCAACAGGGTCTCTCGAGCCGTCCTGGGCACCGTTCCATCCGAGAGCCACTTATCGTTCGCGTCTCCGCGGCTAACCGAGGCCGACGTCGAGATCGGCTATCTCCGTCCAGTGTCTACCGCAGATTTCGAACGCCAGTCCCGGCAGTACTGGTGGCCGGTGGTTCCACGATGCACTTGCTTGAGACCAAAGTCAGGGTGTCCCCCGCGGATTTGACGTTAACATCGGGACTTCTTCAGGGTCCGGTAAGTTCCTCTTGTGTGCACGAGTCATTTCATAAATAATGTTTTCTAGATCGGGTACTTTGGTGGCCGTCGCAGTCTGGGCTTGTTACGGTTTGGGCGAATCGTGGCAAACCGTCTCGGGACTTGAGGGCCCCGCTCCACGTACACAAGAGGGGAACCATGGATATTGACAAGATCATTGGAGAATTACGCGCGGAACGGGCCCGCCTTGACGACGTAGTCCTTCATCTCGAAAAGTTGTCACTCGCGAGGATACCTCGAAAAGGCCGGCCAGCAAGCTCAGGAACAGACGCAGGCCTCAAAGCCGGGCGTGGCCCCAACCAGTCGCGAATCGGGGCACGTGTTACGGCAGCCGGCGCATAGACCACCCGGCTGTTGTCGCGACAGGGGACTGGTCGGCGTCAAAATCACAATGCCAAAGTTCAATCTCGTGATCCGATACGGCAGGACGTTGCCGCAGAGGTCCTCGCCGAT
>CAZZHN010000011.1:37898-43483 GCA_964654065.1 uncultured Solibacteraceae bacterium
CGATCCCAGACCTCGATTGCGTTGCCGCATTCAATCGGGAATCCCAGTCGACTTCTGGGAATCCATGAAGTAGTAGCAGATCATGTGCGTCACAACCATGTGCCCATCCTCAATGTTGCCCATATGAGGATGAGACACCTGAATGTTCAGCTGAGCGAGTGCCCCAAGCTTGCCACCATCACGCCCCGTGAGAGCGATGGTGCGGCAACCAATGGAGTTGCCGTATTCGATTGCCCGGAGTACGTTGGGCGAATTCCCTGAGCCGCTGATTGCCATGACCAGATCGTTCGGCTCGGCAAAGTTCTTCAATTGCTCTGCGAAGATGCACTCGTAGCTCACGTCGTTGGAGTATGCCGTGATGGTGGGCAACGAATCGGTCAGCGCCATGATGCGGAAGCGGCTTGGCCGGTTAAAGCTGGCGCCTTTGACCATGTCGCAAACGAAATGCGAGGCGGTGGAGGCGCTACCTCCGTTTCCACAGACGAAGATCTTCCTGCCCTCTAGGCGCGCCTCTTTGAAAAGTTCGATCGCCTGGCTGACCTTGCTCAGGTCAATCGTCTCCAGGGCCCTCAGAACCTCGGCTCTGTAAAGTTGAGGAAAACTGGCGGTCATCAAACGGTCTGCCTGCCAGGACTTCATTCTTCGGTCCCGAAATACATTGTTTAGTATGCCATAAGAGATCGGGCTGCTGCCGCGCCTTGTATGGTGGACGGACCACCTGCCTGCGTCCGCTGGGGAACTTCGGCACTATTCTAGAAGAGGCTTTTCTGTTCCGAGCCTGATCCTGAGCTCGCTCTCTTTGCCCACCGCGCTGCAACTGCCTTGCGCGCAATCTCCTTTCGCCTTTCCGGACTAAGTCTCTGGGCGCGAACCTTACCACCAATCGTTCCACCAGCACTCGCAAAATCGCGTCGCTGTTCAGCAGTAAGTTGCTGCATGCGTCGTTTACCCATCTCCACCGCTGCTGCGAGCTTCTTCGCCATATATTTGCCATTTTACGAACTTTTCGAGCGCAAGACAAGCACTGCCGCCACACACAGACTCTCTCAATTTAATACTTGACAATCGGTTGTTAAGAATATAGAATGAGATTATGGACAGTTCCTATCAGAACCGATGCGATGCGGTCCTCAAAAGCCGGCCTTCCCGTGAGATTTCGTCCGCTGAGTACAGAGTTTGGCTCGACGTTAGCGCACTTCGCCGCTGTCTTGCGCTCGAACTAGGGGCGGATCGGGGGTACGGAGGCTCGAGTACGCCGGACTCGATGCCACACGGAGGGAGCTGAGATGCGCGCCTATGAAGTAGCTGCCAAAACGACCTATCGTCCCTCGCCACCGGAACGCAACCCGGAGTATTTGCGATTCGTCCGCGGCTACGCTTGCTCGGTATGCGGCCGGACATTTGGCATCGAAGCAAGTCACACGGGACCTCATGGCATCGGACAGAAGGCGTCTGATCGGTCGGTGATCCCCCTATGTCGGAAACACCACAGGACCGGCAACCAGGCTCTCCACAAGCTGGGGCCGGTGAAGTTCGCAGAAATCCACGGCATCGACGTTCCAAAGCTAGTTGTTCAGCTAAACGAACGATTTGAATTTCAACAGGAGAGAAAGATGAGCAGGAACGGAAGGAACGCAGTCATTCAGCCGCCTAGCGAGCCCGAAACTGAGGTCGAAGGAGGCGAACTCTTGAAACAACTCCGCGCATCTGTGGAACTAAACGAAGCGCGCAAGGCGCAGCAGCCGGGCCTGTCAATCCAAGCTGCCGCGCCTTCGTCTCAACCATCGCACACCAATGAAAATGGTGGAAGGCATGAGCAGTCGCATAATATCACCTTCGCCAATGACGCGGAGTCCACAAAAGCGCGAAGCGGCGCAACAGCTACGATCCAGAATGTGCCGCAGAGTGGCAATCGTCTCGGCGGTTTTCATAGGGCCGTGAAGTTCGGAGCCAAAGCCCGGGTCGCCTTTATAGGCGTATCGGGCGGCGGCAAGAGCTATACCATGCTCACCTTGGCCCGCGCACTGGCGGGCCCCACCGGGAAAATCGCCTGCGTTGACACCGAACACGGCAGCTTGTCGAAGTATGCCGATTTGTTCGAATTCGACGTGGATGAACCCACCAGCTACACCGTTGATTACCTGCTCCAACAGTTGACCTTTGCTGAGCAGAACGGTTACGCCGTGTTCTGCATCGACTCGCTATCTCACTTCTGGATGGGCAAAGACGGGGCCCTGGAATTCGTCGATAACATCAAGAGACGGACACGGGATCAATTCGAAGGGTGGAAGTACTTCCGTCCCCACGAACGCACTATGGTGGATCGTTTCATCGCGTCTCCCTGCCACGTGATCGTGACCATGCGAACCAAGACCGACTATGAAGAACAGATCGGGCAAGATGGTAAGAAGCGTCGAGTCAAGATCGGGCTGGCTCCTGTGCAGCGCGACGGTCTGGAGTACGAGTTCGATCTGGTCTGTTGCATGGACGACGAGAATACCTTGCTGGTGGACAAGACCAGGTGCAGCGCTTACGCGGAGGAGAAGCTCCGAGTCTCTCCCAAACCCGCGGCGAAGTACTTTGAGCCGTACATCGAATGGCTGGCCGGTGTTAAGCTCCCCGATCTCCCAAAATCGGATGCGCCCAGGAAACCCTGGACAAACTTTGGAGGCATGGTGAGGGAATTCGCCAGGTTCGAAACGGCACTTCCGCCTGAGCTGTACGCTCGCGAGCTAGCTGCCCACGGCGTGGAGCGCGCCAATCAGTTTAGATCTGCAAACACCGCGTGGGAATGCTACCAGAAGCTGCAGGCGCACTTGATCGAACAACGGGCCAGCGGAATGCAGGCGGAAGAGCTGTGCACCGCGTCATACGAGCACTTTCTGACCACAGAAGGAGAGGCCATATGAGCGTCGCTGAGATGACTTTGTATTCACTGTCCGAAGACCTCTTGGCCAATCTGGAATCGGTCGACCTGACTGATCCCGAAACGCCGGAGCGAGCGGAATGCGAGAGGGCGATCCACGCCTACTTGGAACAGTTACCGGTCAAGGTTGATAGTGTGGCCTGGATGCTGGCGCACCTCGAGGACCAGGCGCAAATGGCTGCTGATGAGATCCAGCGGCTACATGCCCGCAAGCAGACCTTTGAACGGGCCCTGGAACGCCTGGAAGTTTACTGCATCGAAGTGTTAGAACAGCTCCCGGAGCCAAGACGCGGACCGCGGAAACTGGAGGGAAGCACCAACACGTTGGCGTTGCGGTCTTCCGATGCCGTGATCCTCACCGATGAAGGCATCGTGCCGGCGGAATACAAAACGGCCTGCGTGGAAATGCCGGCCCCAGTTTGGGCAAGCCTCGTACGACGTGACGAGACCGTGATCGGGAAGCTGAACAAGCATAATCTCAAAGTGCGAGTGGCTGACGTGAAGAAGGCGATCAAAAGCGGCGACAGCGTACCAGGCGCCGACCTGGAGTTTCGCAATCATCTGGTCAGGAAATAATAGCTTCGTCGTTCGCGTTCATTGAGCGACTTGATCGGTTGCGCTGGTCACAGGGGGCTCGACGAACTCCCTTGTGGCTTGGCTTCGACCTGGCGCGACCGGAAGGGGTTGCGTACCAAGACCGTTCCGTATTTTTGCCCGTCTTGCAAGGCCTCGCTGTACAGGATCGCGGCGCCTCCAGATTTCGCCGCGGCTAGAATGAGCGCGTCCCAGAAGGGTATCTTGTAGCGCTCTTCATTTTGAAGGGCCGCCTTGATGTGGAACAGGCTCACCACTATGAGCGGACAATCCAACAGAGCGGCAGTGGCGTCCTGCAACTCGCGCTGGGGCATGGCGAGCTCGCGCGAGCCGGCTGCATAGAATTCCTCAACTACCTGAGTGCTCAGTAGCATACGGCCGGTGTAGGCGTACTGTCGAAAGAGCCGCTTGGCGCGGGACTGCTTGCTTGCATCGCCGCCGTACATGTGGAGCAACACCGGGGTGTCAAAGAAGGCTTTAGCGTCGTTCATGCAATTGTTCGCGCCGCAACGATCCAGGATCCGTTGTGAAGTATGGCCCTTGATCAGCGAGAGCAAGCAACCGGTCGGCTGCAGCGCGTGCCCGCCCCTCGCTGGTTATCGCTTCCTCGAGCAGCTCCCGCACCAGGGTGTTGATGGTCATGTCGCGTTCGGCAGCGAAGAGCTTGGCCTGCTTGATGAGATCCGCAGGGAAACTGAACGTTATGTTGCGGGTTGCCACATCGACAAGTGTGACACACATTTATGTGGCGCTAGCGCCGACATCATCTCGGCAGGAATCCAACCGCTGGATGCCGCGCGGTTGTTCGGCCGGGCGTAATCCAAGAGTCTCCCTTCAGTGAAAACCGGCATGGGAGCGTGTATACCGCCACAACGCCGGAGGAGACCGCGCATCTGCTCCCGTGGAATCGGGGCTCCCGCGAAAAAAGCAATTCTGCTGATCAACAGATGGCGGCTGGGTGTATACTCAACGGCGACCGGGAGTCCAAGAATGGAGATTCCGGCTGAAGGCAACCTTTCGGGAGGAAAAAGTATGTTCCACTTAGTCTGGTATGTGCTCATCGGGCTAATCGCGGGGGTTATTGGCAAATCCGTGATGCACGTGCACGAAACGACTTTCTGGACGATCGTGCTCGGAATCGTGGGATCGATCATCGGCGGCGGCATTACCCACATGTTTTCGCGCCCGACAAACGAGCGATATCATCCCGCCGGCCTCATTTTTTCAACACTGGGCGCCATCCTAGTCCTGTACATTTGCCAAAAGCTGAGGATTCATCTTCCCCAGGTCAACCCGTTCTAGCTCATCGAAGGCTAACCAGTCCCATAGGACGGCCAAAAAGCAGACGCCGGCGGGCACTCCGGTTCAGCAGCGACGGCCAACCTCCGCGGAAAAACAAACATCAGTGGCCAAACGCGACACCGAAAAGAACACTCCTTTCTGGCAGTCTTGGCTGAACAGGCTCTATCAGCGCCTGACGCGTAACGATGTGGTGGGATCGGCCGACCTGATCTTTGTCATGGCTGGCCGAATGGAGCGGAAGCAATACGGGCTGGAACTCTTCCGAACTGGCATCGCACCGAAACTACTGCTCAGTGTTGGGCGCTTCGAAGTCAGCAAGATGTCCAGACTTGATCTGGAAGGCTTCCAGGAATTGATCGCACTCCGCGACAGAACTCAGCCGGACGAACGGCACTTTCTCGTAAGAGTGGATTCTTCGGGCGTTCGCATCGAGAAGGTGAACTTTCAGAGGTGGAACACTTACGGGGAAGCACTGGGACTGCGGCAACTCTTGCAACAAGAGAATGCGCGCAAGGTGATGATCATCAGCACCGAGATTCATCTACGCCGGACCGCTTTCACATTCTCTAAGGTCTTTCACGATTTGCCAGTCAAATTCCTTTACTGCGCTGTCCCGCCTCGTCTCGACTCCTTGGTACGTGATGGCTGGTGGAGTCGCCCGGATGACCGCTGGTATGTGCTCAGCGAGCTGATGAAACTCGCCGGTTATCGCGTGATCTTGTCCATGCCTGATTGGGCTGTTCGGCGGATTATGAGGCTACGA
>CAZZHN010000012.1:0-42872 GCA_964654065.1 uncultured Solibacteraceae bacterium
ACACCGGCCGCCCCACGAACACTACATCGTCCAGCTTCTCGAGCTGAATGGTGCCATCCACGCTCAAATCCGGCCGCGCACCCTGCGGCAACTCGCCCTTGAGCGCCACGTCTACCGTCACCGTGCCGTTCAAAATGGATGGATCGATGCGCGAGACCCGCCCTTCGATCAATCCGTTCGAGCCGCCTCCGGCCAGACGCGTATCGATCACCGCCGGCTGCCCGATCGTGATATCCTTGACCTGAGTTTCGGCGATCTTCAGTTCCGCCTTCAGGTGCGAAGGCTGTGCCACCTTTCCGAGCGGGGTGCCGGCCAGCACTTTCTGGCCCTCCTCCACCTGGGTAAGCGGCGCCGGCAGGGCCTCCAGCATGCCGTCGAAGCCGGCTCGCACGTTCAACTGGTTCACCTGGCTCTTTTTCAGGTTGTACTCGCCCTGCAGCTGGTCCACCTTCACCTTGGCGGCAGCCAGCTGCGCCTCGTCTGCCTTGGAGTTGATTTCCAGGCGCTTTTGCTGAAGCTGGTATTGTTCCGCAAGTTGCTCGGCTTTGGTGGCAGAAATCTTGGCGTCGATCTCCGAGACCAGGCCGTCCTTGGCCAGCGTCCGGTCGCGGTCTGCCTGCAGCTTGGCATTGTCCATATCGCCTTTCGTCTGCGCGGCCTGCGACTGCATGTCGAGGAGGGCCTTTTCCAGCGTCACCTTGAGGTTTTCAAAATCGGCTTGCGAGGCTTTGAGCAGGTATTGGGCATCCAGCAGAGCGGTGTCCAGCTCCGGGCTGGTCATCACCATTACCAGGGAATCAGCCTTGACCGGCGTGCCCGGCTTGATGAGAATCCGCTCGATGCGTGCGTCGGTGTTGGCCGTGATCAACATCGTGTCTTCCGGGACCAACGTGCCCAGGCCTCGCACTTCACGCACCATCGGGCCTCGCTTTACTGATTCCGGCCACAAGGCCGACATCTCTACGCCGGGTGCTGCTGGCTTGAGCCGCGTGACTCCGTAGCCGACACCGCCCACCACCGCCAGGAGCAGGACTCCGATGATCGTCCAGCGGATGGCCTTTTTCCTGCCCACGTTCTTGCGTTGTATGTCCATTACCGTTCCCGAGAAGTGAAAAGGGCACGGCTTCTGCCACTCCGCGCATAGGCTAACATATGACGATCAAAGGTCGTACTTCGTTAGGCTGCGACCTGGACTGTCCGCTTGTGGGACACCTTGTGTCGGGGTGGGACGGATTCTCCAGAGCCGCGCTTAGTGGGCGAACCACCCGGTCCTATGATCAGGCCGTGGCTGATGGAGTCCGGAACAACCAGAAAGAGAAGCGCCACCGTGCCGTGGGCCAAGCCGAGAAAGTAGAGGTTCCGGTAGCCGCGGTAGAGGCGGGTGGCGGCGTAGCCGGCTACCAGGGTCACCGGCATCAGGAACCAGTTCGGTGCGTGTACCGCCGAGAACAGCGCCGCTGCTGCCAGGGCCGCACTCCGGCCCGGCAAAACGGTCTCGAACCGGGTCAGGCAGAAGCCGTTCAGCAGGTACTGTTGGAACAGTCCCCACGGGATGTAGATGGCCCAAATGAGCGCAGCGCGGTCCGCCGCGATGTGCCGGACCGTATCCAGCAGCAACCCCAGTGCGAGCAGCAGCAGGGCCAAAAAAACCAGGGCCCGGAGAGAATCGCCGCAGGCATTCCGCCAGGTTCTGAACTCGAAAACCGAGTGCTGCTGCCTTCTCTCCGCGCAGCCAGGGAGACGCCACCGGCAGCAGCAGAATCGGCGCCCACGCCGCGGGGTGGTGGTAACGCAGACCCCAAATGTAAGCCAGGATCAGGCCGAAGACCACTACCGGCTCCAAGATGGCGAGTTTGCTGCGGGTGCCGGACATGCCTGGTTTCAATTGGATGACGTAGCTTCAGTTACATCGCGGCGATCGTGCTTTGTTTACATCACGCAGTTAACCGCCACCACTAACCTGTATCAGGGATATGCCTGCTTTCCGTTCCACAGTACCATAAATAGTACCAATATGACTATTCTGTCAGTACTAAATCTGGTGAAATCAGAGGTGACTGCGGAGAATGCTCTTATGACGCTCATTCAAAACACGTCGTTCTCGGTACTGCTTTTTGGGGCCCTAGAGTGCCTTTATTGGTGGACTCTCCGAAAGCAGCAGCGCCACTCGTCCAGCGTAGCGGCGTGATCTTGTCACGGCACATTCTTCGGCTAGCCCGATTTGCCGGCTGGCGCGCGAGATGCGGCTGATTTGCAGGAGAGAACCGCCTCACCCTTCCGCGCGCAGCTCACGCTCAGCGCGAAACCAATCCTCCAAGTGTGAACCATCCCGCTTGCCGCGAGCCTCCCAATACGAATAGGCTAACGCTGCGATCTCGCCGTGCGAGGGTGCGAGGATCTTTCGGCCGGCCGGCGGAATGTTCAGCCGCTCGCCGTCACCCCTGACCGAGATGTCTTGCTCCGGGAAGCGGCGGTGAGGATGGGTGCGACCGCAAGAGTGGTGCATGGGCAGTTCGAAACCATTCTTTATAACAGAGGGCGCGCTCGAAAAGGAAACGTTCGATGCGGAATGCCGCGATTTCGTGGCTGGGCGGTTCCAGGTATTTCTGGCGGCGCAGTCCGATTCGAACCGGCGAGTTGTGCTGGTCGGGGCTCCGCATCGATCCGAAGGCCATCGGTGTGCTGAATGCTAGACTTGATGGTCATGGCGAGAGCGACCCATTTGGAATGCAGCCAGTGTGGCTCCAGGCTGGATGCGGGTACGCCGGCGAACCTCTGTTCCTGCGGCGGCCCCTTGCTGGTCCGCTACGACCTCGAGACCATACGGCACCGCTGGCGCCGGAGGGAGGTCGCCAATGGGCCCTCGAGCATGTGGCGTTACGCGCCTGTTCTGCCACCGGCGGAGGCTTCCATCGTCAGCCTGGGCGAGGGCTGGACGCCGCTCCTGCGCACGCGCCGGCTGGGAGGGCGGATCGGCTCGCAGGCGCTCTGGGTGAAAGACGAAGGGTTGAATCCCACTGCGTCCTTCAAAGCCCGCGGCCTGGCCTGCGCGATTTCGATGTGCGTGGAACTCGGAATCCAAAAAGTGGCGATCCCGTCGGCGGGCAACGCGGCGAGCGCACTGGCAGCGTATGCGGCGGCGGCCGGCATCGAGTCTTACATCTTCATGCCGCGCGACGTGCCGCAGGCCAATTATCTGGAATGCATGGCCTACGGCGCCAATGTCACCCTGGTGGACGGGCTGATCAGCGATTGCGGCCGCATCGTGGCCGAACGCGGTCCGCAGGAAGGCTGGTTCGACGTCAGCACGCTCAAGGAGCCCTACCGCATCGAAGGCAAGAAGACGATGGGGTACGAGGTTGCCGAACAGATGGATTGGGAGTTGCCCGAGGCGATCTTCTATCCCACCGGCGGCGGCGTGGGGATGATCGGCATGTGGAAGGCGTTCGACGAAATGGAGACGCTGGGCTGGATCGGCAGCCGGCGGCCGAAAATGATCGCGGTGCAGGCGGAGGGCTGCGCGCCGGTGGTTCGCGCTTTCCGGGAGGATGAGCCGCGCAGCCGCTTTTTCGACGGCGCCCACACACTGGCGGCCGGTTTGCGCGTGCCCAAGCCGCTGGGCGATTTCCTGGTTCTCGACGCGGTGCGCGCCT
This sequence comes from uncultured Solibacteraceae bacterium, assembly GCA_964654065.1. Classification (GTDB taxonomy): domain Bacteria; phylum Acidobacteriota; class Terriglobia; order Bryobacterales; family Bryobacteraceae; genus Bog-375. The sequence goes on from CAZZHN010000012.1 coordinate 3,654, forward strand.
CGGGCGGAATGGCGATCGCCGTCAGCGACGAGGAGATGCTGGATGACGGCGCGGCGCTGGCCTCCACCGAAGGCATTTTCGCCGCTCCCGAAGGCGCCGCCTGCGTGGCCGCCGCGCGCAAACTGCTGGCAGACGGATTCTTAAAACCCACCGACCGCATCGTCCTCTACAACACTGGCTCCGGGCTCAAGTACCCCGAAGCCTGGTCCACCCGCTTCCCGCGCACCGCGGCCAGCGAACAGGACAAGCTCGGCGGCCTGATTACGCCACGGTAGAGGCAATTTCGGACACCGGTATCCCGTATCCGGACACAAGGTTGTTATGGGACTGTGAAGGCGCGTTAGGCGCCCTGGCTTGCGTCTGCAGCATGCTACCGTCTGTCAACGCCGCCACCTGGATTCCTCGTACAGCACGGATGGCACTGAGATTGCCCGTCTCCTTTCCGGAATCCCCATGAACGGTATCCTCCTCGATTTCCGGTACGCGCTGCGCGGGTTGCGCAAATCGCCGGGCGCAGCCGCGGTGGCGGTTTTGGCGCTGGCTCTCGGCATCGGTGTCAACACGTCGTCGTTTATCTGGGTCAACTCATTGGTGCTGCACCCGTTTGCCTATCCGAACCTGGAGCGTATCGCGACCGTCTGGGAGACCATCCCGAAACTCGGAGCGGAGCGGGGACTGGTGGCGCCGGCGAACTTTCTTGACTGGAGAGCGCAGGACCATTCCTTTGAGCAACTCGCCCTTCTGCGCCCATGGGACGCCAACCTGACGGGGGCGCACGAACCGGAGCGGATTCAAGCCTGCCTGGTCACAGCCGACTTTTTTGCCATGCTGGGAATGAAGCCGGTGCTCGGACGAACGTTTTCGAAGCAGGAAGAAGAGGCGGCCGCAAGCCCTCTGGTGGTGGTGAGCCACGGTTTCTGGCAGCGGCGCCTTGCGTCCGAACCGGATGCGGTGGGCCGGACGATTTCGCTCGACAACCGCAGTTATACGATCACCGGCGTGATGCCGCCCGAATTCGATTACCCGCTGGCCACCGATCTGTGGGCGCCACTGGCGCTCGGCCCGGAGGCGAGGCACCAGCGTGCCGCTCACACCCTGCAGGTGCTCGGCCGGCTGCGGCCGGGGACTTCGGCGGCGGAAGCGCGCGCGGCGCTGGGAGTCATCGCTCGCCGGCTGGAGGGGCAGTATCCGCAAACCAACGAGGCCCGGTCCATCGACGTGGTGCCGCTCCGCCAGCTCACCAACCGCGAGACGGACCGTTTCGTTCTGTTGTTGCAGGGCACCGCGATTTTCGTGCTGCTGCTGGCCTGCGCGAATGTCGCCAACCTGCAGCTTGCGCGCGCCACCACCCGCCAGCGCCAGTTCGCGGTGGAAGCCGCGCTGGGCGCGAGCCGCCTGCGTATGGCGACGCGGCTGTTGGCCGAATCCGCTCTGGTGGCAGTGTTGGGAGGAGGCCTCGGAATATGGCTGGCGTCCTGGGACCTGCAGTTCGCGAAAGATCACGTTCCGTCGGAGGTGCTGCGTTTCGTGCCCGGCATGAGAACCATGCACATCGATGGCAGCGTGGCCGGGTTCACGCTTGTCGTCTCACTCTTCGCGGGGCTGATGTGCTCGGCGCCGGCGGTTCTGATGTTGCTGCGCAGAAACGCCGCCGCGGACCTGGGCGAAACCCTCAAGGAAGGCGGACGCAGTTCCAGCGCAGGAGCTGCCCGCAGCCGGATGCGCAGTGCGCTGGTGGTCGCCGAAGTAGCCGTGGCGCTGGTTTTACTGGTGGGCGCTGGACTGATGGTCGAGACCTTTAACCACATGCTCGCCTCCGACCCCGGATACAATCCCAGAAACCTGCTGACGATGTGGATCGCTCTGCCGGAGAACTCGTACCACGCTCCCCAGCAGATTAGCGCCTACTATGACCGTGTGCTCTCGTCACTCTCAGGCCTTCCCGGCGCGCGGCTGACCGCGGCGGCCGCGAACTCGGAGCCCGCCGGTGGATTCCGTATTGAGGGCCGTCCCGAACCGCGACCGGGACAGGCGCAACCCGACGTGCGCGCCGTCAGCGGCAATTATTTCGAAACCATGGAGTACCCCATCCGCCAGGGGCGAGGCATCTCGCCGCAGGATGGCGCCGATTCGCCGCGAGTGGTGGTGCTGGGCGAAACCGTGGCGCGCCATTACTGGCCGGACTACCCCCGCAGCCAGGATCCGGTCGGACGCCGTATCCAGCTGGGCAACTCGCAATCGCCATGGCTGACCGTGGTCGGAGTTGCCGGAGACTACAAGAACTGGTTCACGGGCGAAGCGATTCCGATGGCCTACGTTCCTTGTGCGCAGTCTCCATCGCCGGTAATGAGGGTGCTGGTGCGCACGGCCGGCGATCCGCTGGCGGCAGCGAGCGGCGCGCGCGCGGTGGTGCGCAGCGTGGACCGCGATCCTCCGATCTACGACGTCAAGAGCATGGAGCAGGACCTCGCCTGGGAAAAATCCGGCGTTGCAGGTGCTGCCTTCAGCATGAAAAAGTACGCCGTCATCGCGCTGCTGCTGGCGATCACGGGGATTTACGCGGTGATGTCCTATGCCGTGGCCCAACGCACCCACGAAATCGGCGTCCGCATGGCCTTGGGAGCGCGCCGGGCCGACGTGCTGAAAATGGTCATCGGCCAGTCGTTCCGCATGGCCGGAACCGGATTGGCGATCGGGCTGCCGCTGGCCTACGTTTTGACCCGGCTTGCGTCCAGCGTCGTTTTCAACGTGATTACCGTGGACCTGTACGCCTTCGCGGTGTTCAGTCTCTTGCTCGGTTTCGCTACCCTGCTGGCGGCATATATCCCTGCGCAGCGCGCGGCAAGGGTCGATCCCGCTGTAGCGCTGCACAACGAATAGCAAGGCGGCAGGCCATCTCCCTTCGGTGGCCCGCCACCGGCCGACGAGAAGGTCGAATCATCACCCCACTTCTCCGGGAATCCCCGACAGGACCGGCGGCAAGACCAAGACCGCCGGCGCTCCCAGTTCACGGGGCCTTCGCGGGCCGGAGGCCCATGGGGGCAGGCGACGCAAACCGATCGCCCTGCTCTAGTGTGGCGACTGTGTGGCCGCGCGCATTCGCCCGGCGATCCAGCGGCGCCAGGTTTCCACGCCGCTCTGGGTTGTGCACGAGGTCTCGATGATTTCAATATCGCTATGAATGCTGCGCGCATTGCGCCGGGCCGCTCCCATATCGAACGGCACGTAGGGAAGCAAATCGATCTTGTTCAAGACCATCAGCCGCGACTTGGCGAATGCGCCGGGATACTTCAGCGGCTTATCGTCGCCCTCGGTCACGCTCAGAACGACGATTTTGGATTCCTCGCCCAGGTCGTAGCTGGTGGGACACACCAGATTGCCGACGTTCTCAATCAGCAGCAGATCCAATCGGCCCAGGTCCCAACCGTGCAGCGACCTCTCAACCATGCGCGCGTCCAGATGACAGGCCCCCGCAGTCGTGATCTGGCGGACGGGAAAACCGAAACGGGCCAGGCGCCGAGCGTCGTTATCGGTTTGAATGTCGCCGGTCACAACGGCCACGCGTGTATCCGGCGAGAAGCCCTCCAGAGTCCGCTCGAGAAGGGAGGTCTTGCCGGAACCGGGAGAACTGATGCAGTTCAACACCAGCGTGCCGCATTCCGCGAACTGAAGGCGCAGAGCCTGCGCGATGCGATCGTTCTCGCTCAATACCTTTTTCTCGATGGCTACCCGCTCCACCTCAGTCCTCCAGTTCCAGGTACGCGATGTCCAGTTCGGATCCGCGCGGGCGAAAGTCGATGTCCAAAGCCAGCGGCTCCAGGTCTGTCCCTTTCACCAGAACCTCCATGCAGAATCGGAGGGACTCGGCATCCACGCCGCACCACTCGCCGAGCCGCAGCCCTACCTTGCTGGCGCGGGCGCCGGGACGTCGCGCAATTTCCTCGCGCACGGCGTCGATCACGGAGTTGGCAATCCCCATCTCGTGCATCAGCAGATCCTGGGAAGCTGGTCGCCGGGCAGCATGTCGACGATTCGCGTTGTTCCGAATGGAGTCCGCAGCAGCACCAGCCCCGGGTGCGCGCCGGTGACGGTGCCGATGATCGCGGCGTCGCTTCCGAGTGGATGCCTTCGCATCGCGTCCAGCACCGTTTCTGCCGCCCGGGAATCAACGAATGCCAGCAACTTGCCTTCGTTGGCAACGTAAAGCGGGTCAAGCCCCAGCATCTCGCAGGCGCCGCGGACTTCTTCCCGCACCGGAATTGCGGTCTCCTCAATCGTGATTCCTACGCCGGCACGCGCGGCGATCTCGTTCAGCGCGCTCGAAACTCCGCCGCGGGTGGGATCGCGCATCGCGTGAATTTCCGGCGATGCGGCCAGTATGGCCGCTGCGATGCCGTGCAGGGGGGCGGAATCGCTGGCCAGTTCGGTCGCGAACTCGATTCCTTCCCGCTCGGCCAGGATGGCGATTCCGTGATCGCCGATCGGGCCGGATATCAATACGCGGTCGCCCGGGCGCACCAGCAAAGGCGAGAGATGGACGCCATCCGGTACCAGCCCGATGCCGGTGGTGTTGATGAACAGCCCGTCTCCGCTGCCCTTTTCAACAACCTTGGTGTCTCCAGTAACGATCTCGATCGGGATCGCCTCCGCTGCCCGCCCCATCGACTCCGCCACGCGCCGCAGGGTCTCGATTTCGAGACCCTCCTCCAGAATGAAGCCGGCGCTCAGGAACAGGGGCGTCGCGCCGCCCATGGCCAGATCGTTCACGGTGCCGTGCACTGCCAGCGATCCAATGTCGCCGCCGCGGAAAAACAGCGGCTTCACGACGAACGAATCCGTAGAAAATGCCAAACGAGAGCCGTTTACCTGCACCACAGCCTGATCGTCCAGCCGGTTCAGGGTTGGGCTGCGAAGGAAAGGCAAAAAGATCTCGTGCAACAGCTCGGCGCTGAGCTTTCCTCCCGAGCCATGGCCGAGTACGATGCGATCCTTCACTGCGAGCGGCACGGGGCAGGTGAACTGTGCTGGCTCGCTCACGACTGGGCTCCCACGGGCGCGGCATGGCGCCGGTATTGATAATACGCCGCGCACGCGCCTTCGCTCGATACCATCGGCGCTCCCAGCGGTCCTGCCGGCGTGCAGCGAGTACCGAACACCGGGCAATCCAACGGCTTCTTGAACCCTTGCAGGACCTGGGCACTGATGCACTCGGGCGGCTCGGGCGCGGTGACCGTTTCCACGCCGAAAACCTTCCCGGCATCGAACCCGGCATACTCCGGGCGCAGGCGGTAACCGGATTGCGCGATGGGCCCGATCCCGCGCCAGTTGCGATCGGTCACTTCGAACACCTCCTGCATCCGCCGCCGCGCCGCCTCATTCCCGCTGCGGCTCACGCTGCGCGCGTACTGATTCTCCACCTGTGAGCGACCCTGCTCGAGTTGGCGCGCGAGCATGAGAATCGCTTCCAGCAGGTCGAGCGGCTCGAACCCGCCCACCACGAACGGAACCTTGTACCGCGCCGCCAACTCCTCATATTCCTGGTAGCCCATCACGGTGCAGACATGCCCTGGAGCGATGAAGCCTTGCACGCGGCCGGCCTTCGATTCCAGCAAAAGCCGTATGGCCGGCGGCACCAGGACGTGCGAAACCAACATCGAGAAGTTCCGCAGCCCCTCCCGCCTGGCCTGCCACACGGCGGTCGCATTGGCCGGGGCCGTCGTCTCAAAACCAACCGCGAAGAAAACCACCGGCCGCCGCGGGTTCTCGCGCGCCAGCCGCAGGGCGTCCATCGGCGAGTAGGCGATGCGCACGTCGCCGCCCTCTGCCTTCACCTGGAACAGGCCGCTATGCGATCCGGGCACGCGCAGCATGTCGCCGTACGAAACGAAGATGACTTCGGGGATGGACGCAATGGCGATCGCCTGATCGATGATTTCGAGCGGCGTGACGCAGACCGGGCATCCCGGGCCGTGAACCAGTTCGATGCGCGGCCCAACCAGTTCCTCGATCCCGTACTTGACCAGGGTGTGGGTCTGGCCGCCGCAGATCTCCATCAGTACCCAAGGCCGCGTCACCGTGCGCCAGATTTCCGCTACCAGGCGGTGTGCCAGTGCCGGGTCGCGATACTCGTCCAGGTACTTCATCCGCCGTCTTCCGCAAGTGCGCCCATCTCCTCCAGCAGTCGATAGGTGCGCTCCGCCTCCTCGGCATCGACGCGGCTGATGGCGAAACCGACGTGGACGATCACGTAGTCGCCGCACTGAGCCTCCGGCACGAAATCGAGACATGCCTGCCGCGTGACACCACCGAACCGTACCGTGCCGTAGCGCAGCCCGTCTTTCTCCTTCGCTTCCACGATTTGCCCCGGTATCGCCAGGCACATAGAAGTTACTTAAAGCACTTCCCGGTCCAGATGCCGCCCCGGTTTCCGACAGGCGGCGTGCCTCCAAAGCGCCGTAAGTCGTTGCCAGGGAACGCGGCACAGGAGCCTCCACTCGCCAGCCCTATGTTTCGCTGCACCAAGACCCCTGTCCGACCGCTATCTGCCTTTATTTCACCCAGTTTGTGCGGTATTTTGCGCATGCGGCTTGCTCTCACCCACCAGATTGCCGTATCGTGCGGCTTGCGGCGTAAATTTCAGATTTCCGGTGTCGTACAGGGCGTGGGATTCCGGCCCTGGGTCTATCAACTGGCGCAGCGGCACCAGCTTGCCGGCTACGTCTTCAATTCCACGCTCGGCGTCACGATCGAAGTCGAAGGCGCCGAAGTGGCGCTCACCGCCTTCGAAGCTGCGTTGCGAACCGAAGCGCCGCCCTTGGCCGAGCTCGACCAGATCTGCGTCGAACAGCTTGAACCGATTGGCTATCAAGAGTTTACGATCGGCGAATCGCAGGATCTCGCGGGCGAATTTGTGCTCGTTCCGCCGGATATCGCCACGTGCGCGGACTGCCTGGCTGACCTCCGCGACCCCGCCAACCGCCGCTATCAATACCCGTTCACCAACTGCACCAATTGTGGACCGCGCTACACCATCATTCAGGAGATCCCGTATGACCGGCCCCACACCACCATGGCCGGGTTCCATCAGTGTCCGGCCTGCGAAAGCGAATACCACGATCCGCACAACCGCCGGTTCCATGCGCAGCCGAATGCCTGTCCCGATTGCGGCCCCTGGGTGGAGTTGTGGGGCCGTCAGCGGGTTCGTGCGCATCGGACCGCAGCCATCGCTGAGACACGGAGGTTGCTCCAAGCCGGTGCCATCCTCGCCATCAAGGGCCTGGGCGGCTTTCATCTCGCTTGCGACGCCACCAATGACGCCGCCCTTCGCAGCTTGCGCGGGCGCAAGCTGCGCTCCGCCAAGCCGTTCGCACTCATGGCAGCCAGCCTCGACAAGATCGCCGAATTCTGCGAGCTGGGGCCGGAAGAAAGCGCCGCGCTCAGCGGCAGCCGCCGGCCCATCGTCCTGCTGGCGCGCCGGCCGGGAAGCCGCATTTCGGCCGAAGTTGCGCCCGGCACGCCTACGCTCGGTGTGTTACTGCCTTATACGCCATTGCATCACCTGCTCTTCGAGGGTGGAGGGATCGACGCGCTGGTGATGACTTCCGCCAACATCAGCGAGGAGCCAATCGCTTACCGCAACGAAGAAGCAGCGGCCCGGCTGCATCCGCTGGCCGACTATTTTCTGTTGCACAATCGCCCCATCCATACGCGCGTGGACGATTCGGTGGTGCGGATCTTCGAGGGCCGCGAACGCCTCGTGCGGCGCGCCCGCGGCTACACTCCGCGTCCCATCGAACTGGGGTTCCCGGCGCAGCAGGTTCTGGCCTGCGGCGGAGAACTCAAGAACACGTTCTGCCTCACTAAGGACCACTTTGCCATCCTCAGCCAGCACACCGGCGACCTGGAAAACCTGGAGACGCTGGAATTCTTCCAGGAAACCCTGGAGCACATGAAGCGCTTCTTCCGCGTCGAGCCGCGCGCCGTCGCCTACGATTTGCACCCGCAATACATGTCGACTCGTCTTGCCCAGTCTATGCCTGGCGTCGAAAAGATCGGCGTGCAGCACCACCACGCCCACATCGCCGCGTGCATGGCCGAAAACGGATTGCAGGAGAAGGTGATCGGCGTGGCGCTGGACGGCACCGGGTACGGAACCGACGGGCGCATCTGGGGCGGCGAATTCCTCATCTGCGACTATCTCTCCTTCGAACGGCGGTTCCATTTCCGTTATATTCCGTTGCCTGGCGGCGACGCCGCGATCCGGCAGCCATGGCGCTCCGCGCTGAGCTATCTGAAGGATGCGGACTTGCAGGCCGTCCCGGCGCTGGAGCCGGTATCCGAGTCTCAGCGAACTGTCGTGGAAGCGATGATCGCGCGGCGCATCAACACCGTCGATACCTCGTCCGCCGGCCGTCTTTTTGACGCGGTCTCCGCCATTCTGGGCGTCCGCCTCGAAACCACCTATGAGGGGCAGGCAGCCATTGAACTGGAAGCGATTGCGGCCCACGGCATCAGCGAACTCTACCCGTTCGCTGTTGACGTGGATGCCCTCGACTTCCGCGAAACCATTCGCGCCATCGTGCGCGACCGGAGCCTAGTTGGGGTCAGATCTGCCCGCTTTCACAATACAGTGGTCGCGGCCATCGTAGAGGCTTGCCGGCGTTTGTGCCAGCGGGAACGCCTGACCACCGTGTGCCTCTCGGGCGGCGCAATCCAAAACGCGTATCTGCTCGGCCACGCCGCACAAATGCTGCGCGCTGCCGGTTTCCGGGTGTTCCTGCACGCCCTTGTCCCGCCCAACGATGGAGGACTTTCGCTGGGCCAAGCCGTCATCGCCGCCAATTTCCTGCGGTCGGGCGCTTCAGCCCGGGAGGCCTCACGGGTGCGGTGTTGACGGCCGTCTCGAGCGTCCGGGTTTCACGCAACTTTAATCTCCGCGGATCACCAAAACCGGAAACCACCCGTCCAATGCTCCGTCTATAGTTACATTCCGCGTTCTGCGCGGCCGGCGCCTAAGGGCGGGGGTGTAGCCGCGAAATCGAAACCCACTCGCCAGTTAGGGGTTGGTGTAACTATGGCGCAGCATGGCGGAAACCCTCCGCAGACCCGCATCAGCGGCCAGACGATTGTCAGTGAGCTGATCCGGAACATGGAATTGGGCCGGCTGGAGATGGCCTATAGCATCCTTTTGCCGTGTGTTTTCAGCGTCTATCTCCATCCAGAGGATTACGCCCGGTTGGCGGGCGTCCAGGACCTGATACGGGAAGACGCGCGACGCGCACTGAATGCGCTGATGGCGGAGTGGAACGGCAAAGGCTTATTACTGCGGCGCGGTGCGGCCCGCAAAGCATGCCGGATCGCCCGCAGCGATTGGTGGATCGAGCTGTTTGCGGACGCGGAAGGGGCAGTGCCGCCGGGCGACGTGGAGATCCACTCCGAGTTGAACGACGCACCCCAGCCTGGGTACCATGGCGCCAAAACCACCCTGCTCGAACGTTCGCCTTCCGTTACCTCGGCGCGCGTGGCGCGCGACCGCGAAAACACCCGCCGTCCGGCCGAGTGCGTCTTCGCCGAACTCCGCTACCAGGACGACTCCGGGCCACAAACCTATCTGATGACGCGCAATGAGATCTCGGTCGGAAGGGGCGGCGAGGATCAGTGGGTGGACGTGCCGCTGTATTCCACCGACGAAGTCTCGCGCGAACACCTGCGCGTGCGCCGCGACCCTTCCAGTGGGGCCTTCACCATCGTCGATCAGAGCCGCAACGGCACCTGGGTGAATGGCCGCCGGCTGACCCGCGGCTCGGAAGAAAAGCTGCCGGAGCGGGCGGAAATCCGCGTAGCCGAAATCGTCAAGCTGGCCTTCGAGGCCAGAAAGTGAGGCGACCGACGTGGAACTACTCTATCGTCTGCATACGCCGTTTGTGATCGCATTTCTGGCGTTGGTTGTCTTGTTCATCGCCGCGCACTGGAAAGAGGGGAAGGGATGACCGGCGCCTGGGACCCGGCGGGCGCGACCGATACCGGCTGCCTGCGCGACGCCAACGAAGACCGTTTCTGGATGGACCCGGCCCGCGGCGTCTTCCTGGTGGTGGACGGCGTCGGCGGGCATGCCGCCGGCGCACTTGCCGCCGAAACCGCTGTGGAATCCGTGCGCGCCGCCATTCTCGAGCCCGGCGCTCCGGAACAGCGCATCCGCCGCGCCATCACCGACGCCAACAATCGCATCCATCAACTCGCTGCGCAAGATGCGGCCCGCGCTGGAATGGCTTGCGTATTGACGCTGGCAGTGGTCGAAGACGGCACCGTCACCGTCGGCCACGTGGGCGACTCGCGCCTGTACCTGATCTCGAACGGATCCATGAGGAAGATCACCTCCGACCATTCGCCGGTTGGCGAGGAAGAGGATGCCGGCGAGCTGACCGAGGCCGAAGCGATGATGCATCCGCGGCGCAACGAGGTCTTCCGCGACGTCGGGTCGCAGCCGCGCGAATCGTCCGACGACGGCTTCATCGAGGTCCGGCGGTGCCGTCTGCGCAGTGATTCTGCGCTGCTGTTATGCAGCGATGGCCTTACCGACCACCTCTCGGCCGCGCAAGTACACGAGATCGTCAGCCGGTACCAGGGCGAGGCTCAGCACGTGGCCGGCGCACTGGTCGAAGCAGCGAATCTGGCCGGCGGCCGCGACAATATCACCGCGCTGTTCGTAGCCGGCCCGCATTTCCGCGGCTCCGCCGGCGTGACGCGCCCGCGCCTTTCGACCACTCGTGCGCGGCGCCGGGTAAACCGTCTGGCCGGGCGCCTGGCTTTTCTCGCCTGCGGCCTGCTTCTGGCCATGATCGTTTGGGTGGTTTTGCGCGTCCGAGGATGAACCATGGCAGCCGCCCCGCACAAGATCGGACGCTACGAAATCATCCGGCCGCTCGGCCGGAGTATGAATGATGTCTACCTGGCGATCGACACCGTGGAGAATCGCCAGGCGGCGCTCAAGTTAATCAAGCCTGATGGCGACCGGACCGCTCTCCTGGTGGTGGAGGCCGAGCGACGCGGCGCGGCTCTGCAGCGAGAACTCCATGGTCTCGATCCGCGCATGGTGGAGGTATACGACTTCGGCGACGCCGACGGCTACTTTTTCGTCGCCATGCAGTACATCGAGGGCCGCAACCTGGCCGAAGTGCTCGAAATGGAGAGCGCCATCGACCCTATGCGGGCCGCAGTGATTGCGCTCGAGATCTGCGAGCAACTTGCGAAGTTCCATTCCCGGCAGTCCGCCGTCGTGCACGGTGATATTAAACCCTCCAACATTCACCTCAGCCCGAATGACACCGTGCGGCTGCTCGATTTCGGCATCGCCAAACGCCTGCGGGCGGCCGGAGGCGCCACCGTACACAGCTTCGGAAGCCCGAGCTATTGCGCCCCCGAGCGGCTGGCGCGCTCGGCAGTGGATGAACAGTCGGACCTATGGGCGGTGGGCGCCACTCTGTATGAAATGCTGGCCGGCGTGCCACCGTACCGCGCCGCGGACACACGCAGCCTCGAAGGCATCATCCGCTCCAGGCGCCCCCCGCGCGCGCTGCCGCCGCACTGCCCGCGCGCCCTGCGGGATATCGTGATCAAGGCGCTAGCCGCCGACCCGGCCCGGCGATACCGTTCCGCCGCCGATTTCGAGGCCGACCTGCAGGCGTTTCTCGAGCATCGACCCACGCGCGCGGAAAAGGAGGGGCGAGCCGCTCGCGGCGCCACCGCGACCCTGGAGGCGGCGCGCCAGTATTTACGCAAGGTGACCCGGCGCGTCGCACGCTTCCGGCGCGCGGTGCGGCTGATTCACGGTGCAGCATGGTTCGCTCTCGGCATGGCGCTCTGGATTGGCGGTACTCTGGGCTTCGCGGTCTGGCAGGATTACCAGGCGCGGATCGAAGCCGAGACAGTGCCACCTGCTCCGCCGCGCCCCCCGCGCGCGCCGGCCCTAGCCGGACAATTCGCCTTCGAGGCGGAGCAGGCGCTGGCTGCCTGGCGCACCAGCGACGACAATTCGCCCGCGGATTTCGACTGGCCTAGAGTCGTTGCCTGCCTGGAACATGCGCGCGATCTCGGTGGAGGCAATGACCGCGTGTTGAGCGAACTGGCGCTCAGCCGCGGCTACGCCGCGCTGACCGGTGGCGCCGATCCGGACTCCGCCCTGACCCCCTTTCGCGAAGCTGCCCGCCTGCAGCCGGGCGATGCCGCGCCGCACCTCGCCCTGGCACGCGTGTTTGTGTACGCGGTCCCCAGCTTCGCCAGCGCGATGGAAGAATTCGCGGCCGCGGAACGGTTGGGCGCCACGTTAGGCGCGCGCGAAATTGAGCAGCAGGGCGACGCGTATAGAATCCGCGCCGAGCGGTCGCGTGCCACCAGGGCACGGCAGGCGTGGGCCGATGCGCAACAGGCGCGCTCTTTCTACAGCCGGATCCCCGATTTTGACCAGGTGCCCGAGCACTGGCAAGAACTGTCGACGTTTCGCGTTCCGGCGCCCGCCTCTCATTCCCGGAGACGTGCATGGCGGTAACCCGGAGTTGGACAGAGGCGGGTTCCCAACCGGTTGTTGTCGCGGTTGCGGCGCCCCCGCGCCAACCGGGCGAGGTGCGGTGGCTGATCGCCGCATCAGTCTTGGTGGCGCTGGGACTGGCGCAGGTCTATCCCGCCAAGAGCCTGGGGTTCACCGGTGCGGGGCAGGTGATCAACCTCAATACAGTTTCCAGCCCGCAAGAGCTGACGCCGCTGGTGGAGTCCTTTCCCAGCAGCTCGGAGCGCGAACTGATCGCGCAGAAGCTGTTCGACTACCTGCAGCACGCCCGCCCGCTGCCAAATGCAGGCGCACTCTCGGCGCTGCGCGTCGCGCCGGCTGAAATCGATAGCGACCCACGCTGGGACCTGATGCGCAAGCGTCTCGCTGCGGTGCGCGCGCTGCCTCATCCCGTGCGGCGGCTGGCACTGCTGCCGCTGGCGAAAATCAAACCGTTGGTGTCGGTCCGCTCGCCCCGCGAATTCTCACGCCAGCTCGTTCTATGGTCGGCCGTCTATTTTGCAGGGTTTTATCTCGTAGCCCTGGCTTGGAAACTGGGCAAGTTCCGCGGAGATCGGGCCTTCCTGCCCGCCTTGCACCTCCTCAGCGGCATCGGTTTTGTGCTGATGGTGAGCTTGCGCGATCCGCTCCGTGACACACTCGAGTTTCACAAGTTCGCCCTCGGCGTGGCCCTGGGCTGTGGGCTGCTGGCGCTGGCGGCCGTTTCCGCCTTCGACTACCGCCGCCTTTCCGATTGGTGCTACACCCCGCTATTTGGCGCGCTGGCGCTGTTCGCCGCTCTCCTGACCTTCGGCCGCGGTCCAACCGGCAATGACGCCAAAGTCAACCTCGGACCTTTCCAGCCGGTCGAGGTCATCAAGATTCTCATCGTGTTGTTCCTGGCGGGCTACTTCACCCGCAATTGGGAGCGGTTGCGGGACCTGCGCGAGCGTCGTGTTTTGGCGGCTTTTTTCCGCCGCACCGGCCTGCCGCGCCTGGAACACATGGCCCCCGTCGCCTGCGCCGTCGCGATTGCCGTCATTCTGTTTTTCGTGCTGAAGGATCTGGGCCCGGCGCTGGTCACTTTCTTTATTTTCCTGGTGATGTTCGGTGTCGCGCGCGGGCGGCCGGGGCTGGCGCTCGGTGGACTCGTGGTGCTGGTAGCGAGCGTTGCCGTAGGTTATCACTTCGGCCAGCCGCGCACGGTTGTTGAGCGCATCGATATGTGGATGGCACCGTGGGACAACGATGTGCACGGCGGCAATCAACTGGCGCACGCCATTTGGGCGTTCTCCACCGGCGGCCCAACCGGCTCCGGCCCCGGATGGGGCGATCCGGCGCTGATTCCGGCCGGCAATACCGACCTCGTGCTGCCCGCCATCGGTGAAGAGTGGGGCTTCGCCGGCGTGGGCACTATCTTCCTGCTGTTCGGGTTCCTGCTGGCCCGCGCTCTGCGCGCTGCCGCGAGGTCCGCCACTCACTACGGGCTATTCCTGGGGCTTGGGCTGGCGAGTCTCATCGCCTTTGAGATGCTGCTCATCAGCTCCGGCGTGCTCGGGGTGCTGCCGCTTTCGGGCGTTGTTTCGCCGTTCCTCAGCTCCGGCAACACCGCCATGCTGGCCAACTTCCTGGTGTTCGCGCTGCTGGCGTCGATTTCGGCCGACGCGCGCACGCCCGTGCCGGCTCTGCGCCAGGAGCCGCTGCGCGCCTCGCTGGGGCCAGTCAAGGCCGTGCTGGCCGCAGCGTCGCTGGCGCTGCTCGCCATGGCGGCGCGCTACCAGGTTGCGCAGGATGCAACCTTTTTGGCGCGCGATGCCCATTCGTTCGAAGAGGACGGCGTCAAGCGGCCGCAGCACAATCCACGCCTGAATTCGCTTGCGCGAGAGATCCCTCGCGGCGGCATCTACGACCGCAACGGCATTCCGCTGGCGACCGGCAGCTGGCAGGAACTGGAGCGGCATCGCGCGGATTACGCCGCGCTCGGGGTCTCCATCGACGCTGCCTGCTCGCGCTTCGACAGCCGCCACTATCCATTTGGCGCCGCCACCGAGCACGTGATTGGCGACCTCCGCACCGGCGACAATTTTCACGCCGCTAATGCGTCGCTGGTGGAGCACGATTCCAACCACCGCCTGCAAGGTTACGAATACGCCGAGCTCGCCCCCCTGGTGCGCTACCGCCACCAGCCGGGCAATCCCGCGATCGCCCGCATCCTGGCGCGCCACCGCGACGTGCGGCTGACGCTCGAAATCGGTCTGCAGCTCGCCGCCGCGGAGATTCTCCAGCGGCGCCTGAGCAGTTCGGGCCAATCGAAAGGCGCCGTGGTTGTGATGGACGCGGCCACCGGTGACGTGCTGGCGCTTGTCAGCGCGCCCGCGATCCTGCCTCCCGCCAGCCGAACAGCTGCGCCCACCGACGATGAACTGCTGGACCGCGCGCGCTACGGCGAGTATCCGCCGGGTTCGACGTTCAAGCTGGTGACGGCCATTGCGGCTCTCAACCTCGACCCGCAATTGGCACATCGCACGTACCTCTGCCACCGCTTGCCTGACGGTCGCGCGGGGGTCATGATTGCCGGCTGGCGCCGGCCGATCAAAGACGATGTCGGCGACCTGGCGCACGGCACGCTCGACATGGAAAGCGCCATCGCTGTTTCCTGCAATGCTTATTTTGCTCAGTTGGGCGTGCACGACGTCGGTGCGCCGGCACTCGCCCAAATGGCCGCACGGCTGGGCATTTCCACCGGCGATCCGAAAGAGCTGCGCCAGGCCTTGCCGTTTGCCGCTTACGGCCAAGGGCCGGTGCTGATTTCGCCATTCAAGCTGGCGCGCGTTTCCGCCGCCATTGCCGCCGCCGGGCGTATGCCCGAAGGCCGGTGGGTCACGGATGAAAGCAACGAGCGTACCGAACCGCCGGCCGCGATGCTCCCACCCGATCAGGCAGCCTTCCTCGCGCGCGCCATGCGCCGCGTCGTCACCGAGGGAACGGCGCGCAACGCTCTCGCGGCATCCCCCGTCAATTTCGCCGGCAAGACCGGGACCGCGCAACTTGGCGAAGGCTTGCCGCATTCCTGGTTCACGGGCTTCGCACCGTACGATGGCGATCCTTCGAGGCGGCTGGCGTTCGCGGTGCTGGTGGAGCATGGCGGATACGGCGCGCGGGTTGCGGCGCCCATTGCACGCGAGGTGATGGAGACGGCCAGGAAACTGGGATTGATCGAGTGAGGTGAACCATGATGAACCTGGGAGATTTTCTGGAGCGATTCGGAAGAAGTGTGTTTGAAGGCCCGCTGGCGTCAGCCCCGCGGCTCGAGGAGCCGCCGGAGCTGGCTGAGATCCGCCTGGCCGTCCTCGACCACGTCCACCAGAAGAGTTATCGTTCGGGTGGCCGCAAAGTATTCCCCTTCGATTTGCTGCGCGTTGCCATGCGCGGCCTGGAGGAAGGTCGCCGCGAGGTCTACGCGGGCAGCTTCTTCCGCCGCTACCTCGAACAGGAGGTCCGCAATGCGCTCCGCGACGCCGGCTGCCGCTATCCGGCGAACCTGCGAGTGGAAGTCGATCCCGCGGCCGGCCTGCCGCTTCCCGGTGAGGAGTGGCTGGTGGTGGAGGTGGCGTCGCAGGAGACCGTCGCCGCGCCCCAGGCGGTGGCGCGGCTGATCGTACGGGACGGCACGGCGAATTGCGCGGAGCTACGGCTGGACAAGGCCCGGATCAATATCGGACGTGTGGTGGACGCGTACCGCGACGCGGGCCTCTTCCGCCGCAATGACCTGGCTTTCGCCGAGGATACGGAAATCAATCGCACCGTCTCCCGCGAACACGCCCACATCGCGTGGAACCGGACCACAGGCGAATACCGCCTGTTCAACGACCGCTGGTACCCGCGCGGCGGCCCGCGCCCCCCCGAGTGCGGAACCTGGATCGTGCGCGACGGGATGAGCCAGGAGGTCCACCGCAATTCCCGCGGCGCCAGGCTCGAACGCGGCGACGAAATTCACTTCGGCAGAGCCGTGGTTGTCTTCGAGATCGACTGAATCGCAGCGCGCTGCGTTTCCGCTCCGCGACGGCCGGTAGGACAGACCATCGCGTTCCGTGGTGTGTCACGTCTTAGAACCTCTGAAACCGCGGCTGCTCCCGTTTGACGTATATTGAGAGCACCTATGGTGGTACTCGGAATTGATATCGGCGGCGCGCAAATCAAGGCCGGAATGGTCGACGAAGCGGGTGCCATCCTCGCCGCCCGGAGCATCGAAACTCCCGCCGACCTGGATGGATTGCTCCCCTCTCTGCGCGAAGCCATTGAATGGCTGGTTGCGGCCACCGAGCAGCCGGCCGGAGTCGGCATCGGCTGCAAAGGCGTCATCGATCCGGATAGCACGCGCGTTGAGTTGCTGCCGGGAACTCTCCATTTCCTCGAAGGCCTGCGCCTGAGCGACCTGGTGGGCCTGCCGCCCGCCGTGCCGGTCTTCGCCGACAACGACGCCCGCGTTGCACTGGCCGGTGAGATGGCGTGGGGCGCCGCGCGCGAGAGGGACAACGTAATCATGCTCACGCTGGGCCAGGGCGTTGGCGGTGCCGTGCTTGCGGGAGGACGGCTGCTACGCGGCCAAACCGGATTGGCCGGCAATCTGGGCCATCTGACCGTGGTCCCCAACGGCGACCAATGCGCCTGCGGCAATCGAGGCTGCCTGGAAACGGTGTTCTCCGCCCGCGCCATAGAAGCGCAAGCGTGGTCTGCCGTGCATCGCGGGTGCCATTCCAGCCTCACCAGCCTGTTTCGCGAGCAGCCGCAGCTGGTCAACTGCCGCACCATTTTTCAAGCCGCACGCGAAGGCGATGAGCTGGCTTCCACCATCGTCCTGGACGCCATCGGCAAACTTGCAGCGGCACTCGCCGGCCTGCTGCACACCTTTGATCCTGAGATTGTGATTGTCGGCGGCCAGGTTGCCAATGCTGGCGCTGACCTGATGGCCCCTCTGCAGGACACAGTGTGGGAACGCTCTCGCGGCCTGCTGGGGCGCGACGTGCCGCTCGTGGAGCAGCAGGTTTCCGACAAGTCGGGCATCGTCGGCGCCGCAGGCCTCGCCATGGCTCCCCGCTCCTGACGCGATGAGCGGTGCGGCGAGGGCCGGAAGCGGAGGGCCGGAAGCGGTGAGAGGACCGATTGTAGGCGGAAGCGCCCGCACCGAAGCACGCTGCGGATCCCGACAGGTTAGACCGCTGCCAGTTGTTTCTTCAGGAACGCGAGATCCTTGCGAAGCGCCGCCAGCGTCTCGGGGGGACGGTAGCCCACGCGCAGCAGAATCGGGCCCGCGTAGCGCGCCGCGGCCAGCGTAGTGAACACGCTGCGCCAGTCCACCATGCCTTCCCCAAGCGGACATTCGGTGAGGGTCCAGCCGCCGGCCTCCTTCGCCCAATAACAATCGCGCGCCGTGACCATTTTCAGTCGCGGAAGAGCCATTCGCAGCGCCAGCGCGGCGGAGGCTGCTCCCTGTCGGGCCGCGAAGCCGGCATCGAAATCGAAACCTGCGAATCGCGCGTCGATGCCTCGCAGCAGCATGGCTGCATCCCACACGGTGCCGCCGAACTCGCCGCCCGGTCCATTATGGACCGCCAGCGCCATGCCGGCCCGGCTGGACAGAGCCGCCAGCATGGAAAGCTGGCGCTGGATCTCGTTGAGCCGCCCATCCACGTTGCCGTCACCAGGAAAACTCCACTGGCCGGGAAGAAAAATGGGCACTCCCATTTCGTGACCGACCCAAAAGATCAGCTGGAGAATCGGGTCGGTGGGCGAGGTGACCGGCGTGCCGATGCCGAAGACGTCCACCCCGCGGCCGGTCATGGCTTCGACGCCGCGCATCAGGTCGAGTTCGGCGTGCTCGGGCGTAATGTGGCCGCCCTCTTCCACGGAGAGCACGCATCCGTCGAAACCCAGCCCATGGATTACGCCGCCTAATTCGTCATAGCCGATCCCCGGGAATTGCTCGATGTGAACGCACAGCGCCGGCGATACCCGAGCCTGCGGCCCGTGCGCCGTGCGCTCCTGCGGGCTGGCGCGCAACGTGCCTGCCGCAAGCCCCCACATCAGTTGCCGCCGTGACACTGGCATAGGTCAGCCGAAGCCCACCGCCATTGTACGATAGGGCGCCCGGCCGGACGGGAAGCGACCAGTTCAATCGCCGGCAACCGCTCCCTGCGGTCGCGGCTCCGATGGCGTTCAGAGCCGCGACCGTCAGGGAGCGGTTGAACACACCAACGCCGCCGCACGTCCACCATCCGATTCCGGCGAAGGTCTACAATACCGGCAGGGCGGAATTATGAATCGAATGGCTTCTATTTGTGCCATGACCCTTGCCGCAGTGGGTGCACTGCAGGGGCAAGGGGCCCGGCACCCGGACTTCCCTCCCGATCTCGTCTCGCCCGCGATCACGGTGACCGGCGTCGACGATAAAAGTATCATGCCCTCGCTCTCCGACCTCTCGAAGCTCCCGCAGCACACGGTGACGGCCGCCGATCACGGCGCCACAGCTTCATTTGAGGGCGTCCTGCTGGCGGACGTGCTGGCCAAGGTCGCGCTGCCAACCGGCGAGAAGTTTCACCACACGTCGGCGTCCTACTACTTGCTGGTGAAGGCCAGGGACGGGTACCAGGCCGTGTTTGCGTGGGCCGAGCTCGACGCGACGTTCATGGACAAGCCGATTTACCTGGTCACGAAGCGGGACGGGAAGCCTCTTTCGGAAAAGGACGGCCCATTTCAATTGGTGGCGCCGGGCGAGAAGAGAGCCGCACGGTGGGTGCATCAGGTAACGGCGCTGAGCGTCCGGCCGGCCAATTGAGAGGCCGGAGCCGCAAACGCAGAGACGCCGCAATCGCGTCAATAATAAAACGCGTTAAAGAAGAACTTGTACGCCGCATGCGATTGGGCGCGCCATTGGGGTTTGAAACCTAACAGGATGACGCGGCCTTTGCCATAATCGGCTTCGACTGCGGCCGCCTGTCCTTGCAGGCGATCTGCTCCGGTGAGGTAGCCGCTCATCAGCGGCGATCGTTCCTTGGCATAACGGGCCAGAACTTTGCCCTTAAAATCGGTTTTGGCCTTGAAGGCAGGGCCGCCCTCAAACATCACTACCGTGTCGGCCTCCAGCCCGGCCGTCAGCGGGTTCTTCGGGTCTTCGATGTGGACGCGCAGCAAACTGCCGGAGCAATAGAATTGCTCGGGCGTGAGACCGGCCAGCGCGTTCTCGACCGGCAGTTTGAACTGGTTGATCGCGTAAAGCGATGCGTCGTTAAACGTTACCAGCGTGCCGCCGTCATTCACAAAGCCGCGCAGTTCCTCGGTGCCCTCGTCGCCCAGGCCGCCTGCATACCGTTCCGGGATGGTGCCTGGCCGATGGCCCTCCAGAATCTGCCGCTCGCCGATATCCGGAATCACGATCGTGTCGAAGCGCTCGCGCAGGTGGCCGGCACGAATGTCGGCGTTGTACAGGCTGGTGAATGGAAACTGGAATTGCTCCAGTATCCAGCGTGTCCAGCCTTCATCGATGCTCGCCACCCACGGGCGGTACAGGCCGATCCGCGCGGATTGCACCGGCTTTGCGTCCTTCGGTTCCCCCTGGGGCGGCGCGGCGCGCAGGCGGTTTTCTTCGAGGACCGCTGTGAGCGCCCTCTTGTCGATGCCCGAGACGCTGATTTCGTCTCCGGAGAAGATGACCCGCCCCTTCGCCGCCAGGATCTGGTTAATGGCGCGATAGCTGGCATTGGCGCCGCGGTTGAAAGGCGCAGCCAGCCCCGTCACCTGGGTGACGGGGACGAGCGACTCGCGGTACTGGCTGGAGAGCGGTGTGGTGATCGCGTGCACCTCCACGCCCATCTGATATGGAAGTGTCCACCCCGTCACGTCGTACGGCCGTTGCGCCAGTTCGGGATAAACCTGCGGCTCGAACAACTCCTTCACCAGGCCGGCGAAAGGCTGGTCCATCGGGATCACCCAGACATTGTTATTGGGCGACTGGCTCACCTCGATGCCGTTGAGCATCAGCTTTTCGATCAGCAACGCGGCCGTGGCCGCGTCGTGCTGCTGGCGCGGGATTTCGTAGGCGAACGGCGGTTCTTTCTGAAACCTCTCGATCGTGTCGCGCGCCGCGCGGTACTTGTTGTAAATCATCTGCTCCCGATACCGGACGGCGAGATCGAGCACTGCCATATCGGCCCCGTACATGTAGCGGCAGGCGTCGCTCAATCGCCACCAGCCGCCCTTCCACGGGCTCGAATACAGCATTTCGGTACCCAGGCCGCGGCGCGCGGGGGGGAATTCATCGACCGTGTAGAAGTGCGGTGTCGCGTAGCGGTAGAGCGCAGTCTCGGTGAAGAAAGAAATGGTGTGGCGGAAGTTGCCGATGTTGTCTACATAGCCCGGGTACCAGACGTCGAAAGTCTCCTGGTGCATCGAGCCGGTCAAGCCGTGGTCATCCAGGTATTGCGCGATTGTCATGCCGATCAGGCTGAGCCAGCGCAGCATCAGCGGGTGCATGTTGCCGGAAATCGGGTCCGCGAACGGCGGCAGGTAGATGCGGCCGGGAAACGGCGCGGTCTGGTGCTGGGTGTAGAACACAAGCGGCTGGGTGTCCAGCGTCGCTTTCGTGATCTCGCGGGTTTCGAGCATGTTCAGCATGTAGCCGTCGCGGTTGTTGTCGTGGCCCACGTACTCTTGATACAGCGCCGGGAGCGGCGAGACTTCGTACGGCGTGCCCAGGTTGTCGCGGTACCAGTTGGCGACGATCGACTGGCCGTCCGGATTGATCGAAAACCAGAGCTCGACGATCAGGTTCTGGCGGATCGCCTGGTATTCGGGATCCTCGCTCGCCACCAGGTCGTAGCCAAGCTGGATCGTGTGCTGATGGTTGGCCACCTCGCTCGCATGCAGTCCGCCATCGATGTGAATGATGGGCTTGGTCTCGCGGGCCAGCGCGCGCGCCTGTTCCTCGCTGACGCCGCGGGCCAGCGCGAGGCGGCGTGAGGTCTCCTTGTAGTGGTCGAGCTGGGCCAGGTTGGCCGGGTCTGAGATGAAGGCGATCCAGAATTCGCGGCCCTGCGAGGTCTTGCCGACGTTCACCAGCTTGATTCGATCCGAAGCGGCCGCCAGCTTGCGAAAGTAGGCGAGGGATTCCTCGTAGTTAGCCAGGTGAAAATCCGCGCCCGGCTTGTAGCCCAGCACCGATTCCGGCGTCGGCGGCTGCGCCGAAACGGTACCCGACAGCAACAGAAAAGCAGCGGCCACAGCGACCTTCATCAATCTCCTCATGGCACTACCGCCAGCTTATATTGATCCAGCAAATCATCCAGCTTGACGGCGCTCAAGTCTTTCGTGCGCAGGTCCACCGCCAGTTTCTTCAGCTGCGCCGACCAGGCGGCCTCCGCGCGCGCGGCCGCACCGTCCTCCACCTGCGCCCGCAGGTCGTCGAGTTGCGGCAGCCGGTCTCGCTGGAATGCGTCGAGCGCGTCTTCCAGTTTCTTGCCCTCCTCGGCCGCGCGCGGCCCGCGCACGGTGTAGAACGCCCGGTTCTGGTCAAGCAGCTTGCCCAGATCCGTCTTGATGGCCTCGGCCTCTTTATGCCACGCAGCCTGCTGCGGATTCGGCTTGCGCTCGGTACTCTCCGGCGTTTCCGGCGCCATCGACGGGTTGTAGTACAGAGCATTGAAGAGGAACTTGTAGGTGCCGTACGATTGCCCGCGCCACTGCGGCCGGAAACCGAGCAGGATGACGTGGCCGCGGCCGTAATTCGCGTCGATGGCGGCGGCCTTCCCTTCAATGCGCTCGGCTCCTAGCAGAAAGCCGCTCAGCAGCGGGCTGCGGTCTTTTCCGTACGCCGCCAGCACCTTCCCCTTGAAAGCCGGTTTCGTGTCGAACACCGGGTTGCGTTCAAACATGAGGGCCGGGCTGGCCGGCAGTCCCGCCACCACTGGGTGGTTCGGTTCTTTGATTTCGGCTCGCAGCAGCGCGCCCGAACAAAAGAACTGTTCCGGCTTCAGGCCCGCCACCACGTTGGTCACCGGCAAATCGAACTGCTCGATGGCGAACAGCGTCGCGTTGCCCAAGGCCACGAGCGTGCCTCCGTCATTGACAAAGTCGCGCAGCGCCTGGGCTCCGGCTTCGTCGATCCCACCGGCGTACTGCCCCGGCACGGTGCCGGGCGCCATGCCCTCCATGATTTGGCGCTCGCCAGCCTCGGCGAAGACGATCGCATCGTACTGTTCGCGCAGGTGCCCGGCCTGGATGTCGGCATTGTGCACGCGCGTGAAGGCAAATTGATACTGCTCCAGCAGCCAGCGCGTCCAGCCTTCGTCGATGTTGCCGATCCATGATTCGTAAAGCGCCACACGCGGCTTCTTCACCGGCGCGGAGTCCGCAGGCGTCTCTTTGGCCGAAACCGAATCGATTCCGTTGTCGCGCAAAATGGCGCTGACGTCTCCCGAGGCATAAATCGTGCCCTGCGTCTTGGAGAAACTCACCCTCCCTCCCGCCGCCAGAATCTGGTTCACGGCGCGCACGCTGGCGTTGGAATTGTGCGAAAAGGACAACACGGGGCCGCCGCCTTCCACCGTGCCCGTGATCGGCTCCATCCGGTCGAGCTTGCGCAGGGCGCTGCGGGACGTCTCGGCGACAGGTTCCGCCACGGCAACTACTTCCACGCCCATCTGCAGCGGAAGAGTCCAGCCGGTGACGTCATACGGCATTTGCGCCGGAACGGTTTCGGCGGGTGGCGCTGCTGCTGCGCCTCCTGCCGCGCCACGGCCGCCACCGCCCGGCGCGGCGCCAATCGACGGCGGGCGCGGCGGCTCAGGGTATTTCTGCACGTCGAACAGTTCCTTGACCAGCGCCGCAAAGGGCTGATCCATCAGGATGACCCAATCGCCCGCCTGGTACGTTTCTCCGTTGGCACGGAAGGCGCTGGTCGCCTGGTGGACCTCGATGCCGTCCGTCATCAGTTTTTCCACCAGTGTGGCGGCGGAGCCGCGGTCGCGCTGCTCCCGCGGAATCACGTAGGCGTAGGGCGGGTCTTTGGTAAAACGGGCGATCACACCGCGCCCCGCCCGGTAGCGGTCATACAACAGCTGTTCGCGGTTGCGCGAAGCTGTATCCAGCACCGACATCGACGCGCCCAGCATGTAGCGCACGGCGTCGCCCAGGCGCCACCAGCCGCCGCGCCACGGGCTAGCGTAGTACACGCCGGTGCGCAGGTCCCGCTTGTCGCGCGGAAATTCGTCCACCGTGTAGAAGTGCGGCGTCGCGTAGCGGTAGAGCGCGGTCTCGGTCAGGAAGCTCACCGTGTTTCGAAAGTTATTGACGTGATCCACGAAGCCTGGATACCAATCGTCGAAAACGCCGCGGTGCATGGCGCCAGGCATTCCGTGCTCTTCCAGCCACGCCGCCATGGCGGTGCCGAACACATTCACCCAGCGATACATCAGCGGGTGAGGGCTGAGCGATACCGGGTCGCCGAACGGCGGAATCCAGATGCGCGCCGGGAAGGGCGCCGTCTGATGATGGTTGTAGAACACCTGCGGGTAATACTCCAGATCGGCTTTGGTGATCACCTGCGACTCGATCATGTTGTTCATGTAGCCGTCGCGGTTGTTGTCGTGGCCGATGTACTCCTGATAAAGTCCCGGCAGATTGCTCACCTCGTAGGGCGAGCCGAGATTCGAGCGGTACCAGCCGGCCACCTGGTTCTGTCCGTCTGGGTTGATTGAGAACCATAGCTCGAGAATGGCATTGTCCAGAATGAAGGCGGTTTCGGTGTCGGTGCCGCTCACCAGGTTGTAGGCAAGCTGAATCGTGTGCTGCGCGCAGGCGACTTCGGTTGCATGTAGGCCGCCGTCGATGTGCACGATCACTTTGCCGCTGTGCCCCAGCTCGCGCGCCTCGGCATCGCTGAGCCCTTTTACCAGCGCCAGCCGGCGCGCCACGTCCTTATAGTGATCCAGGTCCGCCAGGTTGCGAGGCGAAGAAATCAGCGCGATGTACCAATCCAGGCCGCGCGTCGTCTTACCGACGCGTACCAGCTTGAGCTTGTCCGTCGCCTGGGCCAGCTTGCGAAAATAGGCCAGCGACTCATCGTAGCTGGCCAGAAAGAAATCGTCCCCCGGCTTGTGCCCCAGCACCGATTCCGGCGTAGGGACCTGCGCCAGAGCGGCACACAAAGGCAGAAGCAGTACTGCGAGCCTCATAAGTAGAATAGGCTATCATCCCGGACACGAGCCGCGGGATTAGTTCCGGCCCGGCGAGACGAAGGTGTCTGACAGTGCCGGGCGCCGCGCCGCGGGGGTCCGTCCCCGCTCTGCTACAATCGCTCGCAGTGGCGCCTGTGATGGATCCAGCGAAGAATCCGGAGCTTGCGATCGGCCGGTCTCCGGAAAGGCTTACGTTGCAGGAGCGCCTGGCTCTCGCCGGCAAGTTCATTGCGCTGGAGATTTATACGCCGCAGAACCTGGCCTTGCGCCGCATTGAAGCGATCGGCGATTCGTCGGCCGATTGCATCCGGATATTGCGGGCGCGCGGGCTCAAGCCCACGGCTTTCGAACTCAGCCGGCTTCCGGCGCCCTATTGATTCCGGCGGTTCGCCGCGCAAGACCGCTTGCATCCTCACCGCCACCGGCCGCGCCGGGTATGCCAGCTACATGCTACGCCACCTGCAGCCGTGAGTTGGTGAGGGCCGCGGATTCTGTCAGCAGGGAACGCTGCAAACTGGCCAGGGACTGCTGCATGGAGGACAACCGGCGCTCCGCCCCGCGCAAATCGCCCAGCTTCGCGATGACATCGCAGTGCACACGCGTGAACAGGCGGAAGATACGTGGATCGCGCCAGCCGCGCTCCGTTTCCTCGCGCATGATGTTGAGCGCTTCCGCGGGAAGGAGCGCAGGCTTGTAAGGGCGCGCCGAGGTGAGGGCGTCGTAAATGTCAGCGCTCTGCAGAATGCGCGCTAACAGCGGGATTTGATCGCCGCGCAGCCCGTCCGGATACCCGGAACCGTCCCATCGTTCGTGATGGTGGCGAATAATCGGCATCACCGTGCGCAGTGATTTCAGATGCCGGCAGATTTCTTCACCGCGGACGGAGTGGCTGCGCATGGTCACCCATTCTTCGGCGGTTAGTTTGCCGGGCTTGAACAAAATGGAATCCGGGATCCCGACTTTGCCGACGTCATGCAGGTAGCCGCCCCGATAAAGCGCCAGCAGGCTCCTCCGGTCCAACCCGACAGCGATGCCGAGCGCCACGCTGATGAAGGCGAGTCGCTCGCAGTGGCCGCCGGCATTTATGTCACGCTGCTCGACGGCCCGCGCCAGGGCGAAGACAATTTCTTCGGTTTCTCCCAGGCCGGCCAGCCCCCGATGCTGCGCGCGCATCCCCTCGTTTCGCTGGGCGCACGTCTTCAGCAGATCTTGCCAGTCTCCCTCCGTCCCCGGCCGGACACGATTATCGCTCCATCGAGCCCGCGAATTCTGTCCGGCTTGTCTTTGATCCATGCTATTGGTTTTATCGGCCCTCCTGGCGGAATCCTTAGCCTGCGATGCTAAAAACTCCTGCGCGGTGTCAGCCGTGCTGGTAGGTAGTGCGGTGAAACCCTTAGAGGATGGCTCCCGAGATACGGTCCGCCGAACGCGGAGCGCCTGCGGCGGCGGACATGCTGCCTTGACCACCTGATCGCTGCTACAGTTGCAGGTGAGGTGCAGGCAACACCCCTCAAAGCCGTAATTGTAGATGACGAAGCGCTGGCGCGCGGCTACCTGCGTGAGATGCTCCGCGCCCATCCCGAAATTGAAATCGCCGCCGAGTGCACCAACGGTTTTGAGGCCGTCAAGGCAATCTCCGACAACGCCCCGGATCTGGTCTTTCTCGATATCCAGATGCCCAAACTGGACGGCTTCGAAGTGCTGGAGCTGATCGACCCCGGTCCCGCTGTGGTATTCGTCACCGCCTTCGACGAATACGCGATGCGCGCTTTCGACGCGCACGCGGTGGACTACCTGCTGAAGCCGTTCAGCGCGGAGCGGTTCGAGCGAGCGCTGGAGCGGGCCCGGGCGCGCCTGGGCGAACACACGCCGCCGGTGCCGCGGCCGCCCGAGCGGCGCGTCGACCGCATCGTGGTGCGCGATGGCGCCCGCGTCCACGTCATCCCCCTCGACAGGCTCGACTACGTGGAAGCCCAGGACGATTACATCGCCCTGCACAGCGGCGGCAAGAGCTATATGAAGCAGCAGCCGATCGCGGAGATCGAGCAGCAGCTGGATGGCAAGCGTTTCGTTCGCATCCACCGTTCCGTCATCGTCAGCCTGGAACGTGTCGCCCGCATCGAACCCTACGGCAAAGAGAGCCGGCTGGCGATTCTGACCGACGGCACCCGCCTCCCCGTGAGCCGCGCCGGCTACGCCCGCCTGTTGGACGCCATGGAGGGGTCGCGCGAGAGCCGCGAGTAAGCTACGAGGATGAGGCGCTGGACGGGTTTGCCGGAGACGATCAGATTTCGATGGGACGCAGTCCGCCGCGCGAGTTCGCCGGTCCTGGTGCATTCCACGCGGACCGCAGTGGCGGCGGTGGCGTCGCTTCTGGTGGCGCGGTTATTCCGCCTGCAGGAGGCTTACTGGGCGCCGATTACAACCCTCGTGATTACGCAGTCCTCGTTGGGGGCGGCGCTCGCCGTTTCACGGCAGCGCTTCGTTGGAACCGCGCTGGGAGCGGTGGTCGGTGCGATAGCAGCGGGTTATATCGGGCGGAGCGTGCTGATTTTCGGGGCCACCGTGTTCCTCCTGGGATTGCTTTGCGCCCTGCTACGGTCGGAGCGAAACGCATACCGGTTCGGGGGAGTGACCTTGGCGATTGTGCTGCTGATCCCACGGCCGGCCGCGGCCTGGGAGATCGCCTTTCATCGGTGCGCCGAAGTATTCATCGGAATCGGCGTGGCGCTGTTGTTAACGGTGGTATGGCCGGAACGGGATAGCGCAGTTTCGGGGAAATCCTGAATTCTTCCTTCGGGGACTCTTTGGATGAAGCATCCTGCCCGTTTTGCCAACGCCATGTCGTCCGGTGCAATGCCCGGCATCCACGACGTAGCGGCCTCGCGGTGTTCACTCCCTCACCCCTCGCAAGGCATCCTCACCACTACGCGGTAAATCCCTTCAGCCGTTCCCGTGTCCAGGCGCCCTTCCCCGCCGTAGCGCATTTCCAGCCGTCGCCGCACCTGCGCCAGGCCCATTCCCAGTCGCTCCGGCGCTGCCGCATCCGC
Source organism: uncultured Solibacteraceae bacterium (assembly GCA_964654065.1). Lineage (GTDB taxonomy): Bacteria > Acidobacteriota > Terriglobia > Bryobacterales > Bryobacteraceae > Bog-375. Next base: position 31,475 of record CAZZHN010000012.1, read on the forward strand.
ATCAAACGGATTGGTAATGCTGACCACCACTCCTGGCCCGTCCCGGCGCGCTTCCAGGCGGATTGTGCCTCCCTCCACCAGACCGGCGATGCCGTGCTTGACCGCATTCTCCGCCAGCGGCTGGAGCAGCAGCGTCGGCACAGCGCAGGTCTCGCAGCGGTCCTCGATCTCGATTTCCACGCGCAGCCGGTCGCTGAAACGCACCTGCTCCAGCTCCAGGTAGTCCCGCGCCAGCTGCAGCTCTTCGCCGAGCGGAATCATGGGCCGGTTGCCGAGCCCCAGGCTGACGCGCAGAAAATCGGAGAGGCGGATGCACATGTCGCGCGCCCGTCCGCCATCCAGCGAGGCCAGTGCTGCAATCGAGTGCAGGCTGTTGAACAGGAAGTGGGGATGAATCTGTAGCCGCAGCGCCTGAAGCTCGGCTTCGCGCGCCAGGGTGCGGGCTTCGGCGGCGCGTGCCTCGGCGGCGCGCGACTCCTCCGCCGCGAGACCCGCATAGTGCAGGCCGGTCGAAAGCAGGTAGAGCAGCACGCCGACGCCGAACCAGAGCGGCAGGTGGCCGGCGGCATCGATCTTCAATTCCAGCGCCACCGCCCACGCGATGCCGGCCAGCAGCAGCCCGCCCGCCGCCGCCGCGGCACTGAATGTGACGGCTAACTCAGGCAGCGCCGGCAGAGTGAAGGGCCGGCTGCGGCACAGGTAAAAAGGCGAGAGGCAAACGAACGCGTAGACGAAACAGGCCGGGGCCACCACAGCCGCGGCCTGCGGCAGGCGGAATCCGCCGCCCGCCCAAGTCAGGTAAGTGAGCAGCGCGCCGGCTGGAACCCACGCCAGCAGATAAAGGAACAGGCGGCGCGACGCCAGGATGGGATGCATCGGCGGCTAGTTCTTGAAGGTCACACCGCCGAATACCCCCGCGCCCTTGACGATGAGCCGCTTCGGATTCGGATTCAGGCTGCGGTCCGGGTGCTGTGTCTGGTCCGTGAACCCGCCAAAGACGCCGGTGCCCTTCATCACCACTTCCCAGGCGGCCGGCACCTTGATATCGGCGCCGCCAAACACCGCGTTCACCTCCAGCACGGCGGAATCGCGCAGCATGGTCGCGCCGCGCATGTCGATGTCGAACCCGCCGAAGACGCAGTCCACTTTGCCGCCCTGGAAATCGCCGTCGGTCACCACCCGCTTTCCGCCTCCGAAGACGGCAGACTCGTTCAGCTTATTCACGCGCATGTTGAACTTATCGGCCCATTCCGCGTGCCGGTTCCATTTGCCGGCCCATTCCGTGCGCGGCCCCATCAGCCGGTCGGTCAGCATCAACACGCCGACACCAATCAGAATTAACGGCCATAGGTCGCCCCAGCCCATTTGCAGGAAGCCCAGGTTGATGGAAAGCAGGATGCCGCCTATGGCGATCAGAATTCCACCCAGGACTTTGGCCTTTGGCTCCGCCTGATCAACCACCTTGAAGATGCCCCAGGCGACCAGCGCCACCGGCCAGTACTCAAAGATGTCGTGGAACGCAATGATATGCAGGTTGTTGAGGAAGAAGAGCGCGCCGACGGTGATCAGGACAAGGGCCGGAATCCATTGGGCAGGAAAGCCTTCCTGCGGCCTTTGCGGATTGTCTTGTGGTGTCATGAGCCTAGCCTAAGGCGCGGCCCCGTCCCCGGCACCTGCCAATCGGCGAATGCCGGCCCGCCACCGGTGAATGCCCGGAGCGGCGGCGCAAACGCGCAGGATGAAACGGACCGGTCTCGGAGCGCACTACTCCAACGGAGGCTGCGCCGGTGGTTTCCCGGGTTTCAGGCGAATCGGCGCGAAAGCCGAAGGGCCGGTCTAAGGCCCTTGAATTGCTAAGTCGATATGCAGAGTGAGGTGGAGGCTATGTTGGTGGCTGGTGGACTTGGGGTTCTCGTCGTGATTTGTTTGCTGATTGCGATGATGGAGACCCCTCCGCACATTGGAAGATAATACATGCCGGGAGTCAAACTGACACACCAGTTGATTCTTCAGCCCACAGTCCGTGGCCCGGCAGCACGGGCATTCCCAGCCAGGCAGGCCGCGCCGTCGCAACCCCCTACTGCGCTCGCACCGTCGGGTACTTGATTCCCAGTTGCACCAGGTACGTGTCATACTTCGCCGGGTCGTAGTAGAAGGGCCTCATGCGATCGCGATACTGCTCCATCACCCTCTGGTTCAACCATATGGCAGGTTTGTCTCCGTCCCGGATGAAGCTTTTGTATTTCACGTCCTTGGTCTGCACGTCGTTGAAGTAGTCCCAGGCTGCCTTTACCAGCTCGGGATGCAGCAGGATGTCCAGCATTGTCATCGCCTGAACCTTAGCGCCGGCGATCACCCCTTTGTGCGCGATCGGCGTAGCCATCGAAACGCCGTCGGCCCAGTTGTGGCCGGGGCCGCCGGGAATGTTGGACGGATAGCGCAGCGTGATCGTCGGCACGTTCCACGAGATGTCGCCGATGTCGTCGGAGCCGCCGCCGGTCGGTCCCACGTTCATACCCTCCTCCTCCTGGTTGTCGGGTTGCGTGCGGGGAACGCGCATTTGGGCCACCTTCTCACTGAGTCCGCGAACGGTCACTTTCAGTTCTCGCTGCAGGCCTTTGGCCAGCGTTTGATCGTCCGCTGACCATTGCGGCATCCCTACCTTCTTGATGTTTTCGTACATCGCCTCCGCGATCGGCTTGTTGAAGTATCCCGGCCAGGCGCTGCCCAGCAGGCGAGAGGTGTAGGCGGTATCGGTCATCAGGGTCGCCGCCTTGGCCATGTTGTCGCCGATCCGCCACAGGTCCATCACATGGTCGTAGTCCGCCTCGCGGAAGTAATACCAGACGCTGGCGGTGGGCGGCACCACGTTTGGCTGGTCGCCGCCGTTGGTGATCACGTAGTGCGAGCGTTGCGCCAGGCGCAAGTGCTCGCGCCGGAAGTTCCAGCCCACGTCCATCAGCTCCACCGCATCCAGGGCGCTCCTGCCCCGCCACGGCGCGCCTGCGGCATGAGCGCTCTCGCCTTTGAACAGGTACTCCACCGAGACCATCCCGTTCTGGTTGGTCGGCGGCCCATACGAAACGGCGAAGCTGGACGCCACGTGGCAGAACAGCACCACGTCGACATCTTTGAACACGCCCGCTTTGACAAAATAGGCCTTCGCCCCCAGCTCTTCTTCCGCCACGCCCGGCCATAACCGGATCGTGCCCTGTAGGTGTTCGCGCTCCATAACCTTCTTGACCGCCAGCGCGGCAATGATGTTGAGCGGCACGCCCGAATTATGGCCTTCCCCGTGTCCAGGGGCGCCTTCGACAATCGGCTCGTGCCACGCCACCCCCGGCTTTTGTGAAGCCTGCGGGATATCGTCGATATCGGATCCCAGCGAAATCACCGGCTTCCCGGAGCCCCAACTGGCCACCCACGCAGTGGGAACGCCCGCCGCGTTGTGCTCGATGTGAAAGCCGGCCTTCTCCAGCGTGTCCGCCAGGTACCTGGAGGTTTCGATTTCCTGGAAGCCCAGCTCACCGAAACTGAACACGCTGTCTACCATCACCTGCGCCTGTTTCTTCATCCCGTCGATCTCGCCGGCGAGGTCCGCTTTCATGGCGGTTTCTCTCTCGGCCGAGGTTTGCGCCAAAGCACAGGCGGCTGTGAGGAACGCGATCGCGAGTTTCTTCATATCAGGTGATAGTCTACGACGGATTCACCGGAAACCGAATTCCGGTGCTTCCCTGTAGCGCCGGCGGTCTTTTGCCGCCGGTGCCTTGTCGGGAATCTCCGGACGATGGAGTAATTTTTCGACCGAACGCTCCCCATGCTGGACTGAAAGTGTCTATCGAGACGTTCACCGCGCGGCGGCATCGTCAAGTGAGACAGGCCACGAAAAGCGATGGCCTGTCCTACCCGCTCTTCACTCCGGGCGTTTGCCGACCATTAAACCGGCCGGCCCGGGCATGCGGACGCGGCGTATGTCGGTGAATCCGGCGGCGCGCATCCACGCCGTGTATTCGGGCTCGCTGTAGCTGGCGCCGGCGCGAGTGCCCACCAGCATGTTGAGCGAAAACAAGGCGGCCGACGGCGGCGAGCATTTATCCGGCTCGAGGATGAACTCCTGGATCACCAGCCGGCCCCCCGGCGCCAGCGCGCCAAAACAGCGCTCAATCAGATGCGCGTTTTCCCTCTCGTCCAGCATGTGGCAGATGGCGGAGGCCAGCACCAGGTCATAACCTTCGCCGAGATGGTCCGTCCGCAAATCGCCGATGCGCGTGTGAACGCGGCCGGCGACGCCCGCTTGGTCGATGTGGCGCTGGGCCAGGGGAACCACCGGGCCGAGATCCAGGATGTAGGCCTGCAGCTCCGGATTGGCGGCGGCGAAAGCGATGGAGTAGGCGCCGGAGCCGCCCCCCACGTCCAGCATGCGCCGTATACCATGTGCGCCTACCGCCGCCACCAGCGATCCAGCCCGCTCCACGGCGTTGCGGTGCATGGCGGCGATGAACGCTTGCGTCCAGTCGCCGGAGCGCTCGGCCATCTCCTGGTGAATCACCGAGGTACCTGCCCGAACGCATTCGGTCAGGGTTGACCAGTTCTTCCAGAGTCCGGCCGTGTGCAGCAGGCCGGGGTGCGCATTGTGGGGAGAGCCTGCGGTGAAAAAACGCGCGGCCACCGGAGCGTTATAGAACAGGCCATCCTGCTTGACGGCCAGTTGCAGCGACGCTACCGCTTGCAGCAGCATTTCCGTTGCGCGGGGATCGGCGTGGATGCGGGCAGCGATTTCCGTCGCGGTGCCGCCCCCGCCGACTGCGGTAAACAGGTCGAGCTCCAGCGCGGTCAGAATGACACGGCTCTGCTGGAAGCCGCGGATCCGCTCGTTGAGATCGTCCGGTAACGCGCCGCTGGCCTCGCGCGCACGCATCACGGCGAGCCGCTTTTCCTTATTGGCGGCCATTTCGCTGCAAACTTCGTGGACATTCCGGCGCGCCAGCCGCAGCAGGGGCCGGTCGTGGCGAAAGTGCTCCTCCACCAGCTCCGGAACATCCGCCGGGGTGAGACCGCTGTACCAGGTTCCTTCGGGATATACCACCGCGTTGGGTCCGCTTTCGCAAAGCCCCAGCGATCCACAGGCGGTCACCTGCACCTGGCTCTCCAGAGACTGCGCGGCCACCTCGTGCCGCAAGGCTTCGATCACGGCGAGGCCGCCGCGAGCGCCGCAACTCGGGGCGCCTTCCGCTTTCTGCTGGTCGCAAACGAATACGTGATAACGAAAGGGCTGCATGGCACCCTCCGTTCTTGAGCTTAACAGAGCGCAATGTCCGAATCCGCCTCGCGGTTACGGTCTAGTTACGCCAATTCCGGCGGCTGGGGCGAAGTATCCCCGCCTGACAGAATTTGATTCCCAATCGGCGCGCCGTCGTTTAGATTGAAGATAAGTGCCCCGATACGCAGCCATCGACATCGGCAGTAATTCGATCCGCATGGAAGCGGCCGAGGTGGCCGCCGGCCAGCCTACCAGCGTCCTGGCCTCCGACCGCGAAGTGACGCGCCTGGGCGAAAGTGTGTTTCGCAACGGCGCGGTCAGCGAAGAGGCCATCAAGTCTACCTGCGCCGTGCTGGCGCGGATGGCCGCTCTGTACCGTAAGCTGGCGGTGGTGGGAGTGCGCGCGGTCGCCACCAGCGCCGTCCGCGATACGCGAAACCAGCGCGAGTTCCTCGAGCGGGCTTCCGAAGCCGCCGGCGCCCCCGTGGAGATCATTTCCGGCCGCGAGGAGGCCCGGCTGATCCACCTCGGCGTGGAGAGCGTCTGGCCGCAACAGGGGCGGCGCGTGCTGGTCTGCGATATCGGCGGCGGCAGCGCCGAGATCGTGGCTTCCGAGGACAGCCACTTGCGCATGGGGTTCTCGAAACCGCTGGGCGCCGTGCGCCTGCGCGAGATTTTTCTCAAGGACGACCCGCCGTCGCCACGCCAGCTGCACCAGATGCAGGAGTTCGTCGAGGACAAGCTTTCCAGTGTGGTCCGCCGCCTCGGGCCGGCTAAATGGGAGCGCGCCATTGGGACTTCCGCCACGGCATCGGCTGTGGCCGCGGCGGTGGCGCGGCTGCCGCGGTCGCAGCGCGACGAATTCGATCGCTTGCGCGTCACCACCGCTCAGGTGCGCAAGCTCTACTGGAAGCTGGCCGCATTGGGGCTGGCTGGCCGCCGCAAGGTAACCGGCATCGGGCCGCGCCGCGCCGAGATCATTGTGCCCGGCATGGCCGTGCTGCTGACTTTCCTGGAGCGGTTCCGCCTGCCCGCCTTCTACTACTCGCGCGCCGGTGTGCGCGACGGTGTAATTGCGGACCTGGCGGCGCGCAACGTGGGCGCTGAGCTTTCCCGCCTCACCCGCGAGCAGCGCCGCGAGGTGGAAGACATGGGCCGCCGTTACGGCGTATCCGTGGAGCACGCCCGCAACGTGGCCCACATCGCCGGCCTGCTCTTCACCGCCTTGCAGCCGCTGCATCGCCTGCCTCCCGCCGCCGGCAAGCTGCTGGAGGCCGCCGCTCACCTGCTCGACGTGGGCCATTACATTTCCAGCTCCAGCCATCACAAGCATTCCTATTACGTAGTGGCCAACTCGGACATGCCCGGCTTCACCGAGCGCGAGCGCGTGCTGGTGGCCGCCCTTTGCCGCTATCACCGCAAAGCCCTGCCCAACCCAGTACACACCGCCTTTCAAACCTTGACGCCCGACGAAAAACGAGCCCTTACCGTGTTGATCCCCTTGCTGCGCCTGGCTGACAACATGGTGCGCGGGCCGGAGCAGCGCATCCAATCCCTGACCTGCCGCGTGCAGAACGGTGAGGTCATCCTCCAGGTTTATGCCAATGGCGACATTGACCTGGAGCAATGGGGCGCGGAGCGAGCTGCCGGAACGTTCCACCAGGTTTTCAACCGCGGCCTTTCTCTGGTCCGCGCCAAGTAGCCGAGGTGCCCACCGTGGCGCAGGCACCTGCCTGCTGTGTCGAGAGTCGTCTTGACATTTCTTTCTTTGCAGCGCCGCGCCGCCTCCCATCCTCAGGGCATCTGCGGCCTTGCGCTAAGCAGTGTCCTGGCGATCCAATCGGCGTGTGGAATGCCGCAAGCGGCGAGAGCCTGGATCTCTTTGTCCACGTCGTATTCCACGCGCCGGATGGCCGGCTGGGACCCATCCAGCAACAGGTACGCGGCGCGGCGGTCTCCGTCGTACGAAAGGCTCACGCTGCCGGTGTTGGCGACGAACATCGAGCCAACCCTCCGAATATACGCGCGATGGATGTGGGCATGGACGGCAATCGGCCGGCCAAGCGGTGCATACGCCGCCTCCAGCTCGGCATCGGTTGCTTCAGGCCCCGGACAGCGCCAGTAGTTCCCTGGAGCGGCGTGCACCAGCGCCACCGGCCCTTGCATTAGCGCCGGCGGCAGCGCACGCAGCCAGGCAATTCTCTCTTCTCCCAGCGCTTCACGGGTGGCCGAAGCCATCTCGCGGATCGCGGCCCACAGTGTAAGCGGCGCTGACGATTGGCTGGCAAACTCCTCCAGCGACTCTGGCCGGAACAGCATTTCATCCGTGTTGCCTACCACTCCCCGCCAGCCGAGGTCGCGAACCTGGTCCACGATCGCCGCCGGGCTTGCGCCGCCGTCGGCCAGATCCCCGCCATGGAGCACTAGGTCGGGAGAGGCCTGCCGCAAATCCGCCAGGACGGCATCAAACGCCGTGCGGTTGCCGTGGATGTCGGATACGATCGCGAGGCGCATCAACGGTCCCAAGGCGCTATTTCTTCGGCAGGGACAGCGATGTCTGCAGGAACCGCGCGACGGCATCCGTCAGCGCCCGCCGGTGCGGCGTGCGTGCCATGGCAAGCGCCTGCACGCGCACCAGCCGGTGCCCCTTCACGCGCAGAGCGTGGAAATAGCGGGGGCGCCCGTGCAGCGCGTATTCGGGAAGGATGGAATATCCGAACCCGGTCTCAACCAGCTTCTTGAGCGCCTCGGTGTCGTCGGCCTCCATCACTACCCGCGGCGCGACGTCGATCTCTTTGAAAAAGACGTCAATCATGGATCGCATGTTGCTGCGCTTCGGGTACAGGACGAACGAAGCTCTGGCCAGCTCGGCCGGCTCGGTGGGAGACACATGCCAGCCGCTGATTCGCTCAAGCGATGGCTTGAGCACAAGCAGTTCCTCTTCGAACAAGGGGACCGTCTCCAGGTTGTCGTTGGGATACGGCAGCGAAATCAGCGCCAGGTCGAACCGGCGGTCCAGCAGTCCGGCGACCATTTCCTCAGTCGGGCAAACCATGATATCGATGCCCAGGTGCGGGAAGTGCTTGCGCAGCTTGCGCAGCGGTCTGCCCAGGTGGTGGATTAGGGTGGTGGCGCCGGTGGCGAAGTGGAACGGATGCCGGTCGCCCATGGCATCATTTTCGAATTCCTGTTCGATCAGCCGGAGCTGGCTCATGACCTCGCGCGCGTGTTCGGCCAGACGCCAGGCCGCCGCCGTCGGCGACAGACTCTTGCCCGTGCGCACGAACAGCTCGGCATTGAGCTCCGCCGCCAGGCTGTGAAGCTGTAGGCTGACCGCCCCTGGAGTGAGGTTGACGCGCTCCGCCGCCCGGGTGACGCTGGCGCAGTCCAGTACCGCCAGAAAGAGCTGTAGCTGCCGGACCTCCATGCGCCTCCCAAACAAGCATCGCACAGAGGGAGCGCGCACGAAGCCCGGTCGCGCTCACACTGCTCCCCTCAAGAAAGATCCCGGAAGAAGACTCTCAACGGACGCGCCGGGTGTATACTTGACCGCGCCAGGGTGCGGAAACTCACATCCTGGAAATCAACTAAAAGGGGATTGAAAGATGAAATGCGTTTTAGCGGCGGGTCTTTTGCTGTCGGGAGCCTCGCTCATGCAGGCACAATCGCCAGAGCCGCCTCACATCCTGCGGATCTTCCGCGAGGACATTAAGTCCGGCAAGACCTTAGCACACGAAAGAGTGGAGTCGGCGTACGCCCGCGCCTTCTCCAAGACCGGTTATCCCAGCTATCTCGGCCTGGTCAGTATTACCGGGACCACCCAAGCTTGGTTCCTGGAGAGCCACGATTCCTACGAGTCGCTGGAAAAGGCCATCCACACCATTCAGGCCGAGCCGTTGAAATCCACGCTCGACCAATTGGATGTTCAGGACGGAGAACTGCGCACTGGCGAACGCCAGATGATCGCCACCTTTCAAAAAGACCTCAGCTACCTGCCCGTGCCTTCAAATCTGCCCAAGGTGCGGTTCTTCAGCATAAACACCCTCCACGTGCGACCCGGGCATGCGGCAGACTTTGCCGCCCTGAGGAAACTCGTGAACGCGGCCTTTATCAAGAGCGGCAGCGAACAGCGGCGGGTGGTATTCAGCGTGAGCTCGGGCGCGCCCGCCGGAACCTATCTGATATTCAGCGGCACGACTTCGCTCAAGACAATGGATCCGCTGCCGTCGGCGATGAGCATGGCGGATGCGTTCGGCGAATCGTTGGACCATTACTACAAGTTGCAGGCGGATGTCATCGCCAGCTCAGAAACCGCCCTTTTCGCGGTTGACCCGAAGATGAGCAATCCGCCGAAGGAATTCCTCACGGCCGACTCGGATTTCTGGGCGCCGAAGACGAAGGCGGCAGCGGCCAAGCCCGCGGCGAAGCCGGCTGACGCCAAATAGTGATTCGGCCAAGCCGCCGGCGGCGTCTTACTGGTTGACTCCCGATGCCAGGAAGCCGCCGTCGACGGCGATGCACTGCCCGGTGATGAAGCTGGCGGCGTCGGAGGCGAGCAGGATGGCCGCGCCGACCAGTTCTTCGGATTTGCCAAACCGGCCCATCGGCGTTCGCATGCGCAATTCTTTGCCGCGCTCAGTGCCATCGAGAAGAGCGGCGTTCAGGTCGGTGCGGAAAACGCCCGGCGCGATCGCATTCACGTTGATACCGTCCTTAGCCCACTCGACAGCCAGGCTGCGGGTGAGCGCCAGCACCGCCGCCTTGGATGCGGCGTAGGCGGTCACCTGTACCAGCGATACAAACGAATTGAGCGACGCGATATTCACGATTCGGCCCCGCCCGCCGGCCTTCAAGGGCTGGTAAAACGACTGGCAGGCCCGCAGCATGCCGGTCAGGTTGACATTCATCAGGCTGTTCCACTCGGCTTCGGTGACATCGATCGTCGGCTTGCGGAAGATCTGACCGGCCGCGTTGACCAGCACGTCCACGCGTCCGAACGCAGCCAGCACGGCATCGCGGAAGGCATCCACCGATTCGCGCGAGCCAACGTCAGACGCGCGGCACAGGGTTTTGCGGCCGGCGCGCTCGATGTCCCCGCAGGCTTCCTCGACTAGGGCATCGCGGCGGCCGGTCGGCACTACATCGGCGCCGGCGCGGGCCAAGCCTCCGGCCAGCACGCGCCCCAGCCCCGAAGTGCCGCCCATCACCACCGCCACGCGGCCGGTCAAGTCCATCACGTTGTTGGTTGCCATGAATCGCTCCTTAGCCCGGCAATCACTTCCTCACGGTCGTGGCTCTGAACGCCCATCGGAGCCGCGACCGTGAGGGAGCGGTTGGCTATGACATCGTCTCCGATCTTACCTTTGAATGCGCGCTCCGGCGCCGCGGGCCAGTGCCTGCACCTGTTCTAGTGTGGCCATGGTGGTGTCGCCGGGGAAGGTGGTCAAAAGCGCGCCGTGGGCCCAGCCCAGTTTGACGGCCTCGCCCGGCTCGATGCCGCTGAGCAGGCCGTAGAAGAAGCCGGCGGCGAAGCCGTCTCCGCCGCCCACCCGGTCATAGACATCCAGCTCCGCCACCGGCGCAGTGTAAACCTGGCCGTTCACCCAGGCCAACGCGCTCCAGCTGTGACGGTTGGTGGAGTGAACCTCGCGCAGCGTGGTCGCCACGACCTGAATCTGCGGGTGTTTGGCCACTGCCTGCTCGATCATCTTCACAAATGCCGAGGGGTCCAGCTTGGATTTCGCCGCCACTTCCGGCCCAGCGATTCCCAGCCCTTTCTGCAAATCCTCCTCGTTGCCCACCAGCACGTCTACGTTCTTGACGATGCGACCCAACACTTCTCCGGCACGCGCTTCACCGCCCGAAATGTTCCAGAGCTTCTGGCGATAGTTAAGGTCGAAGCTGACGATGGCCCCTGCCGCCTTGGCGGCCTGCATGCCTTCAATCACCAGCTCCGCGGTGGTCGGGGAGAGCGCAGCGAAAATGCCACCCGAATGAAACCAGCGCACGCCGCCGGCAAAGACCTCGCTCCAGTCGAAGTCGCCCGCCTTCAGGCGCGCTGCCGCTTCATTGGAGCGGTTGTAAAACACCACCGGAGCCCGCACTCCCCCGCCACGGTCGCTGAAGACCGTCGCCATG
>CAZZHN010000013.1:0-20493 GCA_964654065.1 uncultured Solibacteraceae bacterium
TGCTGGTGGGCCTGTTTTCCGGCATCGTGATGGCGCTGCAGATGTCGCGCGCGCTGGCGCAATACGGGGAAGTCGAAAAGACGGGTACCCTAGTGGCGATCACCCTGGCGCGCGAGCTGGGCCCGGTGCTGACGGCCATCATGATGGCGGGGCGCAATTCCTCGGGGATCGCCAGCGAGCTGGGGTCGATGAAGGTCACCGAGCAGATCGACGCCATGCGCGCGCTGGGAACCGACCCGATCCAGAAGCTGGTGACGCCGCGCCTGGAGGCCACCTGCTTCATGCTGCCGCTGCTGACCGTGATCGCGGATTTTGTCGGCCTGTTCGGCGGCTGGGTGATCGCGGTGGTGAAGCTGCACCTCACCTCGCGGCTGTATTGGAATTCGGCCTGGCAGGCGCTGGAATGGAACGATGTGGCGCAGGGGCTGATCAAGCCGCTGGTATTCGCGGTGGTGGTCTCGCTGATCGGCTGCTTCTACGGTTTGCGCACCACGGGAGGCACGCAGGGGGTGGGTCGCGCCACCACACAGGCGATGGTGGCTGCGACGATCATGATTTTCATCTCCGACGTGATGATCACGGAATTCTTCGTCAGCCAGGGTGCCACCTAATGCCGGAAACCGCACCGAGCATCCTCCGGTTTGAAAACGTCAGCGTTTCGTTCGATGGCGAGGCGGTGCTGACGGACCTTTCCTTTGAAGCCTTCGAGGGCGAATCGCGCGTGATTCTGGGCGCGGCCGGCAGCGGCAAGACTGTGCTGTTGAAGACGGCCCTGGGACTCGTGCGGCCCGACAGCGGGCGGGTGCTGGCTTTTGGCGAGGATTTGGGCGCGATGCGGGAAGCGCAGCTATTCGACATCCGCAGCCGGATCGGCATGCTGTTCCAGGAAAGTGCCTTGTTCGATTCGCTGAACATTGAGGAGAACGTCGCGTATCCGCTGATCAATCAGAAATCGATCCGCTGCCCGGCCGACGAAGTGCACCCGCGGGTGGAGGAGGCGCTGGATTTTGTGGAGCTGGGCGGCACGCTGGAGAAGTTCCCGAGCGAGCTTTCCGGAGGCATGCGCCGCCGCGCGGCCATCGCGCGCGCGGTGGTGACCGGACCGCCCCTGGTGCTGTACGATTCGCCCAGCGCCGGCCTGGACCCAATCACCGCGCACACCATCATGGCGCTGCTCATCAAGGAGCGCGATATGGCGCAAACCACGACCTTGCTGGTGACGCACCGCTATCAGGACGGGAACCTGATGGCCAACTTCCGTTACAATTCGAAGCAAGGGCGTCTGGAGCCGGCCCGGCATTCGGACGGGCCGCTGCCGCGGACCACGTTCATGGTGCTGCGCGAGGGCCGGTTGATCTTCGAAGGCGACCAGGACCGGCTGGAAGCTGAGACCGACGATTACATTTCGAAGTTCTGCAAGCATCGGGAATAAGGCATGGCGGATCGCAAGAAAGTTCGTTGGTCGCAGCTGAAAATCGGCATTATTGCCGGCACGGCCTTCGTCATTCTGTTTATCCTGGTGTTCCTGCTGACGTCCAGCAAGAACCCGTTTTCCCGCTACGCGGTGCTCCGCACCTACATGGACAACGCGGCCGGGCTTCCCGACGGCACGGAGGTCCGGCTGAACGGCATCATCATCGGTTTTCTGGAGACGCCGAGACTCACCGAGTCGCGCGACCCCAAGCGCGCCGTTGAGTTCGACATGATGGTGAAGCCGGATTTTCTGGCGCAAATTCCGGAAGATTCGACAGTAGCGATCGCCGCTTCCACCCTGCTGGGCGGCAAGATTATCGACATCACCAAGGGCGTGTCCACGGTGCCGGTAAAGTCGGGAGCCGAACTGCGGTCCGCGCAGGTGCAGGACATCCCGCAGCTGATGGGCGAAATGAAGGTGGTTCTGGATTCCTTGAACACGATCGCCGGGCGCGTGGACAACCTGCTGGCGGGGATCGAGCAGGGCAAGGGCAACATCGGCAAGCTGCTCAAGGACCAGGAGCTCTACGACCGGCTCAACGGCATCGCCGCCGAAGGGCAGAAGCTGTTGACGGACGTGCGGACGGCCAACGGCACGCTGGGCAAACTCATCTACGACGACACGCTCTACCGCGACCTGGACGCGCCGTTGAAGCGCGTGGACGCTATGATCGCGGGCTTGCAGGGGGGCCAGGGGACGGCCGGCAAACTGCTCAAAGATCCGGCGCTGTATGACGAAGCCCGCCAGTCGCTCAGTGAGATCCACACCCTGCTCAACGAGCTCAACGCAGGCAAGGGCACCGCCGGCAAGCTGGTGAAGGACGGACAACTGTACGCGCACATGGACGAGCTGGTGGCCAAGTTCAATGTCACGGTAGACAAGATCAATGCTGGGCAGGGCACGCTGGGCCAGTTCGTAGTGAACCCGCAGCTTTACGACGCGCTCAACGGCACGACGCGCGAATTCCAGTCGCTGGCCAAGGACATGCGCGCCAACCCGAAGAAGTTCCTGTCGCTCCGGCTGGCCCTGTTTTGAGCGCGCGCCGCCAACTGGTGGTCAACGCGGACGATTTCGGATTCACGCCGGACGTCAACCAGGGAATCGTAGAGGCGCACCGGCGGGGAATTCTGACGGCGACCACGCTGATGGCCAACGGCGACGCGTTTGACGATGCCGTGCGGCTGGCGAAGGAAACTCCGACGCTGGATGTTGGCTGCCACCTGGTGTTGATCGGCGGCCGCTCGCTGGTGACGGGAGCGCTGTTTCCGGCCACGGTGGCGCAACTGCTGCGGGCGCTGGCGGCGCGCAGGATGCGGCTCGATGACGAACTGGCGGCGCAGGTGCGGCGGGTGCTCGCGTCCGGCATCCGGCCCAGCCACATCGACACGCACAAACACACGCACCTGGCTCCGCCGGTGCTGGAGGCGGTAGCGCGGGTGGCGCACGAATTCGGAATCCGATGGGTGCGCCGGCCGCTCGATCTTCCGATGCACGGCGGCGGCGGCGCGGCGCAATGGAAGCGCCTGGCGAGCGGCGCGCTTGGACTGCTGCGCGGCCGGTTCCATCGCGTGCTGGCGGCGCACGGCTGCCGGTCGGTCGATCATTTCGCCGGCTTCCAGATGACCGGCCGCCTGGGGACGGACGAACTGGTGAGGCTGGCGGCGGCGCTGCCGGAAGGGTCCACCGAGTTGATGTGCCATCCGGGACATTGTGGCGAGGCTTTGCGGCATGCCGCCACCCGGCTGAAGGAAAGCAGGGAGCGGGAACTGCAGGCGCTGATCGCCCCCCAGACAAGGCAGGCACTCGAGCGGCATCGCATCGAGCTGGTGAGTTTCGCGCAACTCGTGTAGCGATGGCGGTCTTGCCGCCGGCCCAGGGCAGCCGCTTCCGCCTGGCTTGGCACGCTCAGGCCGGGGCAAGCGGAGGGCAGTTCGGAGCCTGCCCTGCACCGGCGGCAAGACGGCCGGTGCTACCGGGAGTCTGGTAGGGCAGGCGCGTAACAGGAAAAGCCGAGACGAGTCTCGGCTCAGCAGGCTGGACAGCCCGCGCCACGATGGCCGGGGGGGATGCGCCATTGGCGCAGGGCTATAATCAGAGCTTCATGCCGTCCGGCCAGGGCCGCCCATCGGCGTCGCATTACCGCTGGTATATTTGCGCGCTGCTCTTCTTTGCCACGGTGATTGCCTACGTGGATCGCGGCGTGTTCGGGTACCTGAAGGACACGCTGCAACACATTATCGGCTGGAATGCGATCCAGTACTCGTACGTGGTGGCGTCGTTCAAGATCGCCTACGGCATCGGGCTGGTGGGCGCGGGCTGGTTCACGGACCGGCTGGGAACACGCAAGGGCTTCGCGATCGCGATCGTGCTGTGGAGCCTCGCCGCCATGTCGCCGGGCGCGGCCAGTTCGGTGGTGACCTTCGGCGCGGCGATGTTCCTGCTCGGGCTGGGCGAGGCAGCCAACTTTCCGGCGTGCATCAAGACGGTGGCGGAATGGTTTCCGAGGAGAGAGCGGGCGCTGGCCACGGGGATCTTCAACTCAGGCGCGAATATCGGCAACGTGGTGGTGCCGCTGCTGGTGCCGCTGCTGGTAGCCGTTTTCACCTGGCGCGGCACCTTCGCCGTGACCGGCGCTACCGGCTTTATCTGGCTGGTGTTCTGGCTCCTGTTGTACGCCAGACCGGAGCATCACGCTTCGGTTTCCGCCAGCGAGCTGGCGCTGATTCAGAGCGATCCCGCGGAGCGGGTGGCGAAGGTGGCGTGGGCCCGCCTGCTGCCCTGCAAGGAGACCTGGGCATTCGCGATCGCAAAGTTCCTGAGCGATCCCGTCTGGTGGTTTTACACGTTCTGGCTGCCCGGCTATCTGCAGGAGACCTTTCACCTGGATCTGCGCGCCAACCGGTTGCCGGTGATGGCGGCCTTCGGGCTGGCGACCATCGGCAGTGTGGGCGGCGGCTGGCTTTCGGGGGCGATGCTGAAAGGCGGCAGGAGTCTGAACGCGGCCCGCAAAAGCGCGCTGCTGGTGTGCGCTGTGGCGATACTGCCGGTGCTGTATGCGCCTTTCTCGAAGAACCTGTGGGTGGTGGTGGGACTGACGGGCCTGGCGATGGCGGCCCACCAAGGGTGGTCGGCCAACCTGTTCACGGTGGCGTCGGACCTGTTTCCCAAAGCAGCGGTAGCGAGCGTGGTGGGAATTGGCGGGATGGTGAGCGCGATCGGCGGCGTTCTGTTCGACGTTTTCACCGGCCACGTGGTGGAGTGGACCCACAGCTACGTGCCGGTATTCGCGGTCTGCGGATCATCGTACTTTGTGGCGCTGATCATCATGCATTTGATCACGCCCAAGTACGCGCCGGCGAAGCTGGATTGAAGCGGGAGCCCCGGAAGAGGCGGTTATTTTATCTTGGGCGGGAACTTGTCCAGCGACTTCCTGACCATATCGTCGAGCTTGCCTTCGAGCTTGGCGACGTCGGCCTTTTCCTGGCGGGCGATGGCCCGCCATACCAGCGAGCGCGTACTGGGATCGCGGAGATCGATGACGAGGGTGCCCTCGGTATAGGGGACGCGCACGATCTGGGTGCCGAAGCCCCGCCAGCCTGCAGGATAGGCTTCCAGTTCGGTTTTCTGCGCGGCGCCGAGGGAATAACGCACATTGAGGTCGGATGGGCCGGAGGCTACAAAAGCCAGGCCCTTCGCCTCCAGGGCCTTTTGAATGTCGGCGTTGAGGCGCTTGCGGATCAGTTCGCCGTTGAGCGACGGATTCTTGCTGTTCAGGCGGGCATCGCGGATGGCGAAGGTGTGAAACTTGGTGAAATACACCGACTGGTCGGCCTCGATTTCAATTCTCTGCGCGAGCGCGGCGAGCGTCATCAGCAGGCCGAGGGTGATGAGCTTCATATCCGGCGAGTCTAGCACACCGGATGGGAGGGGGCGCCGCGGGGGCGTGGGGCACGGCCGCCGGCGTCGTTTTTCCCTTGCGATTGCGCGCGGGGATAGGCCATATTGGGAATGGCGTCAGAACAAAAGCCGTGTAGAGCGCACCTAACGAGCCACATCGATGCGGGCCCCTTAGCGCTCGGGCTACGACGGCGCGCGGGTGACTTCGATGGCGGACAACGTTCTGTTCTTTACCGAGCTGTTGGGCATGCCGGTGCTCGATCTGAAGGGCCGCCGCATCGGGCGGGTCAAGGACGCGGCGCTGGTTCCAAGGGAACACACTTCCCGCATCGACCGCTACCTGGTGGGCGGCGGCGACGCATGGCTGACCGTCCGCTACGACCAGGTGGCCGGCATCAGCCGGGACGCCGGCATCCGCCTGAGCGACGAACTGCTCGTCCCGTATCACGACGACGATTGCATCCTGAGGATTGCGCGCGACCTGCTGGACCAGCAGATCATCGACGTCACGGGGCGCAAGGTGGTGCGAGTGAACGACCTCACCATGGAGATCCGCCAGGAGGGCGGGCGCGCCACGGTGCACGTGGTTGAGGTGGACATCGGGCTGCGCAGCGTGGTGCGGCGGCTGCTGCAGGGCGGGATGCCGGGGCGCTGGATCCGGCGGGTACAGGAGCCGATCCCGCCGAACTCGATTCGCTGGGAACTGTGCAACGTGGTGGAATCCGACCCGCTGCGGCGGCTGCGGCTCGCCATCAGCTATCAAAAGCTGGAGGAACTGCACCCGGCGGACCTGGCCGACATTGTGGAGGACCTGAGCCCGTCGGAGCGGGAGGCGATTTTCGAAACCATCGACAGCGAGGTGGCCGCGGATACGCTTTCGGAGATCGACCCCAAGATGCAGGCGGCGATCCTGGAATCACTGGAGCCGGAGAAAGCGGCCGACATCGTGGAGGAGATGGCTCCGGACGAGGCAGCCGACGCACTTTCCGAGCTGGGCGCGGAGACCAGCGAAGAAATTCTGGAGGAGATGGAGGCGGAGCCCAAGACCGAGGTGGAAGAGCTGCTGGAGTTCGAGGAAGACACGGCCGGCGGCATGATGAACACGGAGTACGTGGCGCTTCCGGAAGGGGCCTCGGTGGCCGATGCGCTAGCGGCCCTGCGCCACAACGAAGACCTGCTGGAGCAGCTCAACACGATTTTTCTGGTGGACGCGCAGGAGCGGCTGGTGGCGTCGGTCCCGCTGGCGCGGTTGTTCATCGCGCCGGCCGATGCGCTGCTGAAGGAGATGGCCAGCGATCCCCTGATTCAAGCGCCGGTGGACGAATCGCAGGACCGCGTCACCGAGCAGTTCGACAAGTACAACCTGCTGACACTGCCGGTGGTGGACGAGGAAGGCAAGCTGGCCGGCGTGATCACGGCCGACGACATCATTTCCGTGCTGAGGCAGAAATAGGGATGGGGCGACTGTTCGGGCGGTTCCGGTATCACATCCTGGTGTTCTTCGCCGTGATCGGGCCGGGGTTCATCACGGCGATGGTGGACAACGACTCGGGCGGCATTTTCACTTATTCCGCCGCGGGCGCGCGCTGGGGCTACCTGCCCTTGTGGACGCTGCTGCCCATCACGCTGGTGCTCATCATCACCCAGGAAATGTGCTCGCGAATGGGCGCGGTGACCGGCAAGGGCCTGTCGGACCTGATTCGCGAAGAGTTCGGCCTACGCGTCACCTTCATCATGATGACGCTGCTGGTGATCACGAACTTCAGCAACGTGGTGGCGGAGTTCGCCGGGGTAGCCAGTTCGCTGGAGCTGTTCCACATCAGCCGGTTCATTTCCGTGCCGCTCTCCGCGGTGGCGGTGTGGTTCCTGGTGGTGAAGGGCAACTACCGGAGTGTCGAGAAAATTTTTCTGCTGGCGAGCCTTCTGTACGTGTCCTACATCATTTCAGGCATTCTGGTGAAGCCGGACTGGAAGGAAGCGGCGATCTACAGCGTCAAGCCGGTGCTGCTGCTGGAGCCGGGCTACATCTACATGCTGATCGGCATGGTGGGCACGACGATTGCGCCGTGGATGCAGTTTTACCTGCAATCGGCGGTGGTGGAGAAAGGGATCACGGCCAAGGAGTACGCGGCGTCGCGGGTGGAAGTGATATTCGGCTGCATCATGACGGACGTGATTGCGTTCTTCATCATCGTGGCTTGCGCGGGGGCAATTTACAGCGTGGCTCCGAAGGATATACAGGACGCCAAGGAGGCCGCGCTGGGCCTGAAGCCATTCGGCCAGTACGCTTTTCTGTTGTTCAGCGCCGGCCTTTTCAACGCCTCGATTTTCGCGGCGTCCATCCTGCCGCTTTCGACCGCATACTCGGTCTGCGAAGGGCTGGGCTTCGAAGCCGGAGTCGATAAGCGGCTCAAGGAAGCGCCAATCTTCTACCTGCTGTATACGCTGCTGATCGTGGCCGGGGCGGGGGCGGTTCTGCTGCCGAATTTCCCGCTGGTGAAAATGATTCTGCTTTCGCAGGTACTGAATGGCGCGCTGCTGCCGTTCGTGCTGATCCCGATGATTCTGCTGATCAACCGCAAGGACCTGATGCAGGAATGGGTGAACCCGCGCTGGTTCAACCTGGTGTCATGGATCACGGTGGCCTTCATGATCGGCATCACGGCGGCGCTGGTCGCGGTGACGATCAAGGGGACGTAAGCATTTCACGGCCGCGCGGCGTGAGGGCTCGATGTCCCGAGCACCAGTACATCACCCGCATCGGCGCCGAGCACCGCTTTCCAGGGGATCGATCGGTCGCAAGTGACCAGTTTGCCACCGTGCCGGACAGCGAGACCCACGAGGTAGGCGTCTGTGATCGCCTGATGGCCGGCAATCCGGCGAGGATCAAAAAGCCGATCATCGAGCAGCGAGACGGAGTCGGGCCAGAAATGATGGCCGGCCCTCGTACAGAGCGTTTCGAGGCGGACGATGACGTCGCGCGGGGTCGCGTCGACGGTTGGATAGGCGGGGTTGCTGAGAACACGAACGCATCCGTTGATCGTTAGCGGACACGTGGCCCAGCCGCGCCTCTGATTCTTGCCAAACCAGGCATGGGCGTCCTTGGGATGGGCAGGGTCGAACAGGGCAACCAGGACGTTTACATCCAGCAGGCCAATGCTCACGGTTGATCTCGAAGCTGGTTGACCAATTGCAGGCTCGGCTTCCGGGAGCCCGCCTTGGGCGTGAACAGGGGGACGCCGTTTCGCGTTCTGGGCGCGCTACCGGACTCCAGGGCCTTCCGTGCCAGATCGGAAATCACCTGCCCCATATGGGTCCGGCGCTGCGCAGCCAGATGCCTGGCGATTTGCAGCAGATCGTCGTCCAAATCGAGGGTGGTACGCACGATTTTATGGTACCGCATCAAACATCGTCATGCCTGATGCTGGATGCGCGCCGGGCACCGGCCTACTTCGGGTACACGCGGAAATCGTCGAAATAGGTGACGGAATCTCCGACCGTCCACAGACCGACCCTGCCGGTGGCGGTAAACGTCTTGTCGTCGGCCTGCAGGATGCGGCGATGGTTGACGTAGACCTGGAAGCGGGAGCCGCGCACGGAGACTTTGAGAATGCTCCAGATATTGGGCTCGATGTCATGGTGCACGGCGGTGGCGATCTGCAGCCGCTCACCGTCATGCACCTTGTAGATGGCTACGTTCTTGGTGATGGCGTTGGTGCGAGCCAGGTAATAATTGTTGGGATCGCGATAGCGCCAGACCACGCCGCCGGCCTGATCCTGCTGCCCGGAGACGGGCTTGATGCGGACGCTGACGTCGCCGTCGCGAAGGCTGACGCCGTCGAAGATGGCCAGGGGGCAGCGATCGATGTGATGGTCAGCGGAGACCTGGGCGAGAACATAGGGAGGGCTCGGCGCGGAGGTATCCTTGAGGACCTCCCAGCGCGGATCGGCGCCGGTGTGGGTCATGGCCACGGTCCAGCCCGCGGGAGCGTGCCCCACGGCTGCCTGATCGAACGTGATTACCCTGCTTGAAGACGCAAGCAGGCCAAAGGAAATCCAGAAGCCCAGAACTTTGATCATCCAGCCTCACTCACCTTGTGAGTCGGCACGGCTGCTATCACCCAGGTACCTAGTTCTATTATCTCATTACTTCCCAGGATGAGGTTTCTTCTCCTGGCACCGGAAGCATTCGTCGTGCTCCTGCAAGATGCGCTTGACTTCCTCAACCGGCAGGGATTTGACCCATGCGGCCCGCTCGCGAAGAGGAAGCTGCCGGCGCGACTCGAGCGTACACGATGGCGAAGCCGGCCCGGCACTCTTATCGTCCAGGGGGCATGCCACTAGGAGGCCGAATAGCCTCGCGCGGAGGTCCTCCACCGGAATTTCCATTTTGGACTCCCAGGTTGCGATCAGTATACTCCCAACGCGTCCAGGTGCGAAATTGCGTTGCAGGATCGGGGGGAACGGAAACCCCGGGGACTGTGGCGCGCGGGGAGGCCGGGCATGTTCTGCGGCTTGACAGCCGGCGGTCCGGGCGCGTAGTGTATGCGGGTATGCGAACGAAACTGGCAGTTCTCTTTTCCTGCGCGGCGGCGCCATTCGCGGCCTGGGCGGCGGACGCGGCTCACGCGGAGGTGATTCGCCTGGTGGAGACACACGCGGCGAAGTACCGGGAGGTGTCGCGGAAGGTTTGGGAATTCGCGGAGATGGGATACCAGGAAAAGAAGAGCTCTGCGCTGCTTCAGGAGACGCTGGCAGCGGCGGGCTTCGAGGTGAAGGCGGGCGTGGCGGAGATGCCAACGGCGTTCGTCGCCAGCTGGGGGGAGGGCAAGCCGGTGATCGGAATCCTGGGCGAATTCGATTCGCTGCCGGGGCTCTCGCAAGACGCCGTGCCGGAGCGGAAGCCGGTAAGGGCCGGCGCGCCTGGTCACGGCTGCGGTCACAACCTGCTGGGCGCGGGCGGCGCGCTGGCTGCGGTCTCGATCAAGGACTATCTGGCGGCGCATCATCTTCCCGGCACGGTGCGGTATTACGGCACTCCGGCCGAGGAAGGCGGTTCCGGCAAAGTGTACATGGTCCGGGCCGGATTGTTTCGCGACGTGGATGCGGTCTTGCACTGGCATCCGGGCGATTCGAATGCGGTCACAACGGGCGACGGCATGCTGGCGGTGATCACGGCGAAATTCGAATTTCACGGTTTGGCCTCGCACGCGGCAGCGGCGCCGGAGAAGGGGCGGTCGGCGCTGGATGGCCTGATGATCATGTCCACCGCGGTGGAGTACCTGCGCGAGCACGTTCCCAGCACGACGCGAATTCACTACATCGTGACCAAGGGCGGCGCCGCGCCCAACATCGTTCCCGACGACGCCGAACTGTTTCTGTACGCGCGGCATCCTTCGATGACGGTGCTGAACGGGATCTGGGATCGGATTCTGAAATGCGCCAACGGGGCAGCGATGGCCACGGAGACGACGGTGGACGTACGCATCGTCAGCAGCGATTCGAATATCGTGAACAACGCGCCGCTGGCGGAGCGCGTCTACCGCAATTTCACCGAGATCGGTGGGTTGACGTACACGCCGGCGGAGCAGGCCTTTGCGGACAAACTGTTCCCGCAGCTCCCGGGAGCAGCAACCGCCAAACTGGGCAGCCAGGCCACGGTGCGGCCGCTCGCTCGCGAGCGCGGGGAGGGCGGCGGCGCCTCGACCGACGTCGGCGACGTGAGCTGGACGGTGCCGACCATGGGGATCAGCGCCGCTACCTGGGTGCCGGGAACGCCGGCGCACAGCTGGTACGCCACCGCCGCCAGCGGGATGGCGATTGGACAGGACGGGATGGTGCTGGCCGCCAAGGTGCTGGCCGTCACCGCGGAGGACTTATTCACCGAGCCGGCGCTGGTGGCCGCGGCCAAGGCAGACTTCGCCCAGCGGATGGCGGGCGTGAAGTACGAATCCAAGATTCCGGCGAATCAGAAACCGCCGCTGGATTACCGCAATTCGAGCATGTAAACGTGGGCAGAACGGGTCACTGACAGACGACAAACAACGATCGTCTGTCCTACCGTAGAAGCGTCCTCTGTGGTCGGTCGTGACTCGGTAAAGCGCGGCGCCATGACAGACGATCAAAACCGATCGTCTGTCCTACCTAAAAGCGGCGCTGAGGGTAAACCGGGTACAGGCACGAAGTTTCGCAAAGGCGGCGGAATTCGAGCCAGTCCCAGCTTGGCGGCTTTTACGGGCGGGGCAGGGCGGTGGATTCGCTGCGGGGGACGGAGCGCAACTGAGCGTCTTCCAGGCGCCTGGCTTCCTGCCAGGTGTAGATCATGCGATGCACCACGGTGAGGTTGGAGAGCACGGCGATCACCCAGAGGACAGCGGCCATGCGATTGAACAGGGCGCCGATGATGATCAGCACAACGCGCTCGGGGCGTTCCAGAAAGCCGACTTTGCACTTGGGAATCGCGTTCTCGGCGCGCGCGCGGGTGTAGCTGACCATCACGGAGCCGGTCATCACGACGGCGGTGAGCACGATATAGAAAAACCGGTTGATGGAAGCGTAGTAGACCAGCAGGCCCATGTACAGCGCGAGGTCGGAGTAGCGGTCGATCACCGAATCGAAGAATCCTCCGAAGCGGGTCACCTGGCTGGTGGCGCGTGCGACGCGGCCGTCCACCATGTCGAAGAGCCCGGCGCCGATCACCACCAGGCCGGCCCAGCGGAAGCTGCCTTTGGCCAGCAGCCACGCCGCCCAAATATTGATCACCAGCCCCACGAACGTCAGGACGTTCGGGTGGATACGCGAAAGGGCCAGCCAGCGCACGATCCGGTCAATGATCGCGCCGCAGAACCTGCCGATTCCGCCGGTGAATGTCATGTTACTTTGCCACGTCGTGGATAGTGGTCAACTTGAGGATCTCCAGATCCTTGATGCCGTTCGGGCTCTGCACACGGGCCACGTCACCCACTTCCTTGCCTAACAAGGCGCGGCCGATGGGCGAGGTGGTGGAGATCTTGCCGTTGGCCGCGTCGGCCTCTTCGACGGTCACCAAATTATACGTTACCTCCTCGTCGCGCTTGTTATCGAGCACGACCACGGTGGAACCGAGTCCGACCCTGTCGTGCGGGATCTTGGAGAAGTCGATCATCGACATCTCAGCCAGCCGCTTCTTGAGCTGGTTGAGGCGGGCGTTGACCATGCCCTGGCGCTCTTTGGCCGCGTGATACTCGGCGTTCTCGCTCAGATCGCCATGGGCGCGCGCGGTGAGGATCTCTTTTGGCAGCTCAACGTGCAGCTCGTGTTCGAGCGTGGCGATTTCGTCCTGCAACTTTTTCTTGATGTCCGGCATCCCAGAGGGCTGGCCCCAACGCTGACTATTATACAGGAGACATGCGGCGCAGGGCCGCCAGACGCGCCGGTTACTCCGCCTGCGCGCGCAGAATATCATCGGCCAGGTCGGCCACGGCGCGCATCTGGCGCACGTCGTGCACGCGGACCATGTGGACGCCGCCGAGCACGCAGGCAGCCACGGCCGCAGCGGTGGCGAACTTAGTTTGCTCGGCATCCTGATGGGCGAGGAAGCTTTTTCGCGAGGGCCCGGCCATGATGGGCAGATCGATGGCGGCCAGCGCCGGGAGGCGGGCCAGAATGAGCGCATTCTGCTCTTTGCGCTTGCCAAATCCGAGGCCGGGATCGATGGCCAGCTTGGAAGGGCTAATGCCGACGCGGCGGGCGCGGTTCACGGCTGCCCCAAGGTCGCGCACGATACCCGCCACCGGATCGGGCATGGGTCCCATCTTGGCCCAGTTCTCCGGCCGGCCGCGCATGTGGTTCAGCACCAGGCCGGCATCGTGGTTCGAAACCACGCGCGCCAGTTCCGGCTCGATGGTGAGGCCGGATGGGTCGTTGATGACGTCGACGCCTAACTCGAGCGCGCGCTCGGCGACCTCGGCCTTGTAAGTATCCACCGAAATCGGAATGGTCAGCCGGTCCTTCAGCCGCTTGAGGACGGGGATCAGGCGGCGCATTTCCTCGGCGGCGGAAATGCGCGCCGAACCGGGCCGTGTGGATTCTGCGCCGATGTCGAGCATATCGGCGCCCTGCTCTTCCAGTTCAATGGCGCGCGCGAATGCGCGGTCCGGATCAGCGTACTTGCCGCCGTCCGAAAACGAATCCGGAGTCAGGTTGAGCACGGCCATCACCAGGGTGCGGTCTCCCAACTGGATTTCGCGCCGCTTGAGTTTCCAATGAAAGAGTTTTCGCACGGTGGTTTATCGGATGACCCTTCGCCAGTTCTTGCCCACCTGAATCAGCATTTCGGACGAGGTGTCCGTCCAAGCCGGCGCCGTCCACTTCGCGCCGTTGATCTCCACCGCACCGGCCTTGACCTTGCGCGCGGCATCGCTCACCGATTCGGCGAGGCCGATGCGCGCCAGCAGCTTGTCGACGCGAACGGCGCCATCCTTGACGACTTCCGGGGGAAGCGCAACGGATTCGATTTCAGCCGGCGCCTGTTTGCGGCGCACCACGCTGTCGAAGACGGCGGCGGCGCGCTCCGCCTCTTCGGCCGGATGATAATCGGCGACGATCAATTTGCCCAGCGCGATCTTGGCCTCCATGGGGTGCAGCGAGCCATCGGCGACATGGGCGCGCATGGCGGCAATCTCGGTTTCGGTCTTATCGGTGAGGAGCAGGTAGTAGCTCCACATCAGCTCGTCGGAGACCTGCATCACCTTGCGGAACATGACGTCGGGCGGTTCGGCGATGCCGATGTAATTGCCGAGTGACTTCGACATCTTGTCGACGCCGTGGATGCCTTCGAGCAAGGGCGTGGTGCAGACGATCTGGGGGGGCTGCCCGAAATCGCTTTGCAGCTCGCGTCCCACCAGCAGGTTGAACCTCTGGTCGGTGCCGCCCATTTCCACGTCGCACTTCAGGGCGACCGAATCGTAGCCCTGCGCCAGCGGGTAGAGCAGCTCGTGCATCGAGATGGGAATGCCGTCACGCAGCCGCTTGGAGAAATAGTCGCGCTCGAGCATGCGGGCCACGGTGTAATGCGACGCCAGGCGCACGATATCGATATACTGCATCGGCTCCAGCCACTCGCTGTTGAAGCGGACCTCGGTCTTCTGTGGGTCGAGGATCTTGAACACCTGCGCCTTATAGGTCTCGGCGTTTTGCAGAATCGCCTCGCGCGTCATGGGCGGGCGAGTGACGTTGCGGCCGGTGGGATCGCCGATCAGGCCCGTCATATCGCCGATCAGAAAGATCACCGTGTGGCCGAGGTCCTGAAAGTGCTTCATCTTGCGCAGCAGCACGGTGTGGCCCAGGTGCAGGTCAGGCGCGGTGGGGTCGAAGCCGGCCTTGATGCGCAGTTTGCGGCCGGAGGCGGCGGCTGCAGCCAGCCGCTCACGAAGATCTTCTTCGCGAATGATCTCCGCCATGCCTTTCCGCAAATAAGATAGCTGTTCGTCGAGCGTCATGCGTTTCTTGTCGGGCGCCCAGGCGCCGATGGGCCTCGGCGCGCTATGTTTCGTCCGGGGCCACGCCCAGGGCGCGTTTCAAATCCGAAGAAAACTTTTGCATCTCCTCCACTTGCGCGGGGGTCGCCGGCGTTTCGCTGCCCTTGGCGGCGAGATAGGGCAGGCCTTCGCGCCAAACGAGGAATCCGAGGCCGTCCCCGGTCATCGTCCCCGAACTGCCGATGCCGGTCACGCCGGCCGCCGGCGGATGGACCAGCGCCACGCAGACGCCGCGGGTAAACATGCTGTACTGCGGGGATTCGGCGGCCAACTGGATTCCGCAGCCGGCCAGGCGCGCGGCGGTTTCGGGAGTCACATCTTATAACGGCCGAGGTCCTCATCATTGAGGCCATCGAGCCACCGCTTGAGCTCCTCTTTGTTGTCCTTGTCGGCGGTGTTGGCGGCCTTGCTGGAGGACTTGAGCACGGTTTCTTCCACGTAGATGGGGCAATCGAGGCGGAGCGCCAGCGCCAGGGCATCGCTGGGGCGCGAATCCACGCTGATGATTTCCCCGTCGCGATCCAGCCAGATGACGGCGTAGAACGTGTCGTCCTTTAGTTCGCTCACTACGACCTTGCGCAGGGCAGTGTTGAGGCCGAGCAGAAGGCTCTTGATGAGGTCGTGGGTCATGGGGCGCGGAGTGGAGACCTTCTCGATTTCGAGCGCGATGGCGTTCGCCTCGTAGACACCAACCCAGATCGGGAGCACCGAGTTGCCGCTCACGTCCCTGAGGATGACGATGGGCATGTTGGTGACGGGATCCATCATCAGGCCGCGAATTTTCATTTCCACTTCCATAGCGCCCTCCTCCCAACTCAATTACACCACAGTTACGCTCTCGCCCACCAAGGAGTTGGGTCCGGAGCGCGTGACGCGGACGGGCAGGTATTGGCCGACGAGACTGGCGCCGCCGTTGTCGGGATGGGTGAAGTTCAGCGTGCGGTTGTCCGAGGTGCGGCCGATCCACTGTGCGAGCGCCTGGTTGCGGCCCTCCACCAACACTTCTTTGACGCTGCCGATGAGGCCGGCATTGCGGCGGATCTGGATGGCGCGCTGTTTCTCCTGTACGATGGTCAGCCGCCGCCGCTTCTCCTCCTCGGGGACCTGGTCCTCAAAGCGGAGGGCCGCCGTGTTGGGCCGTGGCGAATACTGGAAGCTGAATAGCGAGTCGTATTCCACTTCGTCGAGCAGCGCCAGGGTGGCCTCGAAGTCCTCTTCCATCTCACCGGGGAAGCCGACAATGATGTCGGTAGTAATCGAATAGTGGCGCCGGGCGGTCTTGATCCACTCGATGCGGCGCATGTATTCGTCGCGCGTGTAGAGACGGTCCATGCTGGCCAGCATCTTCGACGATCCCGATTGCACCGGCAGGTGAATGTGATCGCAGAGCACGGGATTGGCGTCCATGGCCTCCACAATATCGCGGCCGAAATCGCGCGGATGGGACGTGGTGTACCGCACGCGGCGGATGCCGGGAATCTGCGCCACGTGCTCAATCAGGATGGCGAAGTTCCAGGCCGCAGGCGTGGGGTCGCGATAGCTGTTGACGTTCTGGCCCAGGAGCTGGATCTCGCTGTAGCCCTGCTCAGCCAGTCGGCG
This sequence comes from uncultured Solibacteraceae bacterium, assembly GCA_964654065.1. Classification (GTDB taxonomy): domain Bacteria; phylum Acidobacteriota; class Terriglobia; order Bryobacterales; family Bryobacteraceae; genus Bog-375. The sequence goes on from CAZZHN010000013.1 coordinate 16,489, forward strand.
CGCTTCGGCCATCACACTATCGCTGGTGCGGCTGCGCTCCGGGCCGCGCGTAAACGGCACCACGCAATAGGCGCAGCTCTTGTCGCAGCCTTCGCTGATGGTGATGTAGGCGCGGTGCGGATTGTCGCGGCGGGTGAAGGGCGTGTCGAAAGCCTCGTCGGTATCCAGGCTCAATCCGGTGACGCGGCGGCCGCCGGCTTCGATCTGGACCAGCAGTTCGCCCAGCCGGTTGTAGCTGGCAGAGCCGCAGACCAGGCCGACGTGCGGGGCTCGCTCGAAGATGTGCTCACCCTCCTGCTGCGCCACGCAGCCGAGCACGCCGATCACCTTATCTTTGCCGTTGCGCTTGAATTGCTGGAGGCGGTGGAATACCTTTTGCTCGGCTTTATCGCGAATGCTGCAGGTGTTGTACAGCACGAGGCCAGCCTCTTCCGGGGTGGGCACCTGCGCGTAGCCCTTCGCCATCAGCGTGCCGACCACCTTTTCGGAGTCGTGCGCATTCATCTGGCAGCCGAAAGTTTCCAGGTAGAAGGTCTTGGCGGGCACTCTTTTTCTATTCTAGCCGAGGCGGCGGCTGGAACAGGGGTGGATGGTCCGGGTCGAGGTCAGCACCGGATTCCTCCAGGCTCCGCACGCGCTTTTCGACCGGCTCCAGCTCGGGGATCTCCACTCCAAGCGGGGCGGTCTTCAGGTCGGCGAATTTGCGCGCGCTGACCATCACGCGGCTTTCGAAAGAGCCGACGGCCCTGTTGTACTCGTCGACGGCGCGTTCCAGGCCCTTGCCCATGTTGACCAGGTGCCCGGTCATAACGGAAAGGCGCTGGTACAGCTCCTTGCCGAGCGCGCTGATTTCGGCGGCGTTTTCGGCCAGCTTCTCCTGCCGCCAGCCGTAGGCAACGGCACGCAACAGGGCGATCAGCGTGGTGGGCGTGGCGAGGATGATGTTCTGGCCGACACCGAACTCGATCAGTGACGGGTCAGCCTCCAGCGCGGCGCTGAAGAAGCACTCGCCAGGCAAAAACAGCACGGCGAATTCCGGCGCCTGGTCGAACTGCTCCCAATAGGACTTGCGGCCGAGCGCGGTGAGATGCGCACGCACCTGCCTGGCGTGATCGGCCAGGCACGCTTTACGGGTGGCGTCGTCTGCGGCTTCGATGGCGCGCAGATAGCCGTCGAGCGGGGTCTTGGCATCCACGACGACAGTTTTGCCGGCCGGCAGGTGAATCAACAGATCGGGGCGCAGCCGGCCCTCTTCACCAAACAGCGTGGCCTGCGACTGAAAATCGCAATGATCCAGCATGCCGGCCATCTCGACCACGCGGCGCAACTGCATTTCGCCCCAGTTGCCGCGGGCGGCGGGCGAGCGCAACGCCGTCACCAGCTTGCCGGTTTCGGCGCGAAGCTGGTGCTGCGTTTCCGCCAGGCCGCGTACCTGCTCCTGCAATCCGGCGTAGGCGGAGGCGCGCGCCGTTTCCAGCTCCTGGATGCGCGAATCCACCTTGTCGAGCGAGGCGCGCACGGGCGCCACCAGCTCAGAAAACGCCTGCTGGCGCTTTTCGAGGTCGCCGCGGGCGGCGGTTTGGGCCTCCGCCATGTTGGCGCGGGCCAGATCGAGGAACGCCTGGTTGTTCCGCGCCAGGGCTTCTGCGGAAAGAGCCTGGAAGACGGTTGCAGTATCCTGGCGGCGCGCGCGCAGCACGACCCACGCCAGCAGAAACCCGGCGATAAAACACGCCACCGGGAGAATGTTTTGCATGATACCCATTATCGCAAGGTAGGACAGACGATCGGTTGCCGCCGTCTGTCAAGCTGTTGCGGATGACGACACGTGACAGACCACGAAGAGCGATGGTCTGTCCTACCGGCGCAGCATTCGGGAACTTTCTTGTCACCCGCCGTGTCCAATAGACCGGAGAAGCACATATGAGCATGCCGATTGGCAGCGCGAGCCACGTCAGAGCGGGCATCAACACCACCCCGATGATCGATGTCCTGCTCGTCTTGATTATCATCTTCATGGTGATCACGCCACTAACGCCTCTCGGGCTGGACGCGCTTGTGCCGCAGAGCTCGGCTACGACCGGGCCGCCAGCGTCGATCGTGATCACAGCACTTCCCGACGGTTCGTACCTCCTCAACCACGAGCCCCTTGCCAAGGCCGCCCTCGAGAACCGTTTGATGAGCCTGTTCCGCACTGGCGCCGCCACCGTTGTGTTTGTGCGCGGCGCGCGCGATATCGAGTTCCGCCGCGTCGCCGAAACCGTTGATCTCGCACGCGGCGTCGGTGTTCCGCGCATCGGCCTGATGCCCGACTGAGCGGATGCGGCACCCGGCAGCGGCCACATACGAAGTTATTTGCCAGGACAACCGGAGCGAGGCTCCTGCGTTATGATCGAAACCATGATGCCTACGGATCTGATGCGTACCGGTGGGGCATGCTTCAGCTTGCCCGCAAACGATCTCGATCGGCCCGTGGGCAAGCTCAAGCATGCCCCACCACGGAGTGCAGGCATTGTGGCGTTGGTTGTTCTGCTGCTGTCCGGCGCCGCCGGCGCGCAGCCGTTCGGCGAACAACTGCACAAACGCATTGCCGGGTTTCCAGCACAGGTTTCGCTTTACGCCAAGAACCTGGACAGCGGGGAGGCGATCGGCGTGCGCGAGAACGAGCCGGTGCGCACGGCAAGCACCATCAAGCTGGCCGTGATGGCGGCGTTGTTCGACGCAGTGGCGCGCGGCGAACTCACCTGGAGCGAACGGCTGACCATCACCGATGGCGAAAAAGTGGAGGGATCGGGCGTGATTGCCAGCGAGCTTTCGAGCGGCGTGCCATTGCCGCTGCAGGACGTAATGCACCTGATGATGGTGCTGAGCGACAACACGGCCACGAACATGATCCTGGAGCGCTTTCCCGCCGACCGCGTCAACGGCTATCTGGACAGGGTCGGCTTGGGGTCCACGCGTTCGATGCGCAAGATCCTGGGAAAGAACGGGCCGCAGGGCTTGTCAGCGGCGGGCAAGCTGGAGAAGAACCAGAAGTACGGCCTGGGAGTTTCGACGCCGCGCGATATGGTGACGCTGTTGGAGCGGATGGAGCGCGGCGAACTGGTGAGCGCGGACGCATCGCGCGAAATGATCGCGGTGATGAAGCGCTGCCAGGACAACACGGGCATGCGGCGCCCGTTCGGCGAGCTGCCGGTGGCCAACAAGACGGGGGCGCTCGATGCGTTGCGGTCCGACGTCGGGATCGTTTACTCGAAGACGGGGCGGATCGCCATGGCGATCACGGTGGATGGAATTGCGCAGCCCGATTGGGGGCCGGATAATCCCGGCTCTCTCTTGATCGCCGATCTGGCCAGGATGCTGGTCAGCGGCCTGGCGGCGCGGCCGGCAAAATAACACGGAGTGCAATAGGCGCTGGTTCGGATGCAGATTTACCTGTTGCGGCATGGCATCGCCGAAGACGCTGGCCCGGGACAAGCCGATGCCGGGCGCGCGCTGACGGCAGAAGGCAAGGAGAAGCTGCGCCGCGTGCTGCGGCGGGCCGGCGCGGCGGGAGTGCGACCGGCGTCGATCCTCAGCAGCCCGCTGCGGCGCGCGATGGAAACCGCGGCGGTGGCAGCGGAGGTGCTCGGGTACTCCGGCAAAGTGGTGGAGTCGAATGCGCTGCTGCCGGAAGCCTCGCCTTACGAACTGTGGGAAGAGATCCGCCGGCGCGGCGACGAGCCGTCGATTCTGCTCGCCAGCCACGAACCGCTGATGAGCACGATGGCCGCATTCCTGCTGGCCAGCCCGGCGCTGCAGGTGGACATGAAGAAAGCAGCGCTGGTGCGCATTGACTGCGACCGGCTGGGGCGCGAGCCCAAAGGCGTTCTCAAGTGGATGCTCACGCCGGCGGTGTGTGATTAGCGGTAACGCGGGCCGGGCATGCCCGACCCTATGGGGCGGACGCAACGAGCGCGCCAGCTGGGACGAACTAACAAAGAGCGCGACCTGGGGGTCGCGCGC
>CAZZHN010000013.1:20503-42864 GCA_964654065.1 uncultured Solibacteraceae bacterium
AGGGCGTCTGCCCCACGGATTAGTTGCCGATGGCGGTGTACAGGGTTTGCATGCCGGCTACGCCTGCCAGGGTGAAGGTGACCGGGGTCAGATCATTGGCAGGGATGTCGGGCACGACCACGTTGAACTGGTAGAGGCCCACATATCCGGGCGCCAGGCCGGCATAGTTGACCTGGGCCTGCTTGCCTCCGAACGAAATCTGGAAAGATCCGGCCGGCAGCGTGTCGCCGGTGCCCTGCTCAATCTTCCCCGTCGGCAGGCTTCCGCCAAAACCGATTCCGAAGAGAATGATCGTATCTCCCGGCGCGGCTCGCTGGCTGGTGAAGCCGGTGAACGCGCCGGGCGGCAGAACCCAGGTAGCAAAGTCGGGAAACAGCGCGCCCAGGTATTGGTTTCCGCCGGTCACGAGCTGCTGGGGAGCAAATAATCCCGGCGCGGTGGCGCTGATGGTGACCGTCTGCGGCTGGCTGACGTTGATACCCGAAGTGACCACGACTGGCTGGGTGCCGGTCGGAGCCGAGGCAGGAACCTGCACGTTGACCTGGCCGGCGCTAATGTAATCGACATAAGCGAGCCGGCCGCCGATGGTCACCGCCGTGCCGGTGGCTGCGCCGCCGAGCAAAGTTGGCGCGGTGTTGCCGTTGAAATCGCCAATGGTCCAGGTCAGCGTTTCGGCGGCCAGGTTGGAGCCGTAGATCTCGATCCACGAACCCGGGGCGGGCGATGCGAAGGCGCCAAACTGGGCGGCGCTCACTACGCCGCCCTTGGTGACCGACGGCAAGCCGGAGGCGTTCGAAACAGTGAGGGTTCGAACGACTTCGTTCTGTGAATCGGCGAGGTACACGGTGTTCGAGGAAGGATCCACGGCGACGCCCTGCGGAAAATACAGACTGACGCTGGTCGCTGTCCCGCCGCTGCCGACGTAGCCGACACTGGAGTCGCCGGCGATGGTGGTGACCATGCCGCTGGGAAGGATCTTGCGAATGCGGGAATTGCTTTTGTCGGCGATGTAGATGTTTCCCGAGGCATCGAGCGCCATGCCCGATGGCTGCCAGAACTCGGCCTGGAGGGCCGGGCCGTCGAGATAGCCCGGCGTACCATTGCCGGCGATGGTGTTAATGATGCCGTCAGGCGTCACCACGCGCACGCGCTGGTTTTCCGTGTCGGTGATGTAGACGTTGTTGTAGGCGTCCACTGCCACGGAGTAGGGTTTGTTGAGCTTGGCTTGCAAGGCCGGGCCGCCATCGCCCTGGAAGAGCGCATAGCTGCATTGCCCGGCGAAGGTGTGAATGTTCTGGTCGGTGGTGACGATGCGGATGCAATTGTTGTTGCTGTCGGCGATGTACAGATTGCCGGCGGAGTCGAAGGCCACGCTGGTTGGCAGGGAGAGGCTGGCGCTGATGGCAGGCCCGCCGTCGCCGCTGAAGGCGGAGAAATTATTGCCGGCCACCGTCGAAATGATGCCGCTGGTGTTGACCTTGCGGATCACCTGATTCCCGGTATCCGCAATATACATGTTGCCAGAGTTGTCAAAGGCGATTCCGTTGGGCAGGTTCAAAGAAGCTTGCGTGGCCTTGCCGCCGTCTCCGGCGTAGACTTCGGCGGTACTAGAGCCGGCCACGGTGGTGATGATGCCGCTGGCGGAAACTGCGCGGATGCGGTCATTGTCCTTGTCGACGATGTAGAGGTTATGGTTCGCATCCACCCAGATGGCCACTGGGGAGTTGAGTTCGGCAATGTCGGCTTGCCCGCTATCCCCGGTGAATCCTGCCGTGGATGCCGTGCCGGCGGCGAGCGAGATATTGTACGTTTGGGCACAGGACAGAGCGGGCAGCAGGAGGGCCCAACTCGCGACACAAATGCGGACGGTGCGGTTCTGGCTGCCGCTTCGCTCTTCTGGCCAGTTGCGATTGCGAGACACGATTCCGTGGTTCCTTTCGTTCCCCGATCCCCTGTGAGCAAACACCCTTAGCCTCTTATAACACTAAGAGGGTTCGCGGAGCGGACCGGTGGCGCCGGGGCAGCGTATATTTTCGACGCACCGGGCGGCAAACTCGTTGCACGCGATCAGCCGATGCCGAGCTCGTCAATGCGCTCCACCGGTTTGCCGCAGGTCCGGCAGATAAGCGCGCCGCAGTCGCCGCAGAGCAGGGGTTCGGGCGCCGGGCGGGCGCAGTTGGGGCAGTAAAACTCGGTAGCGGCAGGCGCGGCATCGGGCATGCTGCCATTATCGCGCTTCGTGCGAAGCCCGGCTGTGCAGTTGGAGAGCCGGTGTGCGCTTGCGACTACAGCAGGCGGACCAGGTGGGAGGCGCCGTAGGCGAGGAGGGCGCCAATGGCGGCGCCGGCCAGCACATCGCTCAAGAAGTGCATGCCTAGCAGGATGCGTGAAGCCGCAATACTGACGGCGCAGAACAGGAGACCGATCGTCAGATCAGGATAGAACGCGGCCAACGAGACCGATACGGCAAAGGCCGTGATGGTGTGCCCGGAGGGGAAGGAGAACTGGTCGGGCGGCAGCAAATCGGCCCAACAATGAGGCTCACTGGGCCGCTTGCGATGCGCCGTTTTCTTGATCTTGAGAAAGATGGTGATGCCGGTGCCGGCAGCCAGTACAGCTGAGCCGACGGCCATGAAGCGATGCTCGCCGCCGAAGAGCAGGAGCAGCGCGCCCAGCGCGTACCACAGCCAGCCATCGCCGCCGCGGGTGGCGCACATCATCCAGACGCGGATCCAGCGTGGCGCCGGCCAGCGGTTCACGCGGCGCATCAGCTTGTTATCGCGAAGGGAAATAAACGTCCACATCGCCTCTCCGGGGAAAGTCATGCGGCCACCTCTGCGATCGGTGTGGTGCCGCAACCGGTTGCTTTGAGCGCCCGCAGCCGGAGGTAGCGCGCCATCCACCAGCGCGCAAACACGCTCTCTATTACATAGTTTCCAAGTATTACTGCCGGAACCGCAACTCCCAGCATCGCCACCGGCGCGGTCCAAGGGTTTTCCAGCACCATGGAACGGCCGATGTTGAGCACGTCGCGCATCAGTTTCCAGATCCCGCCGGTCTGGCCACGCACCCTGCCCTGGCCGCGCCGGAGCGCGTCGAGGAACTCCTCTTTGGAGCGTGCCCTTGGCGCCACGGTGTAGGTGCAGCCCACCGAGCCCATGGCGTGCGCGTCGCTGCCGCCCACTTCGCCCAAAGCCGCCCAGTCGGCGAGCGCCGCTGCGTTGGCGTTGGCGCGGGCCAGCATGTGCCCGTTGCGGGTTTCCACTGCCGGAAAAGCGGATTCAAAGAGCAGAAAATCTTCCGCTTCGCGGCGGCCAGTCAGGCTGGAAAAGACGTGGTTGGCGCTGAAGAAAAGGTTGCGGCCCTCGAGCCACCTTGCGAGCGATTCGAAATCGTGGCGGCGGCGCTGCAATTCCAGGTGGTCGCGCTCCGTGATGTTATACACGCCGACGTGCAGCTCGGTGCCGCTTGGGAGTTTGCAGGTCACCTCTTCGCTCAGGAAGAAATCGGGCTTGGAGCGAAGCGCTTCGGCGGCATCGATGGAATCGTGATCGGTGACGGTTACCAGGTCCATACCCAGCCGCTTCAGCTTGTCGTATACGGCCAGCGGGTCGTTGTAGCTCTCCCGGCAGACCTTGCGCAAAACCGGGATGGTGCACATACCGGAGTGGCGGGTGTGGACATGCAGGTCGCACCGCATACTTCTTATGTAGAATTGAAACGGCTACAACTCGGTGACACGGGCAAAAAACATTGGTTAATCGTCCTGTTTTCTGTTACGGCAGTTGCGCAGCGTGACACAATCGAAATGTTGAGACGGCTGGAACTGGTGTTTTTCGACGCCGGCGGGGGCCACCGCGCGGCTGCCAACGCGCTGCGCGAGGTGATGGAGCGGGAAGGCCGCCCATTCGAAATCCACCCGATGAACCTGCAGGAACTGCTGGACTCGATGGACGTGTTCCGCCAGCTCACCGGGCTGCGCCTGCAGGATCTCTACAACCTGATGCTCAAGAAGGGGTGGACGCTGGGTTCGCCGCAGCTGACGGCAGGAATGCATCTGGTGATCCGCCTGTTCCACCGCAAGCAGGTGCGAATCCTCGAAGCATACTGGCGCCAGAGCCGCCCCGATCTAGTGGTTTCGCTGGTACCCAACTTTAATCGCGCGATTGGCGAGAGCCTGCAGCGCGCGCTGCAGGGCACGCCGCTGGTCACCATCCTGACGGATCTCGCCGATTATCCGCCGCATTTCTGGATCGAGCGGCAGCAGCAGCATTTCATCTGCGGATCGGGCCGCGCCGTGGAGCAGGCGCGCGCGATGGGCCATGCGGCGGACCGCGTGTTGCGGGCTTCGGGCATGATTCTCAGCCCGCGCTTCTACGACAGCGTGCCGCTCGGTGCCGAAGATCGCGCGGCGGCGCGCCAGGGGCTGGGTTTCGATCCCAAAGTGCCTGTCGGGCTAGTGCTATTCGGCGGCCAGGGAGCGGCGGTGATGCTCGATATCGCGCGCCGCCTGCACGACCGGCAACTCATCCTGATCTGCGGCCACAACCAGAAGCTGCGCGCGCGGCTGGAGAAGATGACGCAGCCGGCGGGGCGCGCCCCCGTCTTCATCGAAGGCTTCACCAAAGAGATTCCGCACTACATGCAGCTGGCCGACTACTTCATCGGCAAACCGGGACCGGGGAGTATTTCGGAGGCCGTGTTCATGCGCCTGCCGGTGATTGTCGATTGCAACGCCTGGACGCTGCCGCAGGAGCGATATAACGCGGTTTGGGTCAGGCAGCAGGGTGTCGGCATCGTATTAGATAATTTCCGCCACGTGCGGGCCGCGGTTGACCAGTTGCTGGAACAGGATGCGTATGCGGGCTTCCGCGCCGCCACAAAGCGATTGCAGAATCGCGCAGTTTTCGAGATACCGGAAATGCTGGAGCGGGTGATGGGGCAGCGGTGACGCACAGCGACGCTCCGGGACAATGGCAGAGCAACGTGGGCATTCCGAAAAGCCGAGATGATTCTCGGCTCAGCAGGCAAGACTGCCCGCGCTACGGTGTCGGCCAGGCATCTGCGTTGGTGAAGTCACGCGAGAATGGCCAGGGCCGCCTGTTCTGCCTGCCAGATATGGCGGCGTTCGTGGGCTGCGGTCACGCAGAAGCTCGACCAGATGCTGTAGTGAACCCGAGCATTGAACGGCGAGGCGATCTTGACACGATCGACCGCGGTTCCCCTGACGGCCTGGAGCACTTCCAAAACCCGGCGCTGCCGATCAAGGAAGTCCGGCAGTATCGCGTCTACCGGCCCGGCCGCGACGGGATGGAATGGCTTGGGGGCGGGAAACCGGAACTTCGGCGGAGGCTCCAGCGCCCAGCACAGCACTCTTCCCCAGAAGTCCACCCGGAACGGGTGCTCTTTGTTGCGGTCCAGCAGGCGAGCTTCAGCGAGCCCTCGCTCCCAGAGCGGGAAATTGGGATCGGCGCTCAAATTAAGATGCGCCAGGCACTCCGCAACAGACCAGCTCGCTGGTTTCGGACGCTGGGAGAGCACGACACGATCGAGCCCGCCCGCCAACGCCGACGCCCGCTCCGCAAGCTCACGGAACTGGCCCTCCAATTCCTCCAGACGCACCGCCCGCTGGCTGGACATTGCCGCACCTTTAGCCGAATTCGTCGTGAATCCAGAGCACTCATTGTACAACCCGGGCGCGCATTTTCATCGGTTCACCACAGCCCCAGCACCTTCCACCACCAAAACCCCACGCCTAGCCAGATAACCAGATTGACCAAGGAAATGTAGAACCCGAAGCGCCACCAATCGGGCTGGCTTACGTAACCGGAGCTGAAGTAGACGGGGGCGGAGCCGGTGCCGTAGTGAGTGATGCCGGCGTCGAGGTTGGAAAAGTAGGCCAGCACCAGCGCGGCCAGCATGGGCGGGACGCCGCCGACCAGCATGGCAGCCAGGAAACCGGGATACAGCGCCATTACGTGGCCCGTCATGCTGGCGAATCCGTAGTGCACGTAGAGATAGGTGACCGCCAGCGCCAGCCCCACGATCATCCAGGGCAAGCCGGCATAGGCACGGAACAGGGCGTGGGAAAGCACCCCGATGGTGCCGCCTGTGGAGAGCGCATCCGACATCATGATGAGGGGCGCGAACCAGATGAGCGCGTCCCAGGCCTTTTTCTCATCGAGCAGATCGTCCCAAGCCAGCACGCGCGCCAGCAGAATCGCGGAAAGCCCGGCGAGGGCGACGAAGGTGTTGGGGATGCCGTGCCAGGGCGAGGTCACCCATCCGGCCATGACCGCCAGCATGATCACGACCAGCGACTTTTCCCGGCGAGAGAGCGGGCCCAGGTGCGCCAGCTCCGCGGCGGCAAACGCGCGCGCCGGAGCGGTGTCCCGGATGGCAGGCTTGCACCAGCGCTGCAACAGCCACGGGACGATTGTGAGCGTCAACAGGCCGGGGACGATGGCTCCGGTGGCCCAGCGGATCCAGGTCAGCTCGACGTGGGCATTCTGGCGGGCGAATTCGGCGATCAACGGGTTGGCGGCCATGCCGGTGAGGAACATGGCCGAAGCCACGTAGGTGGTGTGAAAGCAGACCAGGATCAGAAAAGCGCCGATGGAGCGAGTGGGGCCGCCCGGCTCCGATCCGAAATCGAGAGCCACACTGCGCGCGATGGGGAAGATCACGCCGCCGCCGCGCGCGGTATCGGACGGTATGAACGGTGCGAGCACGAGGTCTGCGGCGGCCAGCGAATAACCCAGGCTCAGCGGGGTGCGGGCGAAGCGGCGGATGAACAAGTAGCCGATGCGCTTACCAAGGCCGGTCTGCGTGAAGGAGCGCGAAAACAGGAACGCGGTGAAGATCAGCCACACGGTGACGTTGGCGAAGCCGGAGAGCACTTGCGCCGGCGGCAGGGTGCGGGTCAGAGCGAGAATGGTCATGGCGACCACCACGCTGACGCCCATGGGTACGGGCCGGGCCACCAGCGCGAAGATGGTAGCCACGAACACCGCCAGCAGATGATCCTGGGGGGCATTGATGCCCGGAGGCGGGAAGGCCAGCAGGAGCGCGGCCGGAGCCAGCACCGCCGCCCAGCGCAGCCAGGGATTGCGGGGCTTGGACGAGTCAGGGGCGGTCATGGAATGAGGGGTGTGATGGCACGGGTAACCGTTCCCAGACGGTCGCGGCTCGGAAGCCGGGCGTCGGCATGAGTGCCGACGCGGCACGCAGGAGTGCGTGCGCCACGGCGGATGCCGGATTGGGCATGGCTAGCGCAGTCCGCCATTCAGAAACGCTTCTTGAAAAGAATGTCCATGCCGATCAGGCCGTTTTCGTCGCGCTCCACTACCACCGACCACTTCTTGGCGAAGGCCCATTCTACACTCACGACCTGCGGGTTGCTGGTGGTGACATCGGTAATGTAAGTGAAGGTGATGTCGGGCGTCACCTGCTGCTCCAGGGTAAGCCGCGCCGTCCCGTTGAATTCGGTGCCGGGCAAAGTGGGATCGATGCGGAGACGGCTTACGCCGAAGAAGCGCTGCAGGCGGCCGGTGACGGGGCTTGAAATGGCCTCGCCGAGCAGCGCCGAACCGGCGGACTGCTGCCAGGCGGGCGCGGCGGTGTTCTGGCCGTAGGAAAGGGAGGCTTCGTCTGTGGGGGTGCGGCCGGTGGCGAGCAGAGCCACGATTTCGCTGAATTGCAGCGGCGGGTCGGAACGGGGCGTCAGGTTCAGCTTGCTGAGCGGGCCGGAAACGTTGAGCGTCACCTGTATGCCGCGCGCCTTGGTCTCGAGATCGATGTCCAGCACCGGCTCCACGTTGACGGGATTGAAAAAAGAAACCGATCCCTGGGAGATGTTGTACCGGGTGCCGAAGAAGACCACCTGGCCGTGCGTAATATTAACGCGGCCCAACACGGCGGGACTGGTGTAGGTGCCACGGAGGCGCAGGTTGGCTTCCACCTGGACGTCCTGGGTGAGGGAGCTTTGCACCTGGATATCCGGCGCGGTGGCAATCTGCACATCGTAGGTCAAACCGCCGAGCAGGCCGGTGCGGGAGGCGGGGGTGCGGACTGGTTCGGAGGACTGCGCCAGCAGCGAGCTGAAGTCCGACTGAGGGTTGAAGCCGGTGCGCAGGACGGTGATGGTGCCGGAGAGAATGCTGCTATCGTTGGTTCCACTGAAGCGCAGGTCGGCATTGGCCACGGTACTGACGCCCTCCGGATAGCGCACGCGCACCTGGAGGGCGCTGGCGTGGAGGCGAAACACGGTAGGCCCATCACCGCCATAGGCGGCGAACCCGCTGAGCTCGATCTTGCCGCCGCCGGTTTCGCCGGTGAAGCTTTGGATGGAGGCACGGTCGCCGGTGAACAGGAGGACACCGTTGGCACTGGATATACCGTTCGGCACGTCGCTGATGTTAAAGCCTGCGTTAGCGAACTCGACGCGCCCTGTGACTTGCGGAGCGCCAAGCGACCCGCGCACCGAGGCATCCACTTTCACGCTGCCGGAAGCGATGAGATCGCGGTTCAGATCGCGCACCAGCTTGAGGTCGGCGTGGCCGCCGATGCGCAGGTCGAGCGGATTTTTCTGATCGAGCGACCAGCGGCCGGTGACGCTGAAATCCGTGCCGGGGCCGGTGAGGCGTGCTGCCCTCACCGTGACGGCCGAGCCGGTCATGGTGAGGATGATATCGCCGGCATTGCGGAGCGTGAAGGCTTCGGGCGCGAGGCCGGTGGCTGGGGTGGGCGCGAATTCCAGGCGGACGATGCGCAGTTCGGCCTTCATCGTGCGCGGGGTGAGCAGCGGGCCATCCAAGCGCAGCGAGGCTTCCGCCGCGCCGGCGAGTCCGGCGAGCGATCCGGCGGGCGCAAGCCAGGCGCGCAACTGGGCCAGGTCCACCTTGGCGAGACGAATGGTGGCGCTGCCGGGGTAGTCGTCCAGCAGGCGCCACTGGCCGTCGCCGGCGATCGAGGAATCGGCAAGGTCCGATTCGAAGTGCGCCTTTAGCGAGCCGCCTTCGGTGCCGGCGGTGACAAGAACGTTGCCGAGCTCGCCGCCCGCCAACTGCAGCTTCCTGCCGCTGACTTCGGCGTGCAAGTCCTGGATGCGGAATCCTGGCCGCCCGTTTTCCGGAGGGACGATATCCACGGTTCCGCGCGCCTGCACCTGGACGGTGCCCTTTGCGCCGGGCCGCGCGGCTTCCAGGAGGTGAACCTGGTCGAGCGGCATGGCGTTGGTCGAGGTCTGAAACCGGAGCACGCCGGTATCGAAGCGGCCGGGAGAATGGGTAAAGGCGGCTTCCAGGTGGACCTGCTTGGCTCCGGCCTGGATTTGGCCCGCGGAGAGGTCGATCGTATCTTTCCGGTAGCGCGCGTGGCCGGTGATGCGGTCGTAAGGCTCGCCTTCCACGTCGCCGCCGGCGGCATCGAGGTCGGCCTGCACAATCGGGTCACCAGCCACGCCGGTGAGTGCAACGGTGGTGTTGAGCGTACCGGTGGCCGATGCGGGGGAGACGCCGGCGAGCGCGAGCAGGTCGGCGACGGGCGCGCCATGCGCCGTGGCGTTGCCGAAGATGTCGCTTCCGTCCCTCATTTCCCAGTCGCGCAGCGCGACGGCGAAAGAAAACTGCGCCTGGAGGTTGCCTCGGGTGAGGTTGGCGTGATCCAGGCGGACATTGTCCGGCGAAGCAGTAACTGCGGCGTCAAACGCGTCGAAGGCGTGACCCTCATACGTGAAGGATCCCGCCTGCAAGCGGCCTTGAATCTGTGGGCGGTCCAGGCTGCCCCTGACCTTGCCGTCGAACACTGCCGAGCTGCCGGTAAGCTTGAGGGGCAGGGCAGCAGCGCGCTCGCCTAAGGCGGGAAGCAGCTCGGCCAGGTCGCGGGATTCGAGGTGAACGGTTAACTCGCGGCCGGCGGCTCCGGACAGCGCGATACGGGAGTGCGGCAGGCTGAGCTGCGAATGCCCGAGATCGAGGATGGCGCTGCGCGATTCCCAGTCCGCGGCAATTTCGCCTTCGACCGGCGCGCTGGCCGGAGCGGGCCCGATGTGCAGCGCGGTAGCCAAATGCAACTCCCGCGGATGGGCGAACGAGCCTTGCATTTCGAGAGAGCCGGAGGCGTTGCCGTCCCAGGGCAGCGGCGCCGGGATGGCAAGGTTCGCCACGCGGCGCACATCGAGACCGGCGACAGCGCCATTGACCGTGTAGCGATTGAAGTCCAGGAGTCGAATGGCGCCGCTGAAGTTGCCCCCCAGAGTGTCGATCGAAACCTGGCGCAGTTGGAGATCGACGCCGCGGAGCACGGCTGAGCCGATGTTGGCCTCAGCGGCGAACGTCTGGCCGCTCAGCACGGCCTCGCCGGTGAGCCGGATCGGGCGCACCGTGACGGTGCGGAGATCGGAGGTGAGCGGGCCGGAGGCGAAGAAATTGTGCAGCCGAATGCTGGAATCGTAATATTCCAGGCCGCTGCCGGTGAGATGGCCGGAAACCGAAACATCGCTCCCGCCGCGCCAGATACCGCTGCCCTTCACCTCCGCGGTGCCGCGAGCGAGCAACTTGGTTTCGAAAATGCGCTCGGCATCGCCGTTATCGATGCGCGCTTGAAAGTCGAACTTTCCGTGCGGGGCGGCCAGGTTGTCGATTTGCCCGGCCAGGTTCAATCGTGACCTGCCGGTGGCGATACTGGAAGAGGATACTACGATGCGATCGGCTTCGATGGAGAAAGAGGCCGCGATTGCCAGGGCCGTCGGGGCGATGCCGGGAGCGGTGATATCGAGAGGTTCGACGCTGACACTGCCCCGGTAGCTCCGACCGGCGGCGTCATAAGCTAGCGTCGCCTCAAGGTTCCGCCCCTGCGCCGCGAAGGGCACGCTGGCGTGCGATTCCATCTGAAACTCGCCGTGCTGCACGCGGAAGCGGCCGATTGCGAGCTTGAGAATGGTCGCCAGAGTGTCGCCGTGCGGGCCTGGAGTTTTCGGCTGCGGCAGGTTGGTATGGCCGTTCGCATCGATGATGATGGCGATCCGCGGCGCTTCCACGTCCAGCGAGCGAATGTCGATGTCGCGCTTCATCAGCGAGACAATTTTGAGCCCGACCGCGACCGAAGCGGCGCGAAACAGGGGGGGCTTGCCAGATGGCTCAGTGCCGTGCAGGACCAGCGAATCGGCCTCCGCCCGCATCTCCGCCCAGTCAAACCGGAACCCGCCCATTTCGGCGCGCCCGCCGGTAGCGGTTTCGATCGAGCCGATCAGCCAGGTACGGACCTTGTCGTGAAACCATTGGCTGCGCAACAGCAGAACGCCGCCCGCCGCCAAAAGCAGTACCAACGCGGCCACGCAGACCGCAATCCAGCGGAGGCGCTTCATTGGAACGCCTCGTTGTGATAAACGATCACCGTGCGCCGGCGCGCCTCCGCCAGCCAGGCGTCCAATTCGCGGTCCTCGCGCTGGCCAGCCAGGGTGTCTTCGATCTGGTCGCGATAATCGTCGAGGGAGACCGGCTTCCCGGGCTGAGAGGCGCGAACCTTGGGGGCCAGTACGGTGTCGAAATAGGTTTGGATATCTTCCTGGGAGACTTGCACCGCAGGACGGAAGCGCAAATCGACGAACTGGATCAGCGTGCGCTGCCACAAGAGCGCATCCTTCACGTCCTGGCCGGTGATCCGGTATTGGGACAGGGCGCGCTGGTAGTCGGCGTCGGCCGGGTAGTAATGCTGGCGGAAAGCGGCGAGCGCGGGTTCGATTTCGGCCGGTTGCGGGGTTGGGTAGCGGTTGGATTCGAGCTCGCGGCGCACGAGAGTCTGCTCGACCATGCGTTCGGCCGCCGCGCGGCGGCCCGCAGGGGTCGCATCGGGCGTCTGACCGTTGAGGAACGCGGTGACGAGAATCTCGCGATCGATCTCGCTCGCCGTGATCACACTTTTGCCCACCGTCACCGCGATGCGGTCGATGATGGCGGCCGAGGCCAGCGTCGCGGCAATTGCGAGAGAGGCCAGACGGGCTGGCGGAGCGGCACGCAACTGGAGCTTCCTCGTCAAAACGTCTGTCCTATCGAAAAGAAAAACTGGAAATGGCTGACGCTTTGCTGGGTGCACAGGTTGACCGGATTCTGGCAAGGGTAGACACCGGCGTCCACCAGTTGCTGTTCGGTGCCCTTGAAGCCATAAAAGCGCGGCGGATTGATGCTATAAGCCAGGTCGACGCGGAACGGGCCGATTGGAGTGCGGTAGCGGATGCCGAAGCCGACGGCGTGCACCATGTAGTCGAAGGCGCCGAGGCCGTCCTGCTTTACGCGGAAGGAAAAGTCCTCCGCTCCGGTGAAGGTGTTGCCGAAGTCGTGAAACAGCACGCCGCCGATGTCTTCTCCGATGAGCGGGAACCGCAGCTCGGTCTGGTTGAAGAACATGGCGTTGCCGCCGATGGGGAAGCCGGTTTCGGGGTCACGGGGCCCGGACTGATCCTCGGGAAAAGCGCGATCGGACGACGCGCCGCCGCCGAAGAAGCGCTCCGGCAGGGGGACGGCATCCTGTGCAGGGCCGCTGTAATGGAAGGCGGCGATGTTACCGATCTCGGTACTGCGCGCCAAGACCACCTTGCTGCCCAGGCGATGATAGGTGGAGTTACGCGCCAATATGCGCACGAAGTCGCGCTGCGAGCCAAAAACATGGTCGGCGACGTCCACGTTGAGGGTATTGTAGATGCCCTTGTGGGGATCCAGGGGATCATCGCGCCGGTCTTCAATGAGGTTAAAGGAAAGCAGCCCCAGGCGGACCGGTTGGGAGAGCAGCGGGATGAGCTCGGGAGAAATCTTGAGGGTGGCCTGATTCACATCGACCGCGCGGTAAGCGTAACGGTAGAGCAGAGTAAGCGACTTATTGACATGCTGCTTCAACTGGGTGGAGACTTCTTCGCGTTTATAAGAGAAAGTCCGGACGTCCTTCGAGTTCTCGTAAGTGCCCGTGAAGGCGAGGACCAGGTTTTGATTGCCGCCGAAGCGGGTCCAATCGTAGTTGAGAACTGCCTGCTGCTCGAGGGTAGAGACACGCGTGCGCAGGCTGAGAGTATGAGCAATGCCCCACAGATTGGAACGCGTCACGCCGAAGGAAACACGCGGCGCGAATCCGTTCTGCCCGGCCGGCGCATCCAGGCAATACTCGCAGCCGCCGATGCGGGCGAATTCTGCGCCCAAGCCTAACGAAAGCGAGTAGCGGTGCGCTTCTTCGAGATCGTAGACCACGTACTTCTGGTCGGTCTCACCATCCGGGTCCTGCACCGCCATGTCAACGCGCGAGAAGACACCGAGGTCGTAGAGACGCCGCTGTGTCTCACTCATGGCGGTGGGCGACAGCGGGTCGCCGGGGTTGAGTTTCAGGCTCTTATAAACCAGGCTGGGCCGCGTATGCGCAAGACCGCCGGGATTGAAGAGAACCTGGCGCACGAACTCGCGGCCGCCCTCGCGGATGGTGTAGCTCACGTCCACGCGATTTGGCGCCGCCGGCTTGGAGTTCCAGGAGAATGTAGCGTTGGGAAAGCCGTTCTGGTAATACTGCGCCAGAATGGCGTCTCGGTCCACGGCGACATTGAATTCGCTGAAGGGCTGGTTGGCGATCGAGCTGAGGAGGGAAAGCATCTTCGCCTTGTCGACCTGCTCGATGCCGTCGACGGCGAGGGTGTTGACGAAAGTCTGGGCGCCCTCGTTGATGGTGATCCAGACGGCCTGCTCGCTGCTCCTGCCCCGGTAGTGGTCATCCAGCCGGTGCGCCACCTTCACGTCGCGAAATCCATTCGACTGATAGAGATTGACGATGGAATCCTCGTCGCGGCGCATGAGGTCGGCGCTGTAGCGGCCGTGCGGAAACTGCAGCCAGGAGGCGGTCCGCAGGAACATACGCTCGCGAATGTCCTCGGTGGAGAAGTAGTGGTTGCCCTGGATGCCGATGAAGACCAGCTTGTGGCGCGCGCCGAGGTTGATGAGGTAGTCGATGTTGGCCTGGTCGTTGATGACGCGCTGCTGCTTGAATTCCACTTCGGCGTCGAAATAGCCCCTGGATTGAAAGTAGTCTTCCAGGTTGCGGGTGCCCTCGGCGAGCAGGTCGGCATCGACCGAATGCTCCTCGAAAATCGGGACGAAGCGGCCGAGGCTATGCTCGGAGATCTTGGCGCCGACGGCGTGGAGGCGGATGCGCGGGCCGGCGTCGATGGCGAAGGCGGGCGCAGCGCGATTGGTGGCGGCGTCGTACTTGACGTCTTCCAGCGTCACCTTGGCCTCCAGCCGGTGGTCCTTGGCGTAGAAGGCTCGCACGCCTTCCATCGCCACGCGCAGGCGGGTCTGCGTCATCGGCTTCCAGGTATGGATGAACCAGCGCTGGAAACCGGTGGCGCGCAGGAGGCGCGTGTTGTCGATCGCGACGTTGCCCAGGACGACGGGCGCGGCGAAGCGGGCCCGCGGACCGCTGTCGATTTCGAAGCGGATGTGGACCTGCTGATACTCGCTGTCCCAATCGAGCACGGGCCGCACCTCGCCCTGAAACAAGCCGTTGGACTCCATCAGCTTCTTCTGGCCGGCCTCGGCCGCGGTCAGGCTGGCTTCCGAGTACGGCGCCCCAAGATCGAGTTGCGCCGCGTTTTCCAGCTGCGCCGGATTGGGCGGACTGGAGACCTTGCCGTCCACGGCCACGTGGCCGATGAACCAACTGTTCCTGGTCAGGAAACGCACCAGAACGCCGTCCTGGTACGGCTCCGCGTCCACTTGAATGTCGGCGTAGCGGCCGGTGGCGAAGAGGCGGTCGATGCTGGCGCTCACGTCGGTCATGCGCAATGGCTGGTTCCGCTTCAACGGCAGGATCTGGTTGATTTCAGCCGGGTCGAGTGGTTGGCGGGCGGGTTCGAACTGGATCGCCGCGATGCGTTTGCCCTCCCAAGCGGCGTCTTGCGCGAGCAGCGAAATCATTGGCGCAGCGAGGGATAGCAGAACGAAGCGGAGGACGCTGGCGAACGGGCGGCGCACCAGAAACATGATAGCGTAGCGGTTTGGAGCAAGTTTGTTACCACGGGCGCGCGACGGAGACTAGCGAGGCGTGCTCCGGCTTGCCGAAGCCTGTTTGCGGGAGCCTGTTCTTCGCGAGGCCGGCCGGGTGTGAGGGAGCCCGCTCGCTTCTGTCCCGGCCCCGAAACGGGGCGAAGCCAGGATGAATGCAGCTGACCGCCAGCGTTACTCCAGGCAGATTCTGTTCGCGGGCATCGGCGAGGCGGGACAGGAGTCGCTGCTGGGCTCCCACGCGGTAGTGGCGGGCTGCGGCGCACTGGGCAGCTTTCATGCCGCGGCGCTGGCGCGAGCCGGGGTGGGGCGGCTCACCATCATTGACCGCGATTACGTGGAGCCGGCCAATCTTCATCGGCAATGGCTTTTTGAGGAAGCCGATGCTGCTGATGCGTTGCCTAAGGCGGTGGCCGCAGCGCGGCGGCTGGGGGGCATCAACTCGTCGGTTGCGGTGCGCGGGGTGGTGGCGGACTTAACGGCGGAAAACGCGGGCGATTTGCTCGGCGGCGCCGGGGTGATCCTGGACGGCACGGACAACTTCGAAACGCGTTACCTGATCAATGATTTTGCGGTAAGCCGCGGCATTCCGTGGATCTATGGCGCGGCGGTGGGCAGCTACGGGATCACCATGGCTGTGATCCCCGGCCAGACGGCGTGCCTCCGATGCGTCTATCCCGAGCCGCCCGCTGGCGCACAGCCGACCTGCGAGACCGCCGGCGTGCTGAACGCGATTGTCTCCGCCGTGGCGTCGCTGCAGGTCGCCGATGCGTTGAAGATTCTGAGCGGGCACAGCGAACTGGTGCGGGCGCGCATCACCACCATCGACGTGTGGGAAGGCGGAATTCGCCAGATTGACGGGCCGCCCCGGGACGCCGACTGCCCCACCTGCGGCCGGCGTGAGTTTCCTTACCTGGAGGAATCGGCGCGGCCTCCGGTGCGCATGTGCGGCCGCGACGCGGTGCAGGTCCGTGAGCGCGAAGGCCCCATCGACTTGCAGGACCTGCGGGCCCGCCTTGAGCCACTGGGCGAGGTACGCGCCAACGAATTCGCTCTGCGCTTCCTGGCGCCGCCGTACGAACTGACGGTGTTCCCCGACGGGCGGGCCATTATCAAAGGCACCAGCGACCCAGGCGTCGCGCGGAGCTTGTATGCGCGGTATGTGGGGTGAGACGAGACGCGAGCTGCCGTGGCGCAGACTGGACAGGCTGCGCCGCGGGGAACAGCAGGCTCTGGCCGGCCCTCTAAGCCAGCTGCATCCTCACAATAGTCCCTACAATGAGGGGTTATGAATTTGGCGGTTCCGATTGGCGGCGGGGCCCTGGCGGGTGGGGCGGGGGCGATGGCGTGGGCGGTGCGCGGGCGGGCGTCGGCGGTGTTTGGGCCTTCGGTGTGGCGGGGGCCGCGCGAGCGGCGAGCGGTTGCCTTGACCTTCGACGATGGTCCGAGCGAAGACACGCCGCGGATTCTGGAGATTCTGGCGGGTCATGGCGCGGAGGCGACGTTCTTTGCGTGCGGCGCCAACGTGGCTAGGCTGCCGGCGGTGGCGAGGGCGGTGGCGGACGCCGGGCACGAGATCGGCAACCACAGCCATACCCACCCGCTGTATTGCCTGCGGACGGCCGGGTTTATCGCGGCCGACATGGCGACCGCGCAACAGGTTATCCTGGAACACACCGGGGTGAGTGCCGCCTGGTATCGCGCGCCCTATGGCGTCCGCTGGTTCGGCATGCGGCTCGCGCAGCGCCGGCTGAATCTGAAGGGCGTCATGTGGACGGTAATCGGCTATGATTGGAATCTTGGGGCGGAAGCCATCGTGGAACGAATGGCGGGGCGCGTGTCCAACGGCGCGATCCTGTGCCTGCACGATGGGCGCGAGCTTCAGACCCGGCCGGATATCGGAGCTACCGTGGACGCCGTACGCCGCCTGGTTCCCCTGTTGCTGGACCGGGGCTATAAATTGGAGACAGTAAGCCGACTTCTATGTCCGACGACTTGATTGAGCGGGTCTGCAAAGCGATCGCCACTTCCAAACGGATTCCCCTGGAGACGGTGACCATCGACGGTGATTTTCAGCAGCTGGGGATCGACTCGATGGACGCGGTTGAGATTCTGTTCGCGCTCGAGAACGAATTTGACATCAACATTCCCGACGACGAGGTGCGCAGTGTGCGGGGCGTGCGCGATATGTGCGTAGGCGTGGAGAAATTGCTGGCGGCCAAGGCGGCCGCGGCGGAAACGCAGGCCGGCCAGTAAGGCATGCGCCGCGTTGCCATCACGGGGTTGGGCGCCATCTGCGCGCTCGGCCGGACCACCGCCGAAGTAGCCGAATCGCTGCGCGAGGGCCGCTCCGGCATTGCGCCGATTGAATCCACCGATGCCTCGCAACTGCGGTTTCGCAACGGCGCTGAGGTGCACGGTTACAGCCACCAGGGATACTTCGATGACCGGCGCGCCGATTTCATCGACCGCTTCGCCCAGTTCGCGGTGATCGCGGCGCGGGAGGCGGTATCCTGCGCGGGCGTCGAATGGACGCCAAAACTGCGCGAGACGGCGGCGATCATCACCGGCTCGTGCGTGGGAGGGCAGAGCACGGAAGACGTCGGTTTCCATGATGTCTACAAGTTGGGGCTCAACCGCGTGCATCCGCTGACAATTCCCAAGACTATGGCGAACGCGGGAGCGAGCCACATCTCGATGGAGTTCGGCATCACCGGTCCCAGCTTTACGATCTCCACCGCTTGCTCTTCGGCGGGCCACGCGATCGGGCAGGCCTTCTGGATGGTGCGCAGCGGCATGACGGACCTGGCGCTGGCCGGCGGCAGCGAGGCGCCGTTCAGCTTCGGCATCCTCAAGGCGTGGGAGGCGATGCGGGTGGTTTCGCCGGAGACCTGCCGGCCATTTTCCAAGGACCGGAGGGGCATGGTGCTGGGAGAAGGCGCGGCCATGCTGGTGCTGGAGCCGCTGGAAGCGGCGCGGGCGCGCGGGGCGACGATTCACGCCGAAATCACCGGCTTTGGGATGTCGTCCGACGCGTGCCACATCACGCAGCCTTCGGCGGAAGGCGCCGCCAAGGCGATGCGCGCGGCCCTGTGCGACGCCCGCTTGATGCCGGAGGCGATTGGCTACGTCAACGCCCACGGCACCGGCACGTTGGCCAATGACGTTACTGAGACCGCGGCGATTCGCGCGGTGTTCGGCGCACACGCCTGCAAGCTGGCGGTCAGCTCCACTAAATCGATGCACGGCCACGCGCTGGGCGCGGCCGCGGCGCTGGAATGTGTCGCCACGGTACTGGCGCTGCGCGACGGTGTGCTGCCGCCCACCGCCAACTACAACGTGCCCGACCCGGAGTGCGATTTGGACGTCATTCCCAACCAGGCGCGACACGCGCAGGTGGAATGGGCGATATCTAATTCCTTCGCCTTCGGCGGATTGAACGCCGTTCTGGCGCTGCACAGGGTGTAAAACAGCCGGGTTCGCGGTGTGAAATTTGCCCCGCTAAGATTCCGCGATCCAGCAATTTAGGGTTGAGCAGAGCCTGTAGTCCGAAATTCGACCTTTTTAATCCCGCCCACCGATGTTAATATGAAGCCAGAATGCGGCAAGTTTCCAACATCATGATGGCGACGCTGATTGTAGCGGCGCTGTTTTGCGGAAACTGCCTGTCGTGCCCGCAACTGCTGCTGGCGGCGTCAAGCCACCAGCCGGGGCATGCCTGCTGCCATCATCCCGCCGCCAAGATCGATTGCCATTCCCAGGTGCTCAGCCATTTTGTGAAGGCGGAGGGCGGAACCGCCGCTCCGGCGCTGGCGGTGTCGGTAGCGGCTCCGGTGGCTGCAGCAGTAGTGCTTGCCCAGCCGGTCATGGCGTCCTGGCCCGCTGCCGATATGGCCCCACCTGATTTGCTTTCTCTGCATTCCCTGCTGCGCGTCTAGACTTCTCTCCACTCGTTAGCTCCCAAAACAAGATTGATGTCTTGTCCTCCAGGACCGGACCGCGCTGCGATTTGCCGCGCGCGGCCGCGCCGGGAAGACAGAGTTGGTGAATGGAAATGAAGTTTCGTTATTGGATTTGGTTTTGGCTTGCCCCGCTGGCCGGAGCGCAGCCGGTGTCCTCGCTGGTCGAAGAGGCGCTGCGCAGCAACCGGGAAATTCTGGCGGCGCAGAAAAAGGTGGAAGCGCTGCGCCAGCGGCCGGCGCGCGCCAGCAGCCTGCCGGACCCTACGCTGTCTTTGGGCTGGGCATCGAATGGCGGGCCGTGGCCAGGGGCAGGGCTGGGCGTGAACCCAACCAGCAACTTCGGCGTGATGGTTTCGCAGGAAATGCCGGCGCCGGGCAAGCGGAAGCTGCGCGGCGAGATTGCGGACGAAGAGGCACAAGAGGCGTTCCACGACTACCTGGCCACGCGGCTCCGTGTGATTTCGCGGGTGAAGCAGGCGTACCACGAACTGCATCACGCCGCGGTGGCCGTCGATTTCGTAGACCGCTACCAGGAACTGCTCAACAACGTTCTGCGCATTTCCGAGGCGCGCTATGCGGTGGGTCGCGGGGCGCAGCAGGACATTCTAAGGGCGCAGACACAACTGGCGGTTTTCGCCACCCAACGCGTGCAGTTCGAGCAGGAACGGGAGGTGAAGCAAATCGAGATCAACGCTTTGCTCAACCGGTCGCAGGGCCAGCGGATCGAGGTCCCGGCTGACATGGTGGCCGGGCCGATGTCGGCGCCGCTCGAAGACCTGCTGACGCAGGCGCGAGCGCACTCGCCGCTGGTGGCCCGCGATAGGGACGCGGTCCAAGGGAGTGAACTGGCGGCGAACCTGGCGCGCAAGGATTACGCGCCGGACTACACGGTGTCGGGCGGCTACTTCAACCAGGGCGGGATGCCGCCGATGTGGCAGGCGCGAGTGGATTTCAAGCTGCCGGCGTACTTCTGGCGCAAGCAGCGCGCCGCCGTAACCGAGCAGGAGGCGAGCGCCAGCCAGGCGCGGCACGAGTATGGAGCGACGCTGGCGGAGGTCGAAGCGGGGATCCGCGAGCAGTACAGCGTGGCGGAGGCGGCTCGCAAGCTGGTGGACCTGTATGAGAAATCGGTAATTCCGGAGGCGCGGCTGGCCTATGAATCCGCACTGGCGGGTTACCAGAGCGGGCGCGCGGATTTCGTCGCACTGTTTACCAGTTTCACCAGCGTGCTGGATTACGAGCTGATGGATCACGAGGAGATCATGCGCTTACACGTGGCGCTGGCGAAGCTCGAAGAATTGACGGGAGTGGAACAGAAATGAAACCGACTTTGGTGGTGTTGGTAGCGGGAGCGGCCTTCCTGGGCGGCCTGGGCTATGAGCGCTGGCATGCGAAGCCGGCGCCGGCGGGATCCTCCGAACGCAAAGTGCTCTACTGGGTGGACCCGATGCACCCCTGGTACAAGTCCGACAAACCTGGGGTAGCGCCCGATTGCGGCATGAAGCTGGTTCCGATGTACGCGGGCGAGCAACTGCCGAGCGGGACGGGCGCTAATGCGGTGCAGGTGTCGCCCGAAAAACAGCAATTGATCGGCGTGGAATACGGCACGGCAGAGTACGAAACCACTACCGACACGATTCGCGCTGCAGCGCGGGTGACGCTGGACGAAACCAAAATCGTGAAGGTGCAGACTCGCGTGGAGGGCTGGATCGACCGCGTATTCGCTGATTTCACCGGCAAGTACGTGAGGAAGGGCGATCCGCTGGCGACGGTCTACAGCCCGGACGCCCTAGCTACCGAGCAGGAGTACCTGCTGGCGCTGCGGGCTCAACATACCATGCATGACGGCGCTATGCCGGAAATGGCGGCGGGCAATGACAACCTGGTGGCGGCGGCGCACAAGCGGCTGGAGCTGTGGGATATCTCCAGCCAGCAGATCGACGACATCGCGCGCACGGGAAAAACCATCGAGAACCTGACGGTTTACGCGCCGGCGGCCGGGTACGTGACGGAGCGTAACGCGTTTGCCAAACAGCATGTGACGCCGGACACGGTGCTCTACACATTGGCCGACCTTTCCAGCGTATGGGTGGTGGCGGATGTGTTCGAGTACGAAGCTGCCGGCGTGCGGCTGGGCCAAGGGGCTACACTGACGCTCGATTACCTCCCAGGCCGGACATTCTATGGGAGGGTGAGTTATATACTGCCGGGCGTGGATCCGGCTTCGCGGACGTTGAAGGCGCGGATCGCGTTCGACAATCCAGCCGGGCAACTCAAGCCCGATCTGTACGGGCAAGTGGAGATCCACACCGGCGGCGCGCGGCGGCTGATGGTGCCGGAATCCGCGGTGCTCGATTCGGGCGACCGGCAGGTGGTGTTCGTCGATCGCGGCAACGGCAATCTCCAGCCGCGGCCGGTGCGCGTGGGGGAGCATGCCGGCGGCCGCGTTGAGATTCTGGAAGGCTTGCAAGCGGGAGAGCGTATCGTTACCTCGGGCAACTTCCTGCTGGATTCGGAAAGCCAATTGAAGGCGGCGGCGGCCGGGACGGCGAAATGATCAACGGCCTCATCGAGTTCTCGGCGCGCAACCGCTTCCTGGTGCTGCTGTTCGTGACCGCGGCGGCTGTGGGAGGCTGGTGGTCGCTGCAGTCGATACCGCTCGACGCCATTCCGGATTTGAGCGACACACAAGTGATCGTCTACTCGAAGTGGGACCGCAGCCCGGACATCATCGAAGACCAGGTGACGTACCCGGTGGTGAGCGCCATGCTCGGAGCGCCGCGCGTGAAAGACGTGCGCGGGTTTTCCGATTTCGGCTACTCGTACGTGTACATCATTTTCGAAGACGGCACGGACATTTACTGGGCGCGCTCGCGGACGCTCGAATACCTTTCCAAGATTCAATCGCGCCTGCCGCAGGGAGTCGAAACAGAGTTGGGGCCGGATGCAACCGGCGTCGGCTGGGTGTTCCAGTATGCGCTGGTGGATTCGACCGGGCGGAACAACCTGGCGCAACTGCGGTCGACCCAGGACTGGTTCCTGCGCTACCAGTTGCAGGCGCTGCCGGGAGTGGCGGAGGTGGCGCCGCTGGGCGGATTCGTGCGGCAGTACCAGGTGAACGTGGATCCCAACCGCCTGTCGGGATTCGGAATACCAATCGACAAAGTGGTCGCCGCGGTGCGCGCGGGCAACAACGACGTTGGCGGACGGCTGGTGGAATTCACCGGCCGCGAGTACATGGTGCGCGGGCGCGGCTACGCGCGCTCGGTGAGCGACCTGGAGGGGGTCTCGCTGGGAGTCACCGCGGGTGGCGTGCCGATCCTGGTGCGCGATGTGGGCTCGGTGACGCTGGGGCCGGACCTGC
>CAZZHN010000014.1:0-41954 GCA_964654065.1 uncultured Solibacteraceae bacterium
GATCGTGGTGCGCGCGCGCTATTCCGACGGCCACGCGGAAGACGTCACCCGCTGGGTGAAATTCAATTCCACCAACGAGGGAGTGGCTACGGTGGACGATAACGGCCACGTGAAGATGACCGCGGCCGGCGAGGCCGCGGTCACCTTGTGGTATTCCAGCCGGGTTCTCTATTCACGCCTTACCGTGCCGTTCGCCAATCAGATTGACGCCACTGTTTACGAGCGGTTCCCGCGCCATAACTTTATCGACGACCTGGTGGCGGCCAAATGGAAGAGCCTTCACCTGGCGCCCTCGAAGATCGCCGGCGACTCGGAGTTTCTGCGGAGGGCTTACCTGGATGCCGCGGGAATTCTGCCCACCTCCGAAGATGTCGAGACGTTCCTCGCCGATCCGTCCCCCGATAAGCGGGCGCGGGTGGTGGACCATCTGCTGCAGCGCGAGGAATTCGTCGACTATTGGGCCTACAAGTGGTCGGACCTGCTGCTGGTCTCCACCCGCCGTCTCAACTCCACGGCCATGTGGGCCTTTTACGATTGGATTCGCGACTCGGTCAAGCAGAATAAACCATGGAACCAGTTCGCCACCGAAATCTTCGCCGGTTCCGGGAGCACGCGCCAGAACGGGGCTCTGAATTACTTCGTGCTCCACAAGGATCCCATCGACCTCAGCGAGAACGCCACCCTGGCCTTCACCGGGCAGCGCATCATGTGCGCGAGGTGCCACAATCACCCCCTGGAAAAGTGGACGCAGACGCAGTATTACCAGATGGCGAACCTGTTCGCCCGGATCGGCGTGAAAAACGGCACGATGGGGGACAACATTGTTTTCGCCAAGGCTACCGGGGACGTGCTACATCCCAAGCTCGCGCGGCCTCTGCCGCCTACGCCGCTCGATGGCCAAAGCATGCCCATCGATTCCACCGCCGATCGCCGGGCTCTTTTTGCCGCGTGGCTCACCAGCCCTCAGAACAGTCTCTTTTCGCGCACCATTGTGAACCGGGTCTGGGCAAACTTCATGGGGCGCGGCCTGGTGGATCCGGTGGACGATGTGCGCGCCGCCAACCCGAGTTCCAACGAGGAGCTCTTCGCCGCTCTCACGAAGGACTTTGTCGAGCACGGTTATGACGTGCAGCGCCTGATTCGCATGATTCTGAATTCCAGCGTCTACCAGCTTTCGAGCGAGGCGAATGCCACGAACCAGGCGGACAACATGTTCTACTCGAAGCACATCATCCGGCGCCTGCCTGCCGAGGTGATCCTGGACGCCATGTCGCAGGTTACTGGATCGCCGGCTGTGTTCCCTGGCTATCCGGCGGGCACGCGCGCCCTGCAATTGCCGGACACGCAGGTGAAATCGGAATTCCTGACTTCGTTTGGCAGGCCGCCCCGCATCAGTTGCGATGCCGCGGAGCGCGCCGGCGATTCCACCATCGCGCAGGCGCTGGCGGTGATCAATGGCGACACCCTCAACAAGAAGCTGAGCGCGCCGGACGGCACCATCGCGCTGTTTCTCAAGCTGGGGTTCTCCGACCGCCGCATTCTCGAGTTCATGTACCTCTCGGCATTCAGCCGCTATCCAACCGACGGCGAGCGCGCCACGCTGGCCGAGGCGCTGGAAAAAGCCAAACCGGTCAAGGGCGCCGAAGAGGCGCGGCGTGACGCTCACCGCCAGGAACTGGAAGACATGGTCTGGGCGCTGCTGACCAGCAAGGAGTTTCTGTTTAATCACTGATGACACCCGCGCTCCAATTGCTCGCGTGGCTTGCCCTGGCAGGGCCTGGTGCGCCGGTGTATTCGCTGGCCTGGCAGCCTGGCACCGGCACCGTGGCCCTTGGCGGGTACAAGGAGGTCCGGCTGGTGGATGCGGCGTCGGGCAAGCTTCTGGCCACCTTGCCGGGCGAAGCCGATGCGGTGCGCTCCCTCGCGTTTTCACGCGATGGAAAACTGCTGGCGGCAGCGGGTGGATTGCCGGCGCGGCGCGGCGAAATCAAGATCTGGGATGTAGCAGCGCGCTCCCTTTCCGCCACCATCGCGGGCCACTCCGATTGCATTTATGCCGCCGCATTTTCACCCGACGGCGCGACGCTCGCCACGGCCAGCTACGACAAGCTCATCAATCTTTGGGACGTCCGCACGGCCCAGGAGATTCGCACCTTCCGCGACCATATCGATGCGGTCTACGCGCTCGCATTCACTCCCGACGGCACGCGGCTGGTCTCGGGCGCGGCGGACCGCTCGGTCAAGATCTGGAACGTGGCCACGGGTGAACGCCTTTACACCCTCTCAGGTCCAACCGACGGCATCAACACGGTCGTGCTCTCTCCCGACGGCACACGCGTGGCGGCCGGCGGATTCGATAAGACCATCCGCATCTGGCGTCTGGGCGAGAAAGAGGGGACACTGGAAAACTCCCTGATCGCGCACGAAGATACCATTTTGCGGCTGGCCTGGTCACCGGATGGGTCGCTGCTGGCATCGTCGGCCGCGGACCGTACCATCAAACTGTTCCGCGCCGCCGATCTCAGCGAGGTGCGCACCATCGCCGGCCTGCCGGATTGGGTTTTCGGCCTCGAATTCGCTCCCGATGGACAACAACTGGCAGCGGCCTCGTTCAACGGGCTGCTGACCACGTACCAGGTGGACCATGCGAAAACTCCGCCCTCGAAGTAGCCCGCTGCCGGTGTGCGTCGCGCTGGCTCTCTGCATCTGCCGCGCGGACTCAGTCGACCGCCCCAGCGGCAACCGGACCACGCCGCCCACGGTGGATACGGTCGCGCCCCTCGGCATTGCCCGCGGCACCACCGCCGAACTCACCGTGGAAGGCCTGAACCTTGCACAAGCCACCGCCATCTACTTCAGCGATCCTGCTGTCACCGGGCGCGTTCTGCGCGTCAAGGAGGTGCCAGATCAGCCGGACATCCGGCTGGGCTCGAACGGCACGCCGTCCACGGTGGATGTCGGGCCGCTGCCGCCGCGCAATCAGGTCACGGTGGAGATAGAGGTCTCGCCGGACGCCGAAATCGGCGTGGTGCGCTTCCGCCTTCTGACCCCTTTGGGCACCAGCCCCGAAGGCCGCTTCCTGATTGAACCCTACTATGGCGAGGCTCCCGACCGCGAGCCCAACGACACACCCGAGCAGGCTTTCGAAACCTTCCTCCCGGCGGTTCTGACCGGCGCCATCTCCAAACCCGGCGACGTCGATTATTACCGGATTCAGGTGAAGGCCGGACAGGAAATCTCTTTCTACAACGGCGCCATGCTCATCGGCTCTTCCTTGCAGCCCCTCGTGACGATCCTGGACGCCGATCTCAACGTGGTTCGCGAATTCGGCGCCAATGGCGGCGTGGAGCAAGTCATGTTTGCCCACCGTTTCGCCGCCGGCGGCATCTACTACGTGCGGGTGGCGGACTTCGGCCAGAGCGGGCGCGCCGGCCATTTCTATCGCATCATCGCCGGCGAGTTTCCCCTGGTTGAAGGAGCTTTCCCGCTGGGGCTGCAAAAGGGCACCAGCGCGGAGCTGAAGCTGCGTGGATACCACGTGGCGCCCAAGCTGAAGCTGGACGGTAAACCAGGGGCCGACTCCGATGACAGCGTGACGCTGCGGCCTGAGCACGCTTTCAACCAGGTGAAAGTCGCGCTCGGCGCCGAACCTGAGGTGGAATCGCAGGGCAGGCCCGTTTCCTGGCCGGTTACCATCAATGGGAAAATCGCCGCGCCTGGCGCCACGAATCGATATCGTTTTGCCGCCCACAAGGGCGATGAAATGGTGTTCGAAGTCAACGCGCAGCGCCTGGGCAGCAGCCTGGATTCGTTCCTGGAAGTTCTCGGCGCGAGCGGGAATTCCATCGAGCGCGCCGTGGTGCGTCCCGTATGGGAGACATCCACCACGCTGCGCGACCACGATTCCGCTGACCGCGGCATCCGGATCCAGGCCTGGGACAACCTTCACAGCGGCGACTATGTGATGATCGGTGGCGAAGTCATCCGCCTGGAGTCACTGCCCCTTTCACCCGACAACGACTGCGTCTTTGAGGGTTTCGGGGGGCAGCGCATGGCCTTCTTCGACACCACCACCGAGGCCCACGCCGTTGACCAGGCAGTGTACAAGGTGCAGATCTACCCGCCCGGCGCCAAGCTTTCTCCCAACGGGCTACCGGTCGCGCATCTCTACTACCGCAACGACGATGGCGGTCCCGGCTACGGCAAGGACTCCCTGCTCCACTTCACGGCCCCCGCCGACGGCGACTACGTGGTGGCAATCCACGATGCCGAGGGACTGGGCGGCGATCAGTATGCGTATCGCCTCACGATCCGCCGGCCGCGGCCCGATTATCGCCTGACAGTGTCCCCTCGCAATCCAAACGTGCCGGTGGGCGGCGCCATCCCGGTCACCGTGACCGCCTTCCGCATGGACGGTTTTGACGGCCCCATTGACGTCCGGCTCGAAGACTTGCCCGCGGGCCTGCACGCCGCCAGTGGTGTGATCGGCAAAGACCAGACCTCCGCGACACTCGCCCTGACCGCCGATGCCTCAGCGACACTGCCCGGGGCCATCCCGCTGAAAGCCACCGGCCGCGCCTCGGTAGGCGAGCGCACGGCCAGCCAGGAAGACCACCTCAAGCTGGTCGCCCTCATGCCGCGGCCCGACCTGGTGATGACGGCGGAGACAAAGGAGGTCACGCTGAAGCCCGGAAGCACCGCGCAGATCTCGGTCTCCATCGTCCGCGAGGGTGACTTCCGCGGGCGCGTGCCCGTCGAGGTGCGCAACCTGCCGCCGCGCGTCCGGGTGCTCGATGTCGGGCTCAACGGCGTCCTCATCGGTGAAACCGATTCGCGCCGCAGCTTCACCATTGAAGCCCTTCCCTCGGCGGAGCCGGTGGACCAGCTGATTTACGTTTCGGGCGAAGTAGAAACCCGTTCCGGGCAACAATCTTCCTACGTCGCGCCGGAACCGATCTATCTGCACATCAAGCGGTAGCGCTCGGCTCCGAATCGCGTTTCTCTTGGCATTCACGGCTCGAATTCGATCGAATCCACTTTCAGCAGCTCGCCGTCCAGCGTGCCCGCCACCTTGGCTTTCAGGTCTTTCTCCTTGGAAAGCTTCTTGAGCGCTGCGAACGCCCGCGCGTTGCCCGGCTCGTCGAATTTGAGAAACCGGCCGTCCGCTGTGACCAGCGCGTAACCGCTCTTGGAACACGTCAGGGCGCATTCCCGCGTGTGTCCCGACAGATCTTTGCCGCGGCACATTACGTCGACAATCGTTCCGGAAAACGACTCGCCGGCAGACAGCAAACCAGCCACCAGAAAGGACAGCGCGATCAATCTCATGTGACAGACCCCGGCATCCATTATCACCGAAGAGGCCGGCATTGAGGTTCTCGGCTAACATAACCCTATGCGAGCCGTGGTCACCCTGATCGTCATCGCCCTGCCGGCCTGCGTCGCCCAGGTGAAAATCGATCACGTCACCCTGGCGGGTGTGCGGCTTGACGAAATGAGGGCCGCTTTCAGCGGCGCCACCGGGATCCCTACAGAATACGGCGGTCCGCACTCGAACCACTTAACCGAGATGGCCCTATCGAGTTTTCCCGACGGCTCCTACGTCGAACTGATGGGCCTCCAGTTGCACGCTGATCCGGCGGCGGTGGCGGCCCACACCTGGAGCCAGTTCCTCCGCGAGAACGCAGGGCCGTGCGCTTTCGCGCTTCGCGTCCCGGACGTAGGCGCGGAAATCCAGCGGCTCTCCAAGGCCGGGATCCGGGTCGGCGACGCGGAGAAGAGCGGACGCATTCGTCCGGACGGCGTGGCCCTTTCGTGGGAGACGGCCGACATCGGTGCCGGGCCGCGGGGGTCCTTCTTCCCGTTTCTGATTCGCGATTTCACGCCCCGCGAGAACCGCGTATACCCATCCGGGAAGCCGACATCATCCCGGTTCCGTGGGGTTGGGCTGGTTGTGATCGGCGTCCACAGTCTCGAAGAAGCGGCCGCGCAGTATCGGAGGGCATTCCAACTGCCGGAGCCGCAGCGCCAGCGGGACGAAGCCTTCGGAGCCGATCTCGCCTGGTTCAAGGGAACTCCGGTTGTGCTCGCCGCCAGCCTTGCGCCAGGCTCCTGGCTCGGCCGTCGCATCGCGCATTTTGGCGAAGCCCCTTGCGCAATCGTTCTCACGACCGCCGGCGGGGTCAGCGGGCAGACGTCTACCACCTGGTTCGGTCAGGCACTCACTTGGGTTGGCGATCCGAAGCTTGACTGGCGTCTGGGCGTGCGGACAGGCCGGTAAACCAGGAGTAACGGCATAAGTATCCGCCCTCGTTCACGCGCATGCTGACGCCGGGCGCTCGATCTGCCCGGTCGCCCTTTCCGGCGCTATTCGTTCCGCAGGGCCCGCAGCGGATCCAGCCCCGCAACGCGCCGGCCCGGCACATAACTGGCCACCGCGCTGACCATCAGCAACACCAGCGGAACGAGGGTGTAAACGGACGGAGAAGATGTGCCCAGCCCCGGAAAGCCGGCAGCCAGCAGCGGCGCTGTCACCGCGGCCAGCAATCCGCCGGTCACGATGCCAATGCCGGCGAGAATAAGCCCGCGGCGTTCCACCAGCCACACGACGTCGCGGCGGCTGGCGCCGACAGCGACGCGGATGCCGAACTCCTTCACGCGGCGGCTGACCGTGTACGCGATGAGCCCGTAGAGTCCGGCGGTAGCCAGCGCCAGGCCGATGAACCCCATGGTCCCGACGATCTGGAAGAGCTGCAGCCACGTATCGGTCACTCGGCTTTCGTAGAGCGTCGCCACCGGCCGCAGGTTAAACACCGGCACATTGCCGTCGATCGATCGCACGGCGTCGCGCAAGGGCTTGGCAAGCTCGCCCGGATCGCCCACCGATTCCACGACCAAAGTCATCCGCGAACGCGGGTTCTGCTCGTAGGGCAGATACACGTAAGGGGCCGGCGTCTCGTACACAGCCAGATAGTGCCCGGTCTTCGCCACTCCGACAACCTCCGCGGCAGGACCGTCCGCGCTTCCCAGCCGAATCCGCTTTCCGATTGGCTCCTGGTCCGGCCAAAAAGTCTTCGCGAACTGCTCGTTCACGATCGCCACGCGGCGTGATCCTTCGCGGTCGTGGTCCGTGAAGGCGCGCCCGCGTCGGATTTCGACCTTCAGGGCGCTGAAGTAGCCGGCGTCTACAGCGGCGCCGAACTCAATCGTCTTTTCACTCCCCTTCGGAAACTGGTACCCCTCGGGAACGACCGTGACCACGGTCTGGGCGGGAGCCAGCGGCAGCGCCTCGGCCAGCGTCACCCCCGCCACGCCCGCCATGGTGCGAACGCGATCGACAAGCCGGCGGTAAAAGGCCTTCGTCTGTTCCGGCGAATAGTGCAGCACAGCCGGAGCGGTATCCAGGCCGATCAGGTGGTCCGTGCGAAACTCGGGCGCCTTCACTAGCATGTTCCGGAAGCCCTCGAGGAACATGCCGGCGGCGATCAGCACGACCATCGCCAGCGCGATCTGGCCGGCCACCAGAACGTCGCGCCCGAACATCCGCCGCACGCCGGACACCGCTTCTCCCCCCGACTTCAGAGCCGTCACGAAGTCCGCCCGCGCGCTCTGCCGGGCCGGCGCCAGACCGAAAGAAATGCAACTCGCGAGCGCCGCGAGCAAGCTGAACTGCACCACGCGCCAATCCATCCGGACCCCCAGCACAGTGGGTGGATCGCTGGGAACGCTGAGCGTTTGCAGCAGCAGAATGCCGCCGTACGCGAAGAACAACCCCACGGCGGCGCCGGCGATCGACACGATCAGGCTCTCGGTCATCAGCTGGCGCACAATGCGGCGCCGCCCCGCTCCGATAGAGAGGCGGATCGCGATCTCGCGGCTGCGGGCGCGGGCCCGGGCCAGGAACAAGTTGGCCACGTTGGAGCACGCGATGACCAGGATCAACGCCACCAGGCCCATCAGCATTCTTGCCAGCGCCAGCAATTGCGGGCTTTGCAGCATGCGCCTCTTCAGCTCGGTGCGGACCACCATGTGCCGGTTTCGATTCGTCTTGACGTACTGGCGCTCGAGGGCGGCTCCGATAATGGCAAGTTCAGCCTGCGCCGATTTCTGTGACGCGCCGGCGCTCAATCGGCCCTTCACGATCAGGTTGCGGATTCCGCGGTCCTCCATCGGATCCGCCGGCTCACCCGCCAGGCGCTGGCCCATCCCGAGGGGGACGAAGATGCTGGGGTTCACGAAGCGGTCAAGGCCGGTGAAGGACGGCGGGGCCACGCCGACGATCGTGAAAACGATCCCATTGAGGTGTAAGCTCCTGCCGATGACGGAGCGGTCGGCCGCAAAGTTCTGCTTCCAGAAGTCGTAGCTGACCATCGCAACAGGCTCGGCGGACGCAGTCGTTTCGTCGCGCCGAAACGCGCGGCCGGCCACCGGGGTCACGCCCACCACGGCAAAGAAATTGTCGCTCACCAGGTTCGCGAACCGGATCTCTGCCGGCGCCGCTGGGTTGGCGGCAACTGCCAGAGTGGTGAGGCGATACGCGGCCAGACCGCTGAAGGAGCGTTCCTGACCGCGTAGATCGCGGTAGTCGGGGAAAGACATGCCCTCCAGAGAATTGTCGGGCGCCGTGTAGCTGACGTCGAACACGGCCGCTGGATCTCTTACCGGCAGAGGCCTTAGAAGCAGTGCGTCGGCAAAGCTGAAGATCGCGCTGTTGGCGCCGATCGCGAGAGCGAGCGACAGCACCGCGACCGCGACAAATGCTGGTTGTCCCAGCAGCGCACGAAGTGAATAGCGGATGTCCGCGAAAATGCCATCGAGCCACGCCCAGCCCCAGGTAGCGCGGGCGTCCTCCATCGCCAGGGTGAGGTTGCCGAGTTCCTTGCCACCCGCAATCGCGGCGAGAGATTCCAACTCCTCTTGCATCTCGCGCTCCTGCCGGCGGCGCCAGGCTGGCCACAGGTACTTGAGGCGATTCCAGACCCTCATGCCTTCGCCTCCGGCAGCGCAGCCATAATCCGCCCGACCGCCCTCACGAAGTCGGCCCACTTGGAGTTCTCCCGGACCAGGTGCTTTCGGCCAGCAGCGGTGAGCCTGTAGAACTTGGCGCGACGATTGTGCTCAGACGTCTCCCACGCAGACGCGATCCATCCTTGGGCCTCGAGCCGCTTCAACGCCGGATAGAGCGAGCCGAACTCAATGACGAGGGCTTCGTTCGAGGCGCTGCGAATTGCCTTGGCGATGCCATAACCGTGAAGAGAGCCGGCGAGGAGCGTCCGGAGCACCAGCATATCGAGCGTTCCTTGCAGCAGGTCCATATGGAGATAGCCTACATGAAGACCATCTATATGTCAACAGCCGCCCGGCCCCGCCCCAGCACGGCGCGGACCCTCCTGGCCAGTTCTTCGGGGCTGAAAGGTTTCTCGATGAAATGGACGTGTTCGTCCAGCAGGCCGTTCGCCTGGGTCACGTTGTCGGCGTAGCCTGACATGAGCAGCACCTTGGTGTGGGGCCACCGCTTCTCCAACTCCTTGGCCAGTTCCAGACCGCTCACGTTCGGCATCACGATATCGGTCAGAACCAGGTGAATGCCCCCGCCCTCCCGCGCGCAGATCAGCAGCGCTTCACTGGCGTCCACCGCCGGAATCACGCGGTACCCGTGGGCTTGCAGCACGGTGACTGCGTACTCGCGCACTTCCGCCAGGTCCTCCACCACCAGGACGGTCTCGCTTCCTCCGAGCGCAACGCCGCCCGCCCCGCCCGCATCGGTTGCCGGACCGGCCGCGGTTCCGGCCAGCGCCGGCAGGTAAATCCTGAATGTCGTCCCCCGCCCCGGTTCGCTATCGACGCTGATGTGGCCACCGCTTTGCGCCGCGATGCCCTGAACCATCGACAGCCCGAGTCCCGTCCCGTGGCCGACCGGCTTCGTGGTGAAAAACGGTTCGAAGATCCGCCGCCGCGTCTCTTCGTCCATTCCGTGGCCGCTGTCGCCGACGGCTAGCACGATGTAGCGGCCCGCACACACTTCCGGATGCGTCCGGGAGTAGCTCTCGTCCAGTTCCACGCCGGCCGTTTCAATCAGCAACCTGCCGCCGCCCGGCATGGCGTCCCGGGCATTCACCGCCAGGTTCATGATCATCTGCTCCACCTGATGGGGATCCGCATGCACCACGCCGATTCTCGCATCGAGCGAAACGCGAACCTCGACGTCCTCGCCCACAAGGCTGTCCAGCATCGGCCGCATCTCCTGCACCACGCGGTTCAGATCCAGAACGCACGGCTGCAAGACCTGTTTGCGGCTGAAGGCCAAAAGTTGCCGGGTTAGGGCTACGGCGCGCTCCCCGGCCTTTTGGATTTCCGCCACCGCGTCGCGCAGGGGGTGGTCCTCGGTGAGCCCGCCGAGCGCCAGCCGGCTGTAGCCATTAATCACCGTCAGCAGGTTGTTGAAGTCGTGCGCCACCCCCCCAGCCAAACGGCCGATCGACTCCATTTTCTGGGCCTGGGTTAGCTGCTCTTGCAGTTTCTTCCGGTCCTCTTCGGCCCGCTTGCGCTCGCTGACGTCGCGAATGATCCCCTGCAGCAGCTTCGTGGTCCCCAGCTGCAGCGTGTTCAGGCTCACTTCGGTGGGGAGCGGTGTGCCATCGAGCCTAGCGTGCATCCATTCGAAGAACTGGGGCCGCCCGGCCAAAGCGGCGGTAACCTTCTCAATGGCGCACTCGCGCGAGCCGCGCCCGTTCGGCTGCATCTGCGGGGATAGCTCATACGGATGGCGGCCGACGATGTGCTCGCGCGTCTGGCAGCCGAACATCTCCAGGGCGCGGGCGTTGCAGTCGATGAGCACGTCGTCCTGGGTGATGAAAGTCGCATCGCCGGCACTCTCGAACAGGGTGCGGAACTTCTCTTCGCTTTCGCGAAGACGCTCAGCGGCCGCAATGCGATCCGTGACGTCGTGGCAAGAGACAAGGGTTGCGTCGTTGCCCCTGTACCGCACCGGCCGCGAGTCCGTCTCTGCCGCGAATGTTGAGCCATCATTGCGGACACCGGTCACACTAATGAGCCCCGTTTCCTTTCGCTCGATCCGCTGGCGGATGAGCACCTGGGACTCCGCCGTCAGCAGGAGTTCCGGGCCGTTCCTGCCAATGATTTCCTCCGGCTTGTATCCAAAAAGCCGGGCAAACGATAGATTGGCGTCCAGGATGATTCCCCGGCGGTGGATCATGATGCCTTCCAGAGCCAGGTTGGACAGACTGCGGAAGCGCTCGTCGGTCTCGCGCAAATCAGCGACTTGCTGCTTGAGAGCATCGAGGATGGCAAGGATGGGATTTACGGCAAACAAGAGAATGCCGGCAAAAACCATCAAACTTCCGAGCGGGCTTCCCGGGAAGTAGAGCGGCAGCGGATGCCCAAAATAGTCCAGCAGCGACTCGATCGTCGCGATGACCAGCGTCGCAATCGCCAGACCGATCGCGCTCGACCTGCCTAACAGCCAGCCCACATTGACGATCACCAGCACAACCAGGCCGTAGACGCCGCTCTTGACCGCGCCATTGAGTGCGCTGAACAGCTCAGCGCCGCACCAGATCACGCTCAGAAAGAAGAGGGAGGCGGCACGAATCCTACCGGTTCGAAGAAGAATCAGTGAGCCCAGCGTTGCGACCGCTAATACGGAGCAAAGCAACGCGGCGCCAGTCTTGCGCACCGCGAACAGCGGAATCGCCACCGCCAGGAGCAGCAGGAACCAAGCCAGCGTGCAAGCCAGCATCAGGTGGAAGCTGCGGGCCGTGCCCTCGTCTTTCACGCCGTTCAGCCGCACGCCGCCGCGGAGTGCAAAACCGAGCCGGCTCCAGGCCAGGCGTATTCGCGTCATGCGTCCTTCCCGTTGCGTGTCCGTGTCGCCCTGCCACTGGGTTCAACGGAGGGTCATGGATGCTGCCAGGCGCTGTTTCAGCGTAGTCCGGTTCGGCGTCGGACCGAAAGCGCCTCGTCGGCTTTTGACGGACTGATCATAACACCCGCTCCGTCCGCGTGCAATTGATTCGATGGCACACTGGCGTTAGGTGACTTATGTCGATTCTGATCGTCCAACTCGGCACACGGCGCAGCCCCGGCGAGGGCTTGCGGCTGGGAACGGTGCGGCGGCCTCCGCGCGGCGTTCCGAAGTCTGACTTCGCCCGGCTCGACTACTATGATGTCTGGTTCCCGAACCTGGCGCCCAGTGCCACGTTGGTAAAGGAAGCGTTGGCCGCGGCGGACGATCGGGCCTGGCCGCATTCGGGCGGAAGTTCCGGCGCGAATTGAGCGCACCCGATCGCAGCCGTGAACTGGACCTCCTGGCGGCGCTGTCACACCACGCCAATCTGTCGCTGGGTTGCTACTGCCCGACCGAAAACCGATGCCACAGGTCCGTGTTGCGGGAACTCCTGGCGGAGCGCGACGCCGACCTGGTTTGAGAACGGCTTCGAGCGCGCCCGTTTGTGAGGAATCAGCACCCGCGCGATGCCGATCCGATCAATTCGCTGGCCGCCCTGCGAGAGGATAACCCTGCCAGACATACTCCAGGGCTTCCGGAAGCGTCTGTTGTTTCGCCGCACGGTCCGTGTGCCCGGCGTTGCCCACAAAGACGAATTGGTAATGATAGCCCTTGGCGGCCAGCACTTTGGCCATATTCTCATTGGCGACGACCCAGTCATGCATCTCGTCACGCATCACATTCGGATTGAACAGGTCCCTGTCGCCAACCTCCATCCAGATGCGCAGCGGCTTGGCGGACGCGGCGGGGATGAGGTGTTCATGGAACTCCCAGGCGCCGTGGGGCGTCTGCGGGTTCGGCGGCCACTGCTGGTTCACATAAGTGCCGGAGTAAGTGAGAACGCGGTGATAAAGCTCCGGATGATACCAGGCCATAATCAAGGCGCACGACCCGCCGGAGCTGCCGCCCATCGTCGCTCGACCTTCGGGATCCTTCGTCAGCTTTACGTTGCATTGCTTCCCCACCAGGGGCAGCACTTCTTTCTCGACGAACTCCGCGTACAGGCCTGACATCGTGTCGTATTCCAGGCCGCGCTCGCTGCCTTGCGCGTCTCCGCTGCCGTTGCCGATGGAAATGGCGACCATCACCGGCACCCGATGTTGGGCGATCAGGTTGTCCAGCGCCGTGAACAGCGCACGGTCAGGCCCGTCCGCCCCAACAATGAACGGCGCGGCCATGCCGGCGACGTATTGTTTGGGAACGTACACAGTCACACGGCGAGTGTAGGGAGCAGGGTGGCTGGTAGTCACTACCAGCTTGGCCGGGTCTGTGGGGTCTGCGGTTCCAAAGGTATTGGGCTCACGCGCGATGCCGGGATAGATCTTGCTGTCAGCCGATTCCATGGTTAAGGTGAAGACCTCGCCCTGCGGAACCCCTTCCTGCACGATCATCTCCGGCGCGGGGTTGTGTGTCGGGCCGAGAATAAAGTTCCCGTCCTCCTTCACAGGAGCGTTGGCGCCGTCAGGCAGGTCTTTCGCCGCGACATACCCGGGCGTGTGTGGATCGCGGGTCGGCGGCGCTGGGCGCGCGGGATGTGGGGCAGCGGTCGGAGCTTGGGCTGTGGCCGGATGTAAGCCAGCCATCAGGCTGATCAGGAACGCCGTGCTGCGGAGACGCAACATAGGGGACTCCTTTTCCTCTGAGTGATGTCCTTCCGCCGCCCCAGAACACGGGCGGCCTGTCTCGTGCCTGGTTGAACCGCGCCCCGGGAACTCCGGAAATCATCACCAAGCTTAACGCAAGATTGGATCGCCGCCCCCGTTCAGTTGCCCTGCCCTCATCCACCGCGGCCCTCTTTGACGGCCAGAGGTGCGCGGCGCGCACGGGGATAGAATTGGAACGAATGAAACTCGCATTGGTTTTGCTTTTGGCCGCCGGGGCGGCGCTGTCTGCCCCGCGGGAGGTCGCGTTTTCGCAATCGGCTCCCACTGTGGAGGCATGGGACTTCGTGGAAGTAACCATCCAGGTGGAGTCGCCGGGCTTGCGCAATCCGTTTCTGGAAGCCGCGGTTGCCGGCACGTTCGGCAAAACCGGCGCGAGCCAGCGGCTGCAGGTCGAGGGGTTTTGCGATTCGCCCGACGGTTCCGTCTTCCGCATCCGATTCGCCCCTTCCGCTCCGGGCGACTATGCGTATTCGGTGAGCTACAAAGAAACCGGCTTCGAAAGGAGCTACGACGGGACCTTCCGCGCGACCGACAGCCACCGGCGCGGGGCCATTCGCGTCGATCCTGAATACCCGTGGCACTTTCTCTGGACGGGAACCGGGGAGCACTACTTCTTTAATGGCACCACGGCATTCTGGCTGATGGGCTGGAAGGACGAACGCATCATCCGCGCCAGCCTGGACCGGCTGCACCGGCTGAAGGTCAACCGCGTGCGGGTTTTGCTGGGCGGACGAAGCTGGACTCTGTACGGCGAACCGGTGATGAACAGCGAGGCGTTCAGCATTTTCCTGAGCCCTTGGCCGGCGGTCAAAGCCGACGACTATGATCACCCCGGCTTCGACTACACGCGCTTCAACCTCTCTCACTGGCAAAGATATGAGCGCATGCTACGGTTCGCCCGCGATCGGGACATGATCATCTCCGTAATCCTCGACATCGCGGACGGCAAGGTTCATCCGGTCGCTGGGAGCGAGGACGAACGGCGCTACATCCGGTACGCCGCAGCGCGCCTGTCGGCCTTCTCGAACATCACCTGGGATCTGGGCGACGACCTGGACACCTTTCGGGACGACGCGTGGGCCCACGAGACGGGAACACTCCTGGTCGGAGGCTGGGATCCCTACCGGCATCTCGCCAGCAGCCACCCGGTTCACACCGAACACCAGGACCGACCCTCCGCCTGGTTCGGCTTCGCATCATTGCAGGAATGGTCGCGCAAGCAGCACGACCTGATGTTGGAGTCGCGCCAGCTGCAGAAGAAGACCGGCCGGATCGTTCCGCAAGCCAACGAGGAATACGGATACGAAGACCATTACCCGATCTGGGCGCCTAAGCCGCCCGGCGACTCTGCCGAGATTCTGCGGCGAACCGCCTGGGACATCGCGATGGCCGGCGCCTATGGCACGGCCGGCGAAACCGCGCGCCGGGGCACCAACATATGGCCGGACACGGGAGGCGGCTGGGTGAACGGCCGCGGCGACGATACCATGACGATGCTGAATGGCTACGCACACATGGTAGATTTCTTCACCAGCTTCGAATGGTGGAAAACCGAGCCGCACGACGACTTGGTCAGCAGCGGCGCTTGGTGCCTGGCTGAGCCGGGACGGGTTTACGCAGTGTACCTGCCGAATGGCGGCACAGTCACGGTGAAGCTGGATCCGGGGCGATACCGCGCACAGTGGTTCAACGCGTTCACCGGTGAGGTGGCGCCGATCGGAATCATCGACGGTCCCGCCTGGACCTCGCCCAAGACACCGGATTCAAACGATTGGGCTCTGTTGTTGCAGCATTGAACACCGGCGGGTAGTGCTAGTACCGGCAATCCGAATCGCTGGCCGGCTAGTTGGTCGCGAGTGTCTGCGCGAACACCGCGCTGTCCACGTTTCCACCGGACAGAATCACCGCCACTCGCCGGCCGCGCATTGCGTCCTTCTCTTGAAGGAGCGCCGAAAGTGCTGCTGCGCCGGCGCCTTCAGCGACATTGTGCGTGTCGGAAAACAGGTGCCGGATGGAGGCCCGAATCTCGCCCTCTGTTACGGTGACGATGCGGCTGACACCACCGAGGATGATCTCGATGGCGGCCGGGTCGGGTATCCGGCAAGCCA
Organism: uncultured Solibacteraceae bacterium; assembly: GCA_964654065.1. Taxonomy (GTDB): domain Bacteria; phylum Acidobacteriota; class Terriglobia; order Bryobacterales; family Bryobacteraceae; genus Bog-375. The sequence continues at coordinate 15,798 of CAZZHN010000014.1, forward strand.
TGCCATCGGCAATGGTCTTCCCCACGTCGGCAGCGACCGGGCGGCCGCAGGCGAATGACTGCGCGTAGGCGGGAGCCTGGGCGGCCACCACACCGATCACTTCGGTTCGCAACCCAAGCGCATTGCGCGCGGCTACCAAGCCGCAAATCCCGGAACCCATGCCAATCGGCACATACACCGCATCTAGGTCCGGCACGGCGCCAAATAACTCGAGCCCATAACTCGCCACCCCAGCGAGCAGCGTGCTGTCGAAGGAGCGGACCAGGTGCAGTTTCTCAACCTCCGCCAGTTGGATGGAATGCTCGTAGGCCTCCTGGAAATCTGTGCCGTGCTCGATCAGCTCCGCGCCCAATGCGCGCATCGCGGCGTTCTTCTCGGGACTGTTGCCGTGCGGCACCACGATCGCCGAGCGTAATCCCACCCGGCTGGCTGCGAATGCCACGCTTTGGCCATGATTCCCCCGCGTAGCCGCGATCACGCCGGTCACGTCTGGCTCGCGGCGGCGGAGCGAATCCATGTAGACCAGACCGCCGCGCACCTTAAACGCGCCAACCGGAGAATGATTCTCGTGCTTCACCCAGGTTTCCGTACCGGCGCGCGCGCAGAGCAGAGGCCATCGGATTTGAGGGGTCGCCGGCATCACACCGTAGACGACTTGCGCCGCAGCCTGGAGCGACGCGAGGGAAGGCAATGTCATAAACTACCCTGCTGACGATTGTAAACGATGCCCCGCCACCGGCAGCCCTGGGCGACCGTATCGGCCCGCGCTCGCGCCGCGCGCTGAAGGGCACGCAACTCGCGGGGCGATCTATGAGATCCTCTTGCTCAGGAGCAAACGGCTCGCGGCGTAAGGCCGGCCGCAGAGCGAGGTCTTCCATGGAGAACAGATTCACATCGGCTACCGCCCTGGCGGCGCTGCTGCTGATCGGAATCGCCGGCTCTTCGCGCGCCGCCGGCCAGGAAACGGACTGGCCTGCTTATGGCGGTGGCCCGGAAGACATCCGCTACTCGCCCTTGACACAGATCAACACATCGAATGTGTCCAAGCTGCGCGTCGCCTGGACGTATGACACCGGAGAAAAGCACGGCGATCCGCAAACTCAGCCCCTGATGATGAACGGCATGATTTTCGGAGTCACCCCGATGCACAAGGTCGTCGCGCTGGATGCGGCCACCGGCAAACTGCTCTGGAAGTTTGACTCCGGCATCCAGGGCCGGGGGCCGAACCGGTCGCTCGTGTATTGGGCGTCCGGAGACGAACGCCGCATCTTCGCGGCTGTGCAAAGCTTCATCTACGCGCTGGATGCGCGCACGGGCAAGGCGATTGCCTCGTTCGGCGCGAACGGGCGAATCGATCTGCGCGAGGATTTGGGACGCGATCCCTCCCAACAGTCCGTGGTTCTTACTAGCCCGGGTATCATTTACCAGGATCTCCTCATCACCGGCGGACGATATCCGGAGGCGCTTCCCGCCGCGCCTGGAGATATTCGCGCTTACGACGTCCGGACCGGGGCGCTGCGCTGGAGCTTTCACACCATCCCGCATCCGGGTGAGTTCGGCTATGACACATGGCCGAAAGATGCGTGGACCTACAGCGGCGCCGCCAACAATTGGGCCGGCATGGCGCTGGACGCGAAACGCGGCATCGTCTACGTTCCAACCGGCTCGGCCGCAACCGATTTCTATGGAGCCGATCGCCTCGGCGACGACCTGTTCGCGGATACCCTGCTGGCTTTACGCGCCGACACGGGCGAGCGGATCTGGCATTTTCAGGGGGTCAAGCACGATCTTTGGGACCGCGATTTCCCGTCACCGCCTTGCCTGGTGACCGTCAGCCGCGGAGGAATAAAGGTTGACGCGGTTGCGCAGACAACCAAGCAGGGATGGGTATATCTGTTCGACAGGAGCAATGGTGCACCCCTGTTCCCGATCGAGTACCGCAAATACCCGCCGAGCGATGTGCCCGGTGAGGCAGCCTCGGAAACGCAGCCCCTGCCCGTTCGACCAGCCCCTTTTGCGCGGCAGTTGCTGACCGAAGCGATGCTCTCCAATCGCACGCCCGAGGTTCACCAGTGGGCGGTAGAGAAATTCCGCTCGTTTCGCAGCGAGGGCCAGTTCGTGCCATTCAGCGTGGGTAAGGAGACGGTGCTTTTCCCTGGTTTCGATGGCGGCGCCGAATGGGGAGGCTCAGCGTTCGATCCCGAGACTGGACTCCTGTACGTGAATGCCAACGACATCCCATGGACCTCGAGTCTGGTGGCGAATCGCGGAGGCAATTCCGGCCAGCAGCTCTACCTCACCAATTGCGCCACTTGCCATAGCGACAACCTGTCCGGAGCGCCGCCGCAGATTCCCTCTTTGCTGAATCTCGCCGGCAGGAAGGCGGCCGCGGCTATCAGCGCGGTTGTCAGGCAGGGCGCGGGGCGCATGCCGTCATTTCCCAACCTCAAACAGGCGGAGGTTGCGGCCATAGCTCAGTATGTGTTGAGCGGCGAAAGCAAGGAGTTGAGCGGGCAGGCCTCCTCCGCGATCAACCAGAATTACCGCTTCACCGGGTATCACAAGTTCTACGACCCTGACGGCTACCCGGCCGTTGCGCCGCCCTGGGGGACTCTCAATGCAATCAACCTCAACACCGGCAGCTATGCCTGGAAGGTCCCGCTGGGCGAGTACCCCGAACTGGCCGCGAAGGGCCTGAAGAACACCGGAACCGAGAATTACGGCGGACCCATTGTCACTGCGGGCGGCCTGGTGTTTATCGCCGCCACGAATTTCGACCGGAAGTTTCGCGCCTTCGACAAGCGCACTGGCAAACTCCTTTGGGAGACGGAGCTGCCTCTCGCGGGAAACGCAACACCGATTACGTATCTAATGGGCGGCGTGCAGTATGTCGTGATCTACGCCACCGACGGCAAGGCAAGGCATCCCGAGGAGACGCCCGGCGGCGTCTATGTGGCTTTCGCCCTGCCCCATCCCTAGAGCCCGGCGGGAGCGAGACTCGATAATCAGGACGAGATGCAGCTCACCTGGGCGGAGCCGGGTCTCCCTCCCGTTCCGCCTTCTTGTGGAACTCGTCGCGAATCGCGCGCGAATCGTCCATCTGCCGCAGCCGCCGTGCCTCCTCTTTCGTTTTCGGTTTCGCAAATCGCGCGTGGGTGGGATCGAAGACGCGGGCATCGGAGGGTTGGGAAGTGAACGGCTCCGGATCCGGATCGCCGGTGAACATATCGCTCATATCGGCGGCCAGGGCGTCCTCCAGGTTCAGCGGTCCGAGCCCCAGCAGCTCATAGATGGTCTTCTGAACGCTCCCCATGCTGCAATGCCGGTGCGAGACGAATCCGCGCCGCGCGTACGGGCTGATCACCAGCACCGGGCTGCGGTGCGCGTCTACGTGATCCACTCCACCCTGCGCGTCATCCTCGATCACAAAGATTGCAGCGTCCTTCCACAGCGGACTATGCGTGATATTTTCCACGATTTTGCCGAGCGCCAGGTCGTTATCGGCGACAAAGGAGGCCCGGTACGGATAGCCATCCGCGGGGCGGGGATCGGAAGTGTGATCATTCGGCAGCCGGATGACCGTTAGCGCCGCCGCCTTCCGTCTGCCCAGCCGCCGGTCCATGTCGCGGGCGAACTCCGTGTAGCGGAATTGATCGGGAATGCCGAGGTTGAACGTGGGAAAGGCCCGATCGCTTGACTCAAAGACCGGCTGTGGGACTGGAGCATTCAGCAGCAGGCGCTGCCCTTCCGGCTCAAGACCCTCACGCTCATCGGAGCCTTCTACCTCGATCCCTTCGCCATAGTTTCGGATGCTCAGCCCGGCTCCTGCGATGTGCTCCCAGAGCGACCCGAACTCCGGTTCGTCCTCCGGCATCGGGCTGTCGGATGATCCTCCCATGCTGCGCCGTCCAGGGGCGGTGCTGAACGGATCCGCATCGCGCCGTCCCCCATACGCCGACGTCCACGCCAGATCAAGCCACGGCGTGGGAGCGATTCCAAACGCCCACCGGTGCCCATCGGCCGAGACGTCGCTGTCTACGAAGAAGCGGTCGCTGGTGGCAAACCGGGTGGCGATGGCATGAGCGTTCGGCGTGACGCGCACATCGTTCAGTTTAGGCTCTTGTTCCGTCCATCCATGCAGTCCAAAACGCGCCAGCGTTGGATCGCCATCAGCGCCCGGGAGGTCCCCCAGGGTTTCATCAAAGGTCCGGTTTTCGCGAATGATGAAGTAGACGTGCTCCAAGCGGGGCATTTTTGCGCCGGGCGCCAGCGCCGCCTCATTGTTGCGGATCACGGTTGCGGTGGATTCGGCGAAGGCAGCGTCATCGATTGGCAGCGGCAGCACGGAAAGGCTGCCCAGTTCCAGCTCACCGATGTATTGGCGCGATCCGTCCGGCTGGAATGTCTTGCCTCCGTTCGGACCCGCACCTTTGCCCTTGCTGTTCACGACGTACAGCCGCTGCTGGTCCGGGGCAAGCGCAACCGCGGCAGGAAACCAGCCGGTGCTCCAGTGCCCCAGCACCCGGCCCGAATCCTTATCGATCACGGCGACAGCGTTCACGCCGGCCTCCGTCACATAGAGCCGCTTGGCGTCTTGCGCCAGGCCAACCGGCATCACGCCGCGGAGTGGCCGTCCTTGACGGTCCGCAAATGCCGCGCCCGAAAAAGGAGTCAGCTGAATCTGGCGCTCCATCTCGCGTCCGTCGCTGGAAATAACCGCCACCGAGTCCTCGTGCGCTAGCGTGGCGTAGACGTGTTGCGCATCGGCGACCACGCCCGAAGGTGAAGCGCCGCCGAAAACACCGTTTGAACCAGCGTGGATGGCGCTACCCAGGCGCAGTTTGGCGGTCACCACCGGCGCGAAAGGATTGCTGATGTCGCACGTCCAGAGCGAACTTCCCCGGACATCGTTCTCGGCCCCGAGGCCGGGAACACGATGCCCTTCCACCGTGGCGCCGCGCCGGGCCATGCTTGACGGGTATCCAAACGGCGGAAAATGCAGCCCGGTGCGCAGCGTGTCTTCTTTCCGGGCGCCCTGGATCAGCTGGTACTCAAACAATCCCGAGTTCGTGAAATAGAGACGCTTACCGTCTTCGGAGAGGGCCATGGCCAGAGGATTCGCGCCGGTCGGGATAGACCCTACACGCTGCCGGGTAGTCGTATCGACGACCACCACGCGCCAGTTGCCCTGGTCGAGGACATAAAGATAATGTCCGTTGCGCGAAAGCGCCAGGTTCGCTGCGAAGCTGTCCGCATGACTCACGCCGGCGGTCAGGCCGTTCAGCTCGATCCGAAACATGCGCCGCCAGCTGGCGGTGGACCAGACGTCCACCGCGCCCGAGTCTCCCGTAGCATCGTAAAGCACTCTCCCGTCCGGAGAGTAAGCCACTCCCGCGTGCACCTCCACATCAGGATCGTTCTTTACGGTCGCGGGAAGGACGGTGACGCGCGGTTCTTCCGAGCCAGGATGATCGACGATGCTGAGAGAAAACGGCCAGCCGATGCACGGGATGACAATCTGTTGCCCGTCCGGCCGCACCGCCAGTGCGAATGGAAAAGGCGCCAGAGAGATCCAGGCGCCCTGTGGCATAATTAGCCGGCCGTTCGGGAGCCGCACTTCTGTAGACGCCGCACCTGAGGCTCCGACGACAACCAGCATCGCCCAGAGAATTCCCTGTCGAAGAGGCGATCGTCGCGAGAGCTGCATCTTGAACCCATCTGAGACGATACCGCAAAACCAGTGACAGCTCATTTTCAATCGGCTTTGGTTTATTCAGATTCGCCCGCCGCCGCGGTGTATCTCCCGCGTCACTCAAATCACAGCCGCGGCGCCGGTGGGTTGGTACGATAATCCTGTAACCTCCGATGCGATTCCGAATCTCGACCGGCCTCCCTCACGTCCTCGGCAGCCTTGTCTTCGCGATTCTTACACCGGCCTGCGGTATGTGCGCCGATAATCTCGTTGTCGATCCGTCCTTCGAGATCGCCAAAAACCGCGACCAGTTCGGACGGGTCTTTGCAAAGTGGGACGGGTGGAAATATGAAGGCGACTGCTCGTTTGAAGTAGGTGAGGTTCCACGCACGGGCAAGACTTCGGCGCTGTTGCTCTGCTCGTCTGCCGGAAAGATTCGGATTTCCCAGCCGCAGGACCTGGAGCCTGGCCGTTACCGGATAACGGCCTACATCCGCGGGCTCGACCTCGGCACGGGTCAATGGAACGCAACCACCGAGTTCATGTTCGACGAAAAGTATATTCAGCTGAAGAAAAACGGGACCTTCGGCTGGACCCCCCTCACCTACGTCGCCGACCTCTCCACCAGGAAAAAGACCGGCCCCTCCTTCGGCCTGATGGCGCCCGGCTATCTTTGGATCGACGACGTGTCGATGGAACGGGTGGGCGCGGATGTCAGCCTCACTGACGCTCCCGTACTGGGCCGCGAGGAAGCACCTCTGGCGCCGCTTGGGCTGTTCGGCGCCGGCGTGATACGTTGCCCACGCTGCCGCTACCGCAACATGCCGGAATGGAAGAAATGCTATGCCTGCGGCAGTCCGTTGACGGCCAGCACAGAGACATTCTCCGGGCCGGCAGTCAAGCCCATCACTTCCTTCGAGCACGGCAGCCCGTTCGAAGGGGGAGAGGTAGTGGCGGCACATGCCACCGACGGCACCAAGGCGCTACGCATCAATCAGGGTTACGCCATGATGAACGTGCCGCAGGACTGGGCGGGCTACGACTACCTGAAAGCCGACGCCTACGTGGAAGGGACGCGTCCTGTTCCGATCGCGGTGGAAATTCAGGATACAGGGACCACGGACTACTGGACGCGCGTCAACTACAACACCGTGGCGCCTCCTGGTGCGAGCACCCTGATTCTGTCCTTAAAGCAGTTGTATGTCGGCGAAAAGTCACGCCCGGGCCGGTCTCTAATCTTGAGCGGCATCACGCGGCTGGTTTTTGCGCCGGAAGTCGCAGGAGCACTGTTTCTGGACAATCTCCGCCTGGAGCGCGATACAACGTCGCGGCGCGCATTTTTCGACGGCCTGTACGCCTTCGATTTCGGCACCGCCACCAGCCCGGTGATGGACGGCTTCACGCAGATCACGCCGGGCACGCTGTACTCGACTGGGCGCGGCTATGGGCTGAAGAACGCCAAGGTTTGGCGGGCAGACGATGCGCTGCAACCCGACCCGCTCTACCAGGATTTCATCTGCATCGAATCCGGCGGCCTGGCGGTCGATGTGCCGAATGGCAAGTACCGCGTGTTTGTGAACATCGACAGTCCATCCGGCTTTTGGGGCGAGTACCAGGTTTACAGTGCGCGCTCCATCCTGGCGCAGGGCAAGAAGGTGTTCTCCGAGCGAATGGATTTCAAGAGCTTCCAGAAAAAATACTTTCGGTTTTGGGACACCGAGGATTTGCCTTCGGACAACACCTTCGACAAGTACGGCGGCGCCCATTTTTCGGAGAAGGTTTTCGATGTCGACGTCAAGAACGGACAGCTGTTGATCGAGTTCCAGGGCGAGAATTGGGCGTGCAGCGTGTCGGCCGTAATCCTGTTTCCGCTGGAAAAGGCAGCAGAGGGAGCGCGCTTTCTGGAGTATGTGAAAGAGAGGCGGCGCTTCTACTTCGACAATGCCTTCAAGCGCGTGCTCCACGACCCGGAAGGCGACCCGCTCCAGCCGTCACCCACGGAAGCCAGCCGCGGTTACCTGATCTTCCATCGCGATTTCATGAAGGACGTCTACCACAACGATGCGCCCTATCGCGGGGAAACCGGCCAGCCGCTCGTGGCCGACGGCTTCGCGGGCCAGTTGGTTCCGGTAACCATGTCCGTCCTTCCACTGAAAGACCTCGGCACGGGAACCTTGAGCGTGAGCGCGCTCGCGGGGCCGCAGGGCTCGATACCGGCAGCCAACATCGACGTGGGCTACGTTTCGTATCGCCTGACCCGGGTCACGAATGACGGTGGCATATACACGATCAGTCCAAGGCTGATCGTGCCGAAAAGCAGTGTGGCGCTGCCGAAGGGCATAACACGTCGATTTTGGCTGATGGTGCACGTTCCTACAGACGCCGCGGCGGGCGTCTACACGGGCCAGGTAAGTTTCACGCCGCAGCAGGGCGAACCTCAGTCGGTTTCGTTACGATTCACTGTGCGCAAGGGCTCTCTGGATACGGTAGACATTCCGGTGGGGCCGTGGGGCGGGCGCATCGGCACCCCCTGGTTCGAGAGCGATCCGGCGACCGCGGCTTTTGGCGCGGAGATGACCGAAAAAAGCCTGCTGCTGTTGCGCGCGCACGGATTCACCATGTTCAGCGGCGTTCCCTACGTGGTTTACCAGGGTTTCAAGGATGGGAAGCCCGCGCTGGACTTCAGCATCGCGGACAGCCAGATGGCCGATGTGAGGCGCTATGGGTTCCGCGCCGTGAATTCCTATGGCGCCGGCGTGATCGGCATTGACGCGTATCATCGCGACCTGGACAAGATGAAAGCGGCCGGATTCACGGATTACGGAGCCTTCATAAAAGAAATTTACTCGGCGGTCGACCGGCACGCGCGGGAAAAAGAATGGCTGCCGGTTTATTGGAACCTGGGCGATGAGCCGACCGGCGATGCGCTCAAGGAGTCGATCGAAAACGCGAAGGCCTACCGGGAAGCTTTCCCGAGTGGGCCGCCTTTCTTCACCGCCGCCACCAGCTTGTACAAGACCGACCCGAACGACCCCAATTTCGTACTGGCCAAAACCCTGCAAGTGGCCACTCTCAATCTCCACGACGAGGCCGGGGTGAAGCTGCTGGCTTCCTCGGGAGGCGCCTGGGCCTACTACAATAACGGCAGCCGCTGGACCTATGGCATCTACCTTTATGAAGCCGCCAGGGAATTCGGTCTGCGGTTTCGCCTCACCTGGCACTGGAACCTCGTGGCCGGCGATCCTTACTATGCCCTGGACTGCCGCGAAGACGACTACGCGTGGGCCAATGCGAATGCAGACCGGCAGCTGGTGCCCTCGGTGGAGTTCCTGCGCATCGCGGCCGGGCTGGACGATTACCGGCATCTGCTAACCCTGGCCCGCCTGGCCAAGGCGAAGGAGGGTACGCCCGCCGCTACCCAGGCCGAGGCGCTGATCCGCCAGCGCATGGCCGCCTTCCATCTGGGCCAGACCGATCCCGACCCGCACTTCGGTGTGGACGACTGGGCCGCTTTCCGCCGGCAGTTGGCGGATGCCATTGAGGCCCTGCAATGAGGTTAGGCTGCGCCGGCGCCAGCCCCGCCGGAGCCGGCGCTACTGCTTGATCACCGTGCCGTCGCGCCTGCGGATCTCGCCCCAGCCTCCATTCAGGTTGTTCGCGCCTGGCGTGAATGGCGCTTTCGCCGCGGACTTCTCGTCCACCTCGATGCCCCAGCCCGGGTTCTCGTTGACCCACAGGTAGCCGTCCTTCATCACCGGGCAGCCCGCGAAGATCTCCTGCGTGCGCTCATTGAATGCCGAGTACTCCTGAATCCCGAAGTTGTAGCTCACCAGGTCCAGCGTCACGTTCGCCATGTGACCGATCGGGGAGACATCTCCGGGACCGTGCCATGCCGTCTTGACTCCGAAGTTTTCCGCCAGAATCGCGATTTTGCGCGACGGCGTGAACCCGCCTGCCTGCGAGACATGCACCCGGATGTAGTCGATCAACCGCTCCGCAATCAGAGGCTGCCATTCATGCGGGCTGTTGAACAACTCCCCCATGGCGATGGGTGTGGCGCATTGCTGGCGAATCTGGCGGAAGTACGCAATATCTTCCGGCGACAGCGGATCCTCCATGAAGAACAGCTTGAATTTTTCGGCGTCCTTGCAAAACTGCACGGCCTGGTTCGCTGAAACGCGCTCGTGCATATCGTGCAGCAATTCGATCTCGTCGCCCAACTCCTTGCGGCAGAGTTCGAATAGCTTGAGAGCCCGCCGGAGATAGTAGGCCGGCTCAAACACAGGCTTGCCGTGTAGGGCCTTGATGTTGCCGGCTCCATGCGCGCTGCCATAGCCTTCCATTCCCGGCACGCCCACCTGTACCCGGACGTTGCGGAATCCCTGCGCCATCGCGCGCTTCGCCGCCTCGATCGTGTCCTCGGGTTCGGCGCCTGCCGCGTGCGTGTAGCAGTCCACCGCCTCGCGGCACTTGCCGCCGGCAAGCTGGTAAACAGGCATGCCCGCCTGGCGGCCCTTGATGTCCCACAGCGCCTGATCCACGCCGCTGATGGCGTTGTTCAGCACCGGACCGTTTTTCCAGTAAGACGAGTCGTAGCAGGATTGCCAGATGTCCTCGATCCGGTCCGTCGTCTTGCCCAGCAGAAATGGCTTGAGGTAGCGCTCCACTGCCGGCTTCACCAGGTCGGCGCGCTGCGTGAATGTGCCGCAACCGTAGCCGTACAGGCCATCCTGGTCGGTCGTGATCTTGACCACGGTCAGCCGCGCCGCGGCAGGCTGGCATTCGATGACGCTGATGTCTGCGATCTTCGGGATGGGTAGGGCGCGAACGGCCCGGGCCGCCTGCTCCTGCGCCTTCTGCTCCCGCGGATTGGCGAGGCCGAGCAGCCCGGCCGTGCCGATCGCCTGCAAAAGGTTGCGACGCTGAATCGCCATGTCAGCAGTATAACTGCAGCGCCAACCGCGGGCGGAGTCGCCGGGTATTAGTGAATCTCGTGAGCCAGGCCTCTTTGACGGATCGACTGAAACAGTCCTTGCAAAGCTTTGTCGATTTCAGCCGACACGCGCGTCTGTATCTGGTTCACGACATGCTGTTCCCGATTGACGACATCCTGCGCCCGGTTCACTCTGTCCTGCTCCGCGTTCACGCCGTTCTGCCTGCGGTTGACCTCTGACTGGAGCTCGTTCACGTGCGATTGGGACTCATTGCCCGCATTCGCCTGACTCTGATGCCGATTGACGTCGTCCTGTGCGCGGTTCACCTCGGACTGGTGGCTGTTGACGCCCTGCTGGAGTTCGTTCACGCTCGCCTGGTGGCGGTTGACCTCGCTCTGCCGCTCGTTGACCTCGCGCTGCGGAGCCATCGCCTGCTGGAATTCGGCCAGCGCGTGTTCGTCGGTCACGATGTAGTCGTGGCCATCCTCCCGGAACCAAGCAAAGTGGGAACCATATTTGGAACGCCACTCGCGGAGCTGCGGCTCGTCGCGGCTGTCCCAGGACCCGCTCGAAGAATCGCCGGAAACAATCAGGTAGCGAGTCACCCGTCCCGCGCCGCGAGCGGCGGCTTGGGGGGTCTGCGGGGCCTGCGGAGTCGCCGGCGCAGAAGGCGTCGCAGGAGCGCTGGAGAGACTTGGTGCGGCCGGGGCCGCTGGTGCCGCCGGAGCCTGCGGCTGGGCCGGAGCCGCTGCGGCGGCCAGGAACACGACGGGCGCCGCCAGCAAAAGGATCGCTCCCAGCCCGTATCGCGTCAGCCCGCGCGAGATCCCGGTTCCGTCCAGAATGCGATGAATCCGTTCGTCTGCTTTTCCGTATCGAGCCATGGCTACTCCCTCCCAGAGCGCTACCTTCATGCCGCGCTGCATGAATTCGAGCAGCGTCTCGGCGTACGAAGCGCGGTCCTTGGTTGCCGCTAAAGCGGCGTCATCGCTGGCTTCCTCGGCCAGCCGCACAATCCGGCTGTGCATCCACCAGCTCAGCCGGCTGAACCAGAGCACTGCCCGGTGGAGGGCGGAAAGCAATTGCACGGCCGGATCGTGCCGGCCAACGTGCGATCGCTCGTGGGCCAGGATGGCCTCCAGCTTTGGCTCATCCCATTCTCGCCAGTCCTCCGGCAGCACCACCAGCGGGCGAAGCAGGCCAAGCGCAGCCGGAACCGCCAGTTCCGAGGATTCGTGTACCGGCAACCCTCCCGGCAGCCAGCGGCCAGTTGGACTGCTCCGGCCGGTGAGGCGGCCCGCGAGAAAGAGTCCGGTCATCAGGCGCAGCAGAAGCACTGCCGCCCCCAGGCTGTAGAATCCGAGGAGCGGTGCTGCCCAGCGCGGCCGTCGGTCTGTGCCGTAAAGCCTGACCCGTGCGCCGCCTTGCGGGAGCCACTCCGCGCGCGCCGGAATCGCGAAGGCGGCCGAAGCCGGGCCCTGCGCCGCGCTCGGCGAATGCCACCCGGGCACCGGCACCAGCGCCACCGGCGCCAGCGCCGCGCTGAGTACCGGAATCAGCAATGAGCCGGCGAGCGACGCCGTCCACACCGCCAGCCGCACCGACGGATTCTGAACCCGGAAAAGTTTCAGCAGAGAGGCGGCAGTGAGCGCCACCGCCGCGGAGCGCGCCGCCCATGCGACGAGAAATAGGAGGATCGTCATCCCTTCTCCTTACGCGCGGCGATTTTCGCCGCCAGCTGCCGCAGTTGCTGCGGCTTAAGCACCTGCTGGTCCACCAGGCCGACAATCAGTTCCTCGACCGAGCCCCCACAGAACCTGTCGACCAGTTGAGCCACCACTCCGGCAGCCACGTTGCGCGGCGTGTCGCACGCGGTGTAGACGAAGGTCCGGCCTTCGATGGTGTGAGTCAGGTAGCCCTTCTCCTCCAGATGACGGAGAATGGTCCGGACGGTCGAGTCCTTGAGAGGACGCCGGCTCGTCATACCTTCCCGGCACGCTTCGGCGGTGCAGCCAGGGTTCGCCCAGACAAAATCCATCACCAGTTGTTCGAGCTGCGTGAGGGCTGCGCGGCTTCCATTAATGTTAAACATTATAACGTTATAAATAATAACACACCGGCGGCCGCTGTCAAGAGTCAGTTTGTGCTTCCCGGCGCGGCGTCCTGTGCTCGACCCCGCTCCGACACAGGATGTGGACCGGCGAACACAGTATCCACTCCCCTTGCCGCCAAAAGAATGACGCTTTTCTGACGGCCTTCCGCATGCAAGGGACCTGGCACTGAGGTGGATCGCCGATATGCGGAACTGGAAAGCACGTTTCGGTTTCTATATCACTATGCGTCGCGTGCCGCTGCTCCTGATCGGTTCGCTGGCAGTGCTGGCTCAGGCGCCGCGGGAAGATCCCCTGGACCAAGCGATCAAGGCGGCCTGGCAGGCGAGGAACGAAGGGCGTTTCGACAATGCCGCCGCCGCGCGGGAGCAAGCGCGCTCTCTGCTCCAACGCGTGCCCGCCGCTTCGCCCCAATTTTCGAATTGGGTGCGGCAGGTGGCCCAGCTTTATGAAGCATCGGCGTCAAACGCCGAGGCGCGAGTGGTTTTGCAGGACGGGCTGGCCCGCACCGCATCGCTGGGCGACTCGCATCCGGCCCGGATCGAGCTCCTGAATGAGCTCGGGAATCTCTGCCAACAGGACGGCAACTTGCTCAAGGCCGTGGCGTACCTGGAACGGGCGGCAGCGGCTCAGGCCGCCACGCCTCCGGCCGCGGGCCAACCCATCATCGGCGTCTTCATTTCCGGAAATCCGCGTTATTTCGGCGGTAACTTCGGAAACAGCATCGGTGCATACACCCGCCTGGCTGACCTTTACCGGCAGCTTGGCCGGCCGGATGCCGTGGCTGCCATCGCGATCAAGATCCGCGCGCTGGCGTCGAGTGACCAAACGGCTTTGGCGCAATTCTATGAGCAGGACGGACAGGTTGAGCAGGCGGCCGCCATTTATCGAGCCGAGGCCGATCAATCGGTGGACCCGCAAGCCAGATCGTTTGCGCTGCAATCGCTCGCCGGCATCCAGGCGCGCCAGGAGCGCTACGCCGATGCCGTCACCACGTTCCAACAGGCTATCGCGGCGGTGCAATCCTCCGACGATTCCAATGTTCGCAGCCAGACCACCTGGATGCAGCAAACTCTCGCGAGCTACATGCGCCAGGCCGGCCAGATCGAGCAGGCCGACCAGGTCTATCGGCAACTCCTCCAGCAGAACCTGGACGGGCCCCAATACAGCCAGTCCCTCGGCATGTACGCCCAGTACCTGGCGGACACCGAATGCAGCGCGCAGGGCGAGAGCCTTCTGAAGAACTATCTGGCAGCCACTCCCAATCTGGATTCGCAGCAGCAGGCCAATCTTCTCTTCAGCCTCGCCAACCTCGCCAGCAGGAAGGGAGACTCCACCAGCGCCGATGAGTACCAGCGCGCCGGCGAGGCCTTGCAGCCGCAGCCGCTAGCCGAACAGGTAACCATTCGGAACGTAGTGAGCAGCGCTCGGACCGCACTCAGGGAGAAGCGTTGGGATGACGCTTACGGTTTGTCCCTGGACGCTCTCGCAACCGCCGCGCACGCGGCAGATGGGCAGCAGATCGCCTGGTTCATACCCGAGGTTGCGTTCGCTCTGGCCGCGAACAAGGAACCCGCCAAAGCCGAACAGCTCTACCAGCGCCTGCTGGCGGTCGCTCAAAACTGGGCGCGGGAGAACATGCAGCCGCTCATCACGGTCACCGAGCACTATGCGCGTTTCCTGACGGGCCAATCGGACCGCCTGAATGAACTTCCAGCCGCGATCGAGCAATACCGCAGCCTTCTGATCGAAGCCAATGGTCCGGAGAGCGGCACGCTCGTGCAGCCGCTGCGCATGAAAATCGAGTTCGAGCGCTCCAACCCGCAGCCGGAGAAGGCGGCCGCCTCGGCGCGCGACCTGCTGGAATTGCAGGAGTCGCTTAGCGGCAATACCAGTCAGCCTTACCTCGACGATCTCCGCCTGGTGGCAGGCGTGTACGAGGGCGCCGGCGCCTCCGCCCGTGCCCTGCCCCTGTACCGGAACGCCGTAACCATTGCCGACCTCCTCGCCTTGCCCCACATGCCGGGGACAGACTGGCGCCGCTCGCAGACTCGCATGGATCTGGCTTTCGCACTGGCACGCGCCGGCGAATTCGATGAGGCGGAAACGCTCGGGGAAGAAGCGGTTGCGCTGCAGCGGTCCCCTAGCACGCCAAATCCGCCGATCGCGCAGCAACTGGAACAGATTCGGCAAATGAAACGGGCGGCGGCCGCCTCCGCCTCGCGTGTCGCGGATCAATAGTCTGCGACAAATAAGGTCACCGCACCTCGGCTGCCAGCGCCGCGCTCAGGGCGGCAGGATCGTGGCCGTCGGACTTGATCGAGTAGCCGCCAATCGAGCGGCCTTTGCGGAAGATGAACAGGCGGCCGAGATAGGCATCGGTGGCCTCGAATGCCTCGTCGGCCAGCCGCGCCGGCGTGACCTGCCCGAAACGGGTACGGAGCTTTTGCATCACGGCGCCGGCCGACTCGGGCGACGCCTCGAACGCAACGAACGCCTTACCGAAATCGTATTGTGCCACGTAACCGCGCTTCAGCAGGCGCAGGCCGAGGACGCTTTCCGGCACCAGGCGGAGCGATTGCCGGCCGCCGGCCGGAAACCAGGCGAGTGCTTCCGGCAAAGCCGTGCTGCCGGTAATAGTGGCGTCGAGGGCCGCCAGCCACGCCCGCAGCGCCGCGGTATGATCGCCTTCCGGATTGGCGGCGATCTCGGCATACCAGTTTCCCTTTACGAACATGGCGCGGCGCGGCGTCACCTGCCCCGCCATCCCGATCACGCTGACCGGTTGGGCCGGATCGCGATTGGCGGAGAACATGCCATAGGCGGAATCGGCGTCACCCATGTCGGAAAGGTCGATCACGAAGCTAATCTCGCCCTGCCGGCACGTGACGCCCTGCATGGACCGGAAACCGTAAATGAGATAGCCCTCGGCGTTGCCATCCATGTATTCGAAAAGGTTGCCGGCCTGGTACGAGCGGGCCGGTCCGCTTTGCGCCCACCCGGACACCAGCCCGCAGGATGGCCCAGGCGCTGGGGCGCCGCCGGCCCAGACGAGCGCCGCCAGCGGAAGCGCGATCCACGCCTTCAGCACCGGAACAGCTCCTGCGCGCGGAGCAGCCGTTCCGGCACCTTCACGCCGTGGCGGCATTCTACCGTGCAGGACTCGCAATCGGCGCAGCTCGCCGCCACGTGGTTGGGAGCCAGCGAAAGGAAGTGCTCGCGGCCGAGCGCGAACTGGCCGTAGCCATCCGCATAAGTAAGGAAGCGCAACATGTCTTCCACCGGCAAGCCCTGGCGGCACTGGCCCTGGCACTCGCCGCACATGCGGCAGTACAGGGGGCTGATGCGCTCCAGGTGAGCGGTCAGCCGTTTTTCGTCATCGGCGCCGAAAGGTGCAGACATGGCCTTGAAGTTTTCTTGGAGCTGGTCATTGTCGGTCATGCTGGGAACGGTGGTGTGGATATTGCGATTGCGCACCACCCATTTGAGCGCCGAAAGCATGCCGCCTTCCTGTTGCAGCTTCTTATACTTGGGGTCATCCGGGCTCAGGCGGCGGAAACCGCCCGCCATCACCTTCATCGCCACAGTGCCCTTGCCCGCCCTGGCCGCCTGCTCCAGCACCGTGCTGACCACCGGCTCCAGCGTGAAGTTGTAGGCGGAAAGAATCACGTCAACCTTGGGATGCGCAGCGAGAAATGGGACAAGCTGGGCCTGCCCGCCATGCGTGCTGACGCCGGCGAAACGGATTTTGCCCGCTTGCTTGGCAACCTGCTGGGCGTCGATCAGCTCGTCACTGATATCCTCAGGCCGCGACTTGGCATGCAAGTACCAGATGTCGAGATAGTCCGTGCCCAGTTCCTTCAGGCTGGTATCGAGGTGCTGGAGGGCCTCGGCGTGAGTATGCGCGCCGGTTTTGCTGGACAGTACGATGTTCTTCCGCCTTCCTTTGAGGGCCGCTCCGACCATGCGCTCGTTGTTGCCGTTCTGGTAAACGCGGGCGGTGTCGAAGTAGGTAATGCCCATGTCGGCGGCGCGCTCGATGACGCTGCCGTCGGAGGTGATCATGCAGCCGAAACCCACGCTCGTCACCTTGAGCCCGGTTTTCCCGAGGATGCGGTACTCGAGGGCCGGTGCGGCCGGCTGTGGGTGAGGCTTTGCCTGCTGTGGTTCCGGTTCGGCGGACCGGGTGGCCGATGCGACGGCGGGCAGGGCAAGGCCGGCGGCTAGAAAAGTGCGGCGTGAAGCGTTGCGGTTCATGGCAGCTCCAATTCGGTATTAAGAGATGATAATATCCTATTGTATTTCGGAGTGGAGGTCTACCCCATGCGCTTTACCCGCCGCACCATGCTGCAACTCACCGCTTTTTCCCCGGCCTTGCGGCCGCTATTCGGGCAAGCGGCGCCCCTTCCCCGGTCGACGGTCTCCGTGGTGGAGGGTGGCGACCGGCGCAAGAACATCGCTGCGGCGCTCGAGGCGATCGACGATCAGGTCGGCCCCGCGCTGCGCGCGAAGAAGTACGTGGTGATCAAGCCAAATTTCGTCTCCACCACCAACCAGCTGGCCGCCACCCATGTGGGCGCGATTCACGGCATTCTCGATTACCTGGAGCCTCGCTTTAAAGGGCCGGTGATGGTGGCCGAGGCCTCCGCCGGCGACACGATGCAGGCATTCGAGGAATTTCGCTACCGGCAGATCGCCAATGAGCACCATTCGCAGCGGGTAGAACTGGTGGATCTGAACCGCGAGGCCAGGTATGTCACGGTGCCGCTTATCGATTACGACCTGCACGCCAAGCCCGCGCGTCTCGGCGCCCGGCTGATGGACCCGGACGCCTTCGTCATCTGCGCCGCGATTCTGAAAACGCACAACACCGTAGTGGCGACTCTCTCGGTGAAGAATATGACACTCGGCGCACCGCTGCACAGCGCGCCGGGCGTGACGCCGCAATGGAACGACAAGCGCGTCACCCACAACGGGCTGCGCCAGACGCACTACAACATTTTTCTGACCGCCCAGGCGATGAAGCCGTTCTGGGGCGCGACCGTCATCGACGGGTACGAGGGCATGGAGGGCAATGGCCCTTCATCCGGCACTCCGGTGGCTTCGCGCCTGGCCATCGCATCCCGCGACTACATCGCGGCGGACCGCGTGGGGCTGGAGGTGATGGGCATCAATCCGAAGTGGCCTGGCTACCTGAATTTCTGCGGCGACTTCGGCATCGGCCAGTTCGACCTCGGCCAGATCGACATCCGCGGCGCGCGACTGGAAGCGGTGCGCAGGAAATACCGCCTGCACCCGGACATCGAACGCGAGCTCGAGTGGATGGGGCCGATGGAAGAACTACCGCGCGTAGTAGGGTAGCCGCCCTCCTCGTCGACTATCCGAAAGATACAAGCTCTCAGCGTTCCCTGCGGCTGCTTTCTATAGTAGAGTTGGCCCGGCCTCTAATGCGTCTGCGCCAGTGAGGGGATCGTCCGCGCGGGCGCGTCCCGCTAGCGAGGGGGATATCGATGGCAGACTATGGCGTCTTGAAGTCCCAGGTCCGCGGCGACCTGATTCAGCCGGGCGACTCCAACTATGAGGAAGCCCGAAAACTATACAACGCGATGATCAACAAGAAGCCGGCCGCCATTGCCCGCTGTGTCGACGTCGCCGATGTGATGACGTGCGTAAACTTCGCGCGCTCCAATGGCATTCTTCTGGCAGTGCGCGGCGGCGGACACAACGGGCCCGGCCTCGGGAGTTGCGACGGCGGCCTGGTGATCGATCTGTCGCGCATGCGCGGCGTCCGGGTAGACCCCGCCGCCAAGGCCGCGCAGGTCGCGGGCGGCTGTGTCTGGGGCGACGTGGACCATGCGACCCACCCGTTTGGCCTGGCCGCACCGAGCGGCATCATCTCGACCACCGGCGTCGGAGGCCTGACCCTGGGCGGCGGCATCGGTCACCTCTCGCGCAAGTGCGGCTTGACGATCGACAACCTGCTGTCCGTGGACATGGTCCTCGCCGACGGCAGCTTTGTAACGGCCAATGACAAGCAGAACCAGGACCTTTTCTGGGCCGTGCGCGGCGGCGGCGGCAATTTCGGAGTGGTCACTTCGTTCACCTTCCACCTGCATCCGGTCAGCACAGTGATGGCCGGACCGATTTTCTACGCAATCGAAGACGCGCCTGCCGTGATGAAGTCCTACGAGCAATTCATCACCGCGGCGCCGGAAGAAATCAACGGCTTCTTCGCATTTCTGGTGGTGCCGCCGGTAGATTTGTTCCCGGCTGCGCTGCACATGCGGACCGTCTGCGGCGTCATCTGGTGCTCCACCGCCAGCCAGCAGCGCACCGCCGAACTGCTCAAACCAGCGGAGAGCTGGGCCAAACCGCTGCTGCTGGGTGTCGGCCCGGTTCCGTTTCCCGCCTTGCAGAGCCTGTTCGACGGCCTGTATACGCCCGGGCTGCAATGGTACTGGAAAGCCGCTTTCGTCGACCACCTCACTGACGAATCGATCGCTTTGCATGTCAAGCACGGCTCAAACCTGCCTTCGATGTTTTCGACGATGCACATGTACCCGATCAACGGTGCCGTGCAAAAGGTCGGGATGGCCGACACGGCTTTCAGCTACCGCAAGACCAAGTGGGCGGAGGTGATCGTCGGCGTCGACCCCGACCCGGCAAATAAAGACAAGATCACCAATTGGGCCAGAGCCTACTGGGACGCCGTGCACCCGTTTTCCGCCCCCGGGGCCTATGTCAACTTCATGATGGAAGAAGGCGCCGCCCGCGTAGAGGCAACCTACGGCGCCAATTACGCCCGGCTGCAGGCGATCAAAGCCAGGTACGACCCCGGCAATCTGTTCCGCGTGAACCAGAATATCGCGCCAAAGTAGGACAGACGGTCGGGTTCAGCGCTCTGTAGCGCGGTCTTGCCGCCGGTGTCTTGTCGCGGATTCACTGGCGAAGAGGGTTGATGTTCGACCCTGTCACGCCGCAGTAATCACGGCGTCCGTGACCGGCGCTCCGTTGTCCGCCTTTATCCCACTTCGCAGCGCTGCGCCTGGTCGGTCTCCGTGTCGTAGATCACCAGGGTGGAAGCGGCGTCCGTGAGGGTGCCGTCGCCGGCAAACATCGCACCCATGATCGATCCCGGGTTGATCGCGAGCGTCCGGCCGATGCGGCTCACGTCATAGACGTGGTTGTGGCCGTAACAGACGACATCGAATTCTCCGCCGGCAGCGATCGGGCGAGCGATGTTGTCGTAGTGATTGGCGGCGACGCGCTTGCCTCCGAAATCCCCGCGCAGCATCTCGCCGTGGATCTTGATCTGCGGGTAGCGGGCCGCGTTGGCGGTGATGCGGAACAGGTCGCCGTCGTTATTGCCGAAGATGATGTGGACCGGGCCCCCGAATCCGCGGCCCAGTTGGTGGACGATGAACGGTGAGCACAGGTCGCCGCAGCAAATCATGGCGTCTGCGCCGCGCACCCGATCCAACGCCGCGTCAAGCTTCCAAACGTTGTCATGAATATCCGAAAGAATCGCAAGACGCATTTTTTCAGCTCGTTCCGTATTCTAGCGATACCAGCCGCCCCCTCACCCGTAGTCGATAGACGCGGCACGTGGGACAGGCGCTTCCGCCTGTCAACCCTTCATGCCCCTTTTCGCAATTTAGCCGCGAATTTCTCGCGGAACTTGCGCACCTTCGGCGCCACCACGAACGAGCAGTATGGCTGGTTCTTGTGGTTGCGAAAATAATCCTGGTGATAGTTTTCGGCGCGGTAAAAGGTCTCCGCTGCACGCACCTCGGTGACAATCGGCGCCGACCATATCTGCTCTGCGTCGATCTCACGTATGGTCTGCTCGGCGACTTGCCGTTGTCCGTCACCGTGATAGAAAATGACCGACCGGTATTGGGTGCCGGCGTCGTTTCCCTGACGATCCAAGGAAGTCGGATCGTGAATCGAGAAAAACACCTCGAGGATGTCGTGGAACGTGGCAATCGCAGGATCGAACCTCACCTGTACCACCTCCACGTGGCCGGTCGAGCCGGTGCAGACCTGCTCGTAAGTGGGATTCACAAGGTGCCCGCCCATATAGCCGGACTCTATGGACAGCACGCCCTCCATCTGTTGGTACACGGCTTCCAGGCACCAAAAGCATCCCCCACCCAGCGTCGCCGTCTCCTCGGTTGACATGCTTTTTAGGTTAACGCTATCCGCGGGGGAAAAAAAAGCGTCGCCTACTGCGAAAGCGCTACCGTAACGGTCACCGTGGCACTAACGCTCACCGTGCCTGTGAGCACCGGCGTTGCGTTAGACGCCGCAGCCATCGGCGCTCCCGGCAAGGGGTTGACCGAGGAGCTCTGCTGCGCCGAAATTACCGCGCCCGCCTTCGCGCCGAGGCCGCCGGCGATGGCGCCGGCATGCGCCAGGGCTTGTTTTGCCGCCGCGGCTAGAGCCTGTTGCACGGTAGGGTCGGGATTCTGCAGCCCAAACGACAGCCCACCGATGTTGCTGGCGCCGGACTGGTTGGCCGCATCAATCAACGGGCCGGCCAGAGCGAGCACGGTGGTCGTCACCTGAAGCGAGTTCGACACCGTGTAGCCCACGACCGTCGGATTCGCCGAGTTGCTGTACTGCGGATAAAGCGAGTAGCCGGCCGTTTGAATGCTGCCCGCCTGTCCCAACACCTGGTTCAGTGCGGCAATCACGGCGTTGGTTTGGGCCGCGTTCTGCTGCGCCGCCTGGTTGGCGGTGGCCGCACTGGTGTTCACCGAAAGGCCGAGTTGCACCTCGTCGGGATTCACGTTCAGAGTGGCAGTTCCGGTGGCCTGGATAGAACCAGCCGCGGTCTGCGCTGACAGCACGGCGGAAGCCAGAAAAATCGGAAGCAAGAAGCGCTTGGACATAGGTACTCCGGAACAAGTGTAGTCATTTTTCTGGCCGCAAACCAGGCTGCCCGGCAAAGCGGAAGTTGGCGCCGGCACCGCAACTTAGGCTCAATCGCGGGTTTAATAGTTGTAGGGGCAGGAGATGGGTAAAAGGCTAGTGGCTGCGTTCTTGTCGGCGCTGGTGGTTTCGGGAGCGCCGCCGTTTGCGGTTCATGCCGCGGACGGCGAGGCTGCCAGGGCCTCCGGTTTCCTGACGCCGATGCCCAAGGAGGATCGGGTGGATCACGCGCTGAACCGCCTGACCTTCGGGCCGCGGCCCGGCGATGCCGCGCAGGTGAGCGCGATCGGGCTCAAGAAATGGATGGAGCTGCAACTCCACCCGGAACGTATTCCCGAGAATCCGGTGCTGCTGGGCAAACTGAAAATGCTCGATTCGCTGGGCATGAGTGGCGAGGAATTGGTGCGCCATTACCCGAACCCGCAGATGGTGCGGCAGATGCTCAGCGGGCAGATGCCCTTCCCTTCCGATCCGGATCGGCGCATGATGGTTCGCACGCTGGCGGCGCGGATGGAGGCCAGGCAGCGCCAGGACGCTGCGCCGAACCCGGATGCGCAGGATGAGAAAGCGCTCACGCAGACTCTGACACAGGACGAAATGAGCGCCGTGCGCACCGGCCCGCCGCGCGACCGCGTGGCCGCCTTGCTGTCGATGCCCAAAGAGAAGCAGGATGACGTGCTTGAGGCGCTGGGTGCCGGCGCGCGCCGGGCGCTGTTCCCGGCTGCCCCGGACGAGTTGCGCCGCCGCATCGAAATGGCCGGCGGTCCCGCGCAGGTGGTGGCGCTTGACCTGAGCGAGGCCAAGATGCTGCGCGCGATTTACAGCAACCGGCAGCTGGTGGAAGTGCTCGACGATTTCTGGTTTAACCACTTCAACGTCTACCTGGACAAAGGCGCGGACCACTACCTGGTGACCGAATATGAGCGCGACGTGATTCGCCCGCGCGTGCTGGGCAAATTCCGCGAACTGCTGGAGGCCACCGCCAAGAGCCCGGCCATGCTGTTCTACCTGGACAACTGGGAATCCTCAGCGGTTTCGCCTGCGCCGGGGAGCGGCAACCGTGTGCGGCGCGGTCTCAACGAGAACTACGGCCGCGAGTTGATGGAACTGCATACGCTGGGTGTCAATGGAGGGTACACGCAAAAGGACGTCACTGAGGTGGCCCGCTGTTTCACCGGCTGGTCCATCGATCAGCCCCAGCGCGGAGGCAAATACGTATTCAGGCCCCGCCTCCATGACAACGGCCCCAAGACCGTGCTGGGTGTGCACATCCCGGCCGGCGGGGGCGAGAAGGATGGCGAAAGGGTGCTCGACATTCTGGCACGCCACCCAGCCACGGCACGCTTCATTTCACGCCAGCTGGCGATGCGGTTCGTGGCCGATGAGCCGCCGGCTTCGCTGGTGGACCTGATGGCGGACCGCTTCGTGAAATCCGATGGCGACATCCGCGCGGTGCTGGAGACAATGTTCCGCTCCAGGGAATTCTGGTCGGCCGCGGCGTACCGGTCGAAGATGAAGTCGCCGTTTGAGATGGCGGTGAGCGCCGTGCGCGCGGCTTCGGGCGACGTCGACTTCGCCTTCGCGCTGGTCAATCAGGTGGCGCAGATGGGAGAGCCGCTCTATCGCAAGATGGAGCCTACCGGCTACTCCAACGCGAGCCGGGAGTGGATGAATACGGCCGGCCTGATGGGCCGGTTGAACTTCGCCGTCCAGCTGGCCGCCAATCATGTGCCGGGAGTCAAGGTACAGGGAGCCGAGGGCATAGCGCTCGGCTCGCCGGAGTTTCAGAAAAGGTAGGAGCCGGATGGTGGCAGCTAAGAAGTCATTGTGTGTGGGCGGCGCCAACCGCACCCTGCCGGTCGCGCCGCCGCGATTCGTTCCGAGCCGCGACCGTAAGGGAGTGGTTGCCCGCAAATGAGCAGAAGGCGGCCTTATGAGCACACGTCGTATTTTTCTTCGTAATTCGGCGCTGGCGATGGTGGGCGCCGGAACCGCCCCGCTGTGGTTGCAGCGGGCACTCTATGCCACCGGCTCCGCGCCCGGCAAAAAAATCCTCGTGGCGATTTTCCAGCGCGGCGCCGCCGATGGCCTTAACATCGTGGCGCCTCACGGCGAACGAGCCTATTACGATCTGCGGCCCACCATTGCGGTGCCGCGCCCGGCCGCGGGAAGCCCGGACGCCGCCATCGACCTCGACGGCTTCTTCGGCCTGCATCCGTCGCTCGCGCCGCTCAAGCCGCTTTATGACGCGCGCCATCTGGCGATCGTGGATGCCGCCGGTTCGCCTGACCCGACGCGCTCCCACTTCGACGCCCAGGATTACATGGAATCAGGTACGCCTGGCTTCAAAGCTACCGCGAGCGGCTGGATGAACCGCGCTTTGCCGAAGGCGGCGGGCAGCATTTCGCCGGTGCGGGCGGTAGCGCTGGGACCGGTGCTGCCTCGGTCGATGGAAGGCGGCGAACCGGCCGTCACCCTGGCAAGCATCGGCGCCTTCCAGGTGCACGACGCGGATGCCGCACGCCAGTTCGAACAGATGTACGCCGGAGCGGGCGACGCGGCGCTGGCCGCGACCGGCCGTGAAACCTTCGAGGCCATGAAGCTGCTCGCCTCTATCCAGCGTCAGCCGTATACGCCGGCTGCGGGCGCCAGTTATCCCCGCGGCCACCTCGGCGACAGCCTGCGCCAGATCGCGCAGCTCATCAAGGCCGATGCCGGTCTGGAGATGGCGTTCGCAGACGTGGGCGGCTGGGACCACCATGTCAACGAAACCGGCCCGCGCGCCAGCGAAGGCCAGCTTGCCAATCTGCTGCGGGAATACGGCCAGGCGCTGGCCGCGTTCTGGCAGGACATGGGCGACCGCATGGACGACGTGGCTCTGGTAACCATGAGCGAGTTCGGCCGCACGGCGCGCGAAAACGGCAACCGCGGCACCGATCACGGCCACGCCAATTGCATGTTCGTCATGGGCGGTGCCGTGAAGGGCGGCAAAGTGTACGGCCGCTGGCCCGGCATGTCGCCGGAACAACTCTACGAAGGCCGCGACCTGGCGCTGACCACCGACTTTCGTGACGTCCTGGGCGAACTGGTAGCCCACCGCATGGCAAACCCGTCGCTCAGTACGGTTTTCCCTGGCTATCGGCCAAGGTTCCTGGGCCTGGTATAAGGAACCCGCCGCTACCGGTCCGCGCTCAGCGGGCCTGTACTGGTACACTCGGAAGTTCAGGCGTTCCCCGTGCATCGAGCGCTGTTGCCACGCTCGCGTCGCGCACCCCTCGTTGAGCATCTCTGGCGGCGTGACATCCCGGTCCACCGTAATTCTGAGACTCCATGCCGCACACCAAGATCGTCGCCACTTTAGGACCGGCTACGGACGCGCCCGGCGTGTTGCCGCATTTGCTGGCGGCGGGCGTCAACGTGCTCCGGCTGAACGCTTCGCACGGCGATATGGCGCAGAACGCGGCACGCATTGCCGCGGTGCGTGCCGCGGCGAAAGAGAGCCAAACGCACACGGGCATCCTGCTCGATCTGCAGGGCCCGAAGATCCGCCTCGACCGTTTCGAAAACGGCGGCTGCGTGCTCCAGGAAGGTTGCTCGTTCGAGATCACAACCGAATCGGTAATGGGCTGCGCCGAACGCGCATCCACCAGCTACGCGAACTTCGCGCGCGACGTGAAGCCCGGCGACCGCATTCTGCTGGCCGATGGCGCGGTGGAGCTCCGTGCGGTGGCCTGCGATGACGTGATGGTGCGCGCCGAGGTGGTGGCCGGCGGGCCGGTCGGCAATCACAAAGGCATCAACCTGCCGGGTGTGCGCGTGAGCATCCCTTCGCTGACCGAAAAAGACCTGGCGGATCTGCAGTTCGGCCTGGACGCAGGCGTGGACTTTGTGGCGCTCTCGTTCGTGCGCAACGCCGGCGACGTGTCTCAATTACGGGAACGGCTGTGTGGCCGGCCGGTCTCACTGGTCGCCAAAATCGAAAAGCCCGAGGCCTGGGACAATATCGAAACCATTCTGGACGTCACCGACGGGGTGATGGTGGCGCGCGGCGACCTGGGCGTCGAGACGGCGCTCGAACGCGTACCGCGCATTCAGAAGTCCATCATCCGCCGTGCGCGCCGCAAGGGCCGCTATGTGATCACGGCAACGCAGATGCTCGAGTCGATGGTGGTCAACGCTTCGCCCACGCGGGCGGAAGTGAGCGATGTGGCCAATGCCATTTACGACGGTACCGACGCTGTGATGCTGTCGGCCGAGACATCGGTCGGCAAATACCCTGTGGATGCCGTGAAGATGATGGCGCGGATCGCGCTCGAATCGGAAGCGGCGGTGCGCAACCGTGGTTTTCAGGAGCCGGTCCATGGCTCCGGCGCCAGCAACGTCGAGGTGCTGGCGGACGCGGCCTACCGCGCCGCGCGCGATTCCGGCGCGGAGGCGATTGTGGTCTTCACCACCACCGGCTCCAGCGCGCGGCTGGTTTCGCGCT
>CAZZHN010000015.1:0-40937 GCA_964654065.1 uncultured Solibacteraceae bacterium
CCGGGATCAAACTCTCATTGAAATTAATGAGAATGGCCGGGACTAGCCCGACCTAGTTCGCTCCGCTTTTACTCAAAGTTCTCTGACGAATTTTTCTTACTGCATTCAACCAGATTGTCAAAGATCTGCGCAGCCTGAACCGGCATCGATAATACCGGAACCTGCTGCAGGCCTCGAAACCGAGATCGATGGCTCCGCCAAGGCGTACGCCACCGAAAAATCAAGAATTCAAAAAGAGCCAAACAGGAAGGCCGTTTTCCACTTCTCCGGTGGCCCGGAAAAGCTTTGTTACCATTCCTTACAGAGGTCTCTCCCTTTATAACACGCCTAGCCCGGCGACAGCAAACGCCGTCTGCTAACCGGAAGACCTCAAATTGGGCGGCTCTGTTAGAATATCAAAGTTTCAATGCGGTATGCAAGAAATATCGAGAAAAAGATAAACTATCTTGCAAATGATTGAAAATAGGTGGCTTATAGTGAAGCCCAGCGGCGTGCCGCTTGTTACAATGATAGCCGTGCGGCTGGCTTTTATCGCATTTCTGACGCTACTGGCGTGCGCCGCGCAAAGCTCGCCCGCGGTGGCGTTTGGCCCGGCTCCGGGGCTGCCGGCCAAACCCCTGCTGGCCCGGGTGGCGGAAGAGGCGGACGCCATGGCCCAGAACATCACCAAAACGCTCACCACCGAGACACTCGAACAGCGCGGGACTTTGCCGCCGCCGCGATTTCGGCCTCGGCCGGGCGCCGACACCAAAGCGCCTCCAGCGCGCTCTACCGGCCGGCTGATCGTCTCCGAGTATAGCGTCGGCACATTGAAGGAAGCCGATTCCGGTGACTTGCACGAGTTTCGCCAGGTGATCTCAGTCGATGGCCGCCCGGTGCAAACCGAGGAGAGCGCGCGGCGCGCCCTGTCGCTCGGCATGCAGGCGCAGGGCGACCGGATCCGCAAGCGCATGCTGGAGCAATTCGCCAGGCATGGCCTGGTGGACGTCGCTACCGACTACGGTCTGATCCTTCTGGAGTTTACACGGCGCGGATGGGAGAACCTGCAGTTTGCTTCCGCCGGCGAAGGGCGGATCGGCACGGATGCAGCGATCGTGGTTGCCTGGAGACAGCTTTCCACGGCCGGCGGCGAGTTGGAGTTCCACGGGCGGCGGGCCGTTCGGCAATCCCTCGAAGGCCGCCTCTGGTTGCGCAAGTCCTCTGGATTGCCGCTGCGCGTGGAGGCGTGGGCTGAGCTGCAGGACGGGGGCCACAAAGTTCGCGACCAGGCCAGCGTGGATTACGTAATGTCCTCGCACGGTTTTCTCACGCCGGTCTCGGTAGTGCACCGCCATCTGGTGGACGGCCAGGTGATGACGGAGAACCTCTACCGCTACGAGCCGTTCAAAATGTTCAGCGCGGACGCGGACATCAAATTCACGGAAGTGCCGGACCCTCCCTCTCCGGGGAAGCGATGACTCCCATCCTCTACCTGCACGGGTTCGCCTCCGGCCCGGCATCGAACAAGGCCCGCTTCTTCCGGCAATGTCTGGAAGCCGCCGGCGCTTCCGTCACGGCGCTCGATCTGGCGCGCGGCGATTTCGAGCATCTCACCATTACCGGCCAGCTGCAGGCGGTACAGGAAGCGGCGGCGGGCGACCCGGTGGCGCTGATGGGCTCCAGCATGGGAGGCTACGTAGCCGCGCTCTACGCCGCGCGGCACGCCGAGGTGACGCGCCTGGTGCTGCTGGCGCCGGCTTTTGGTTTTGCGCGCCGCTGGCCGGAGCGCTTGGGACCGGAAGCCGTCGAGAACTGGCGCCGCACCGGCTCGATGGAAGTATTTCATTACGCCGAAGGACGCAACCGGGCGATTTCCTACGCGCTCCTGGAAGACGGCGCGCAGTATGAAGAATACCCGAACGTCACGCAGCCAGCCTTGATTTTTCACGGTGCCCACGATGACGTGGTTCCGGCGGAACTGTCGCGCCGCTTCGCCGCGGCCCACCCCAACGCCACCCTGGAGATCGTCGATGCTGGCCACGAAATGCTCGACGTACTCGACTCAATCGCCCCGAAAGTGACGGCATTTCTGGTGTTATGAAACCGGAGTGCGGGCGTTCCAGTGCCCGCCTGTAGCGCTGGATCACGACCTCGTCGGTCGCGCGTCGAGATACGAAACCAGCGTCACGCGAGTGAATCCTTCGGCCGTCGAAGGCGCCACCAGCCGCTGCTGCATCTTCGCCAGAGCCTCATCCGGAACCACGCGCGCCCGGCGCGCATTGCGCTCCCGGCAAAGAGACAGCGGCGCATCGAAGAACAAGGCCTCGACATCGCAGCCAAATGCGGCACCGATCCTGATGTACGGACGCCGTTCCTTCGGCGTCAGATTGGTGGCGTCAATGTAAGTGACGGGCCGAGCCAGCGCGAGGCGCTGCCGCAGCAGGAAACGCAGCGTGGCAAACACGCGGGCGTGAATCGTCTGGTCGCTCACGTCGTCAGCCAGGAGTTGGCGGATGGCATCGGAAGACAGCCCAACCACGCCCAGTTGTTCGAGGTAAGTCGACTTGCCGGAACCGGGCAGGCCCACCAGCACGACGATGCGCATCAGTGTCCAGCATAGCTCCGAAGCTTGCCTGCAACTGAAGATGCACCGAGCGGCAAGTCCCGCCTCCGGCTCGCCCGCAGGCGGCGCGACTGGCCCGAATTCGACGTCAATTGCGGTCGTGGTATAAGGGACTAGGCGCTCGGGGCGCACCCAGTCCGCGGAAAGGGCCATGCCCACCCACCCAAGTCCATCGAAGGTTACGGACCTTCTTTCAGCCTGATTCGTGCGGACTCCAGGCGAGTGATGAAAGGAGATTCGTATGTTTCCCAACCCGCAAACCGCGCTTCCGCTTCCGCTGCGCCCGAGCCTCGAGCGCTACAGGAAGCTCGCAAAGGAACTGTCCAAAGCCTGCAAGTCAGGCGACGAAAGGGCGATTGGCGACTGGGCCGAGCAGTGGGTTCACGCCATCGGAAAGCTGAACCGGTCAGAGGGTAATCGCCGGGAAGAACTGGACCGCCGGACGAGCCAGGTCGAGGACTTCGCCCACCGCAGGATGCGCGGCGGCCAACCGGCAGGGAGACCATGCACGCTGGCGGCTGCGCAGTTCGTGATCGCCCGGCTGCACGGCTTCGAAAGTTGGCCCAAGTTCGCCAGACACCTCGAAGCACTCCACCAGTCTGATGCGCCGGTCTCCCGCTTCGAAGCAGCGGCCGATGCGATTGTCAACGGCGACGTGGCGGCACTGAAACGGCTGTTGCGCGAAGACCCGGACCTGTTGCGCGCCCGGTCCACGCGTGAACACGGCGCCACCTTGCTGCATTACGTTTCGGCGAACGGCGTAGAAGGTTACCGGCAGAAGACGCCGAAGAACATCGTCGAAATCGCCGGGATACTGTTGCACGCCGGCGCCGATGTCGATGCCGCGGCGAACGTGTACGGCGGCGGTTGCACGGCTCTGGGCCTGGCCGCGACCAGTATCCATCCCGAGCAGGCCGGCGTCCAGGAGGAACTGCTTGAGGCGCTGCTGAACCACGGCGCCCAAATGGAACCGCCGCCTGTGGCCGGCAACCAGCAGTCTATTGTGATCGCGTGCCTGGAGAATGGCCGCTCGAAGGCCGCGGAGTTCCTGGCCAGCCGCGGAGCGCCGCTCGATCTGGCCGGCGCCGCGGCGGTTGGCAATCTCGGCATCGTCAGAAGCTTCATCGGCGAAACCGGCGGCTTGCCTGCGAACACGACCAGGGAGCAACTCAATGCAGCCTTGACGTTCGCTTGTGGAACGGGCCGCAACACCGCGATTGAGCTTCTGCTGGGAAAGGGCGCGGATCTTGCAGCGCAGCGAGGCGGTCAAACCGGATTGCACTGGGCCGTGATCGGCGGCCATCTGGAAACGGTCCAGCTGCTGCTGCGCAACCACGCGCCGCTTGAAGTGGAGAACGTATACGGCGGCACGCCATTGGGCCAGGCGTTATGGTCGGCGGCGCACGGCGGCGATGCGGATGTTTACCTGGCGATTCTCGACGCTCTGGCAGCGGCCGGCGCGGCGATCCCGCAGCGCCACGTCCCTGTGAACCCCCGCGTGGACTCATGGCTGGCACGGCACGGCAGCCGCGCGGAGCCAGCCTGGTATTGGTACGGAGAGGA
The DNA here is from genome assembly GCA_964654065.1 of uncultured Solibacteraceae bacterium. GTDB lineage: Bacteria > Acidobacteriota > Terriglobia > Bryobacterales > Bryobacteraceae > Bog-375. Next base: position 4,166 of record CAZZHN010000015.1, read on the forward strand.
GCCCCGCCGCAAGAGGTAGCCGGCCCTAGGGACTCGGGCTCAAACCCATCGATCGCGGGCGGGCGCGCAGAGTCATTCTGCGGGGTTTGCAATCAGCTCTGCCAGGATCCTTCTTGCCACTTCCTTGCCGCGTTCGCCGGTTTCGCCGCTGGGACCGACGCAAGACGGGCAACCCGCCTCGCACGGGCAGGCAGCGATCAGTTCCGCGGTCTGCGCCAGAAGGCGCGGGCCGAGGCGGTACAGCGGTGCGCTCTGGCCGATGCCGCCCGGGTAGGCATCATACAGGTAGAGATTGGGTTCGAACACGGCAAGGCCGGCAGCGTCCTGCTCGCTTAGGGCGACTCCCAGGTCGCGCGGATCGCACATCAGCAGCAGCGCGGCCACGGTGCGGAGGGCGTTGCCCAAACCGGAAATCCCGCTCTGCTTTTCGGTGGGCGTGAACTCCGCCAGGCGCGACAGAAAGGCGGCCGGGAAATGCAGCCAGAAGGCGGTGGTGTGCATTTCCTGTTCCGGCATGTTGAGCTTGCCCGCGCCGACATTTTCGTTGGTGTAGAACTTGATCTTTTTGAAGCCGACGATCTGCCGGTTGACGCGCACGTCGCCATGCACGCGGCGGGCGCCGGCAAGAGGTTCGTTCTCGTATTCTTCGAGGACTTTAACCTGGGTATAGTCGATGGCGTCCGTGTAATAGTCGGACTCCACGCGCTTCACGTACGCTTTGCGCTCGTCGTAGTCGAAGCGCTCGACATGATACTGGCGGGCCTCGTGCAAGTAAATCGCCTTTTCGTGCAGCGTGGTCAGCGCGGCGGTGAACGAAACCTCGGCGATGATTTCGGCCGCGCCGGTGATATCGACCACCACGAAGTTATCGCTTGAAATGGAGCGCAGGCTGGTGGCATCGGCCGGGTAAGTATCGGAAGTCCAATGCCAGGCGCCGGCCGAATGATGCAGGAAGCCGGATTCCTCGAGGAAAGCGCAAACGTCGGCTGTCGCGTGCTTGCCGTAAGTCTCTCCATCGCGAATCGGCAGCTCGAAGGCGGCGCACTTCAGATGGGCGATGAGGATTTCCAGATTGTCCGGGTTGATGTAAGCATGCTCGGGCGAGCGGCCGAAAAAGTAATCCGGGTGTTCGACGATGTATTGATCGAGCGGCGCGCTCGAAGCCACCAGCACGGCCGCGGAGGTGCCCTGGCGGCGACCGGCGCGGCCCGCGCGCTGCCAGCTCGAAGCGATGGTACCGGGGTAACCGGCCATCACGACTGCATCGAGCGAACCGATATCGATGCCCAGTTCGAGCGCGTTAGTGGCCACCACGGCGCGGATCTCGCCATCGCGCAGCTTGCGCTCGATTTCGCGGCGCTCGCGCGGCAGGTAGCCGCCGCGGTAACCGCGCACGGATTCCGAAGGCGCCGGCCCGCGGTCGCAGGCATCCTTCAAATACGTGACGAGTACTTCCGTGGCGAGGCGGTTGTTGGCGAAGACCAGCGTCAGCAGGCGCCGTTCGATGAATTCCATCGCTACGCGCCGCGCTTCGTGGATGTAGCTGCGGCGGATGCCGAGCTGGCGGTTGACCACCGGCGGGTTGTAGAAGACGAAATACTTCTCGCCGCGCGGCGCGCCGTTGCGCTCGACCAGTTCGAACGGCTCGCCGGTGAGCGTTTCGGCCAGCTCGCGCGGGTTGGCGATGGTGGCCGAACAGCAGATGAATTGCGGATGCGATCCGTAGAACTCCGTGATCCGCTTCAGCCGCCGCAGCACGTTGGCCAGATGGCTGCCGTAAACGCCGCGGTAATAGTGCAGCTCATCGATCACGATATACCTTAGGTTCTCGAAGTAGCGGGCCCACTTGGTGTGGTGCGGCAGGATGCCGGAATGCAGCATATCCGGATTGGTGAGGACCACATTGGCTCGCTGGCGGATGGCCTTGCGCGCGTCCTGCGGCGTGTCGCCGTCGTAGGTGAAGGCGCGAAGCTGGGAGCCCATCGCATCCACCGCACCCTGGAACTCGCGCAACTGGTCTTCCGCCAGAGCCTTGGTTGGGAACAGATACATGGCGCGGGCGCTGTCATCGGCCAGCAGCCGGTTGGTGACCGGCAGGTTGTAGCACAGAGTCTTGCCGCTGGCGGTGGGCGTTACTACTACGACATTGCGGCCAGCCTCGAGCGCCGCGAAGGCTTCCGCCTGATGGGAATAGAGACGCGCAATGCCGCGCGCCTCGAGCGCCTGGCGCAGCGCGGGATGGATCGCCGCCGGCAGCTCCGCATACACGCCTTCGGCAGCCGGCTGGTGGTGAATGGCGCGGACCGGCGACTCGGGGTCGGCATGTGCCGCCCGGAAATGGGAGACCACCGCGTCCAGCGACTGCTTCGATTCCAGCGCTAACTGGAGGGAAAACTCGGGAAATCCTAGCGACAGGCTCATAGGTTGACCGGGCGGAGCGGCTCTTCCAGAGAGTGGCGGCAAGAGAGAGCGCCATCTTGCCGCCAGGTTATGGCTTCGCCTTTTGTTCCCTACCTTACACCCAAAACGCGGGCGAAACAACACCGGAATGAAATGTTTTCATCGGGTCTGGTACGATGGCCGGAGCGTGAGGGACGCATCCGGTCCGCGGAAAGGGCAGAAGCCCACCCGTTAGCAGTAAACTTGGCGAACCTTCTTTCGGCCCGACGTTGCGGACAACGGGCGCTTTGATGAAAGGAGGTCGCAATGTCGACCAATCCAAACGCACCACGCCCGCTTTCCGACCGCCCCAACCTCCGGCATTTGAAGAATCAAGCCAGGGATCTGCTCAAGGCCGGAGACGCGAAGTCGCTCGCCGCGGCGCAGTTCCAGATTGCCCGTCTCTATGGGTTTGCGAGCTGGCCAAAGCTGAAGTCTCATGTAGAGTCACTCGAAGAGATCGGGCAGCTGAAGCAGGCCATTGACCGTAACGATCTGGAGCGCGTCAAGGCGCTCATGACCCGCAACCCGGCATTACACAGGGCGCCGCTGGGTTATGGGAAAAACGGGCCGCTCACCTGGGTTGCCGAATGCCGCGTGCCGTGGGAGCCGCCCGGTCCGGAGCGCCTGGCGATGGCGGCGTGGATGATCGATCACGGCTCCGACGTTCATCAGGGCGGCGACGGGCCGCTGATGCGAGCCGCGCTTGTCGATCACCGCATTCCAATGATGGAACTTCTCGCCTCCCGCGGCGCGGACGTCAACGCGCTGTGGAACGGCTATTTCCCCATCATCTTCGCGCCCTGCGAGACGGTGGAACCGGCGGCGCTTCAATGGCTCCTGGAGCATGGCGCCAATCCCAACTGTGCCGACCCGGACCGGCGGTATCCAGGAACGGCGCTCGATTACGTCATCGGCTCCTACTCGCGCTCGCCACATCTCGGCGCCTGCATGGATCTGCTGCTCGCCGCCGGCGCAGTAACCAAGTACGAGGTTCCGGCCATGCTGGATATGCTCCGCGGCCGGCTTGACCGGTTTGCCGAGCAGCTGGGGCACGATCGGGAGCTGGTCGACCGGCGATTTCCTGAGCTCGACTTTGGCAGTACCGCCGAACGCCGGCTCACGCTCCGAGGTTCGACGCTGCTGCACGTGGCCGCGGAGTACGGCCATCTGGAAGCGGCCAGAATGCTGCTGGATCGCGGGGCCGACGTGAATGTCCGCGCTGCGATTGATGAAGCCGCTGTCGGCGGACAAACGCCCCTCTTTCATGCGGTGACGCAGTTCAACGATTGGGGATTGCCGGTGACGCAACTGCTGCTGGATCGCGGCGCGGACCTCTCGGTTCGCGCGAAACTCCCGGGTCATTACGAGCGGCCCGGCGAAGTCGTGGAATGCACGCCATTGGGATACGCACTGATGTTTCCCATCAAACTCCGAGGGGGGAAAACTCTAGGGCTCTTGCGGGAGCGAGGGGCGGTCGAATGACGGCAGCCTCCAGCGCGTCCGAGTGCTGTCTCCGGAATGCCTTGGAGACCAGCCTATCGATGGCGCCCGCCTACTGGGTGCGAACGAACTCGTAGCGTTCCAGGGTGGCCGCCACCTGGAACCCGGGCGTCCCTTCGTGGTGACCGTTGGCTGGGCGCTCCAGCCGAACGATCTTGCCAACACAGCGCAAGTGGACCGGCTGCTTATCGTCCTGGCTCAGGGCGATGACGTACTCGATCGCGCCCGTCACAGACGGCTCGTTCTCAGTGGTAAATAGCACACCCGTCGAACTGATGTTCTGGGTACGGCCGGCCATCGTGATTCTTTCGACGCCAGAGCGTACGACGGAGAGCGGGAGCTGGAGCTTGAATCGGCGGGTTCTTCGTTGTTCCATGACTAGGTCGTCTTAAATGCTAAGCGCGGCAAGACATACAAATCAATAGATCTAAGTGCGAACCTGCCACCGCTGGTACTAGCATTCAGGGTTCAGTAGTAGGGGGGAACGGGGGCGGGCTGAATGCCCGCCCCTGGGGGTAAAGAAATTACTTCACGAATAGAAATACGATCAAGAACGTGAACAGGGCCAGCGACTCGACAAACGCCAGGCCGATGAGCATGGCGATCTGGATCGCCCCGGCGGCTCCGGGATTGCGCCCCATGCCTTCCATCGCACTGGCAATGGCTTTGCCTTGACCCAGCCCGCAAAGACCGGAAGCAATCGCCATCGACAGCCCGGCCGCCAGCGGCACCCAGTGCCCGCCCGCCGTCGGATAGCCAGGGGTCTGCGCACATAGTACGGAACTGGCGAGCAAAAGCAGGACCAGTACAAAAAACAGTTTCTTCACCATTCGTCTTCTCTCCTATATAAACTCGCCCGAGGAGGTGGTTCCCGCAGTGCCTTGGGAGGCCAGCGGGCTCACACTCAAAGGCGGCATAAAGCCGGAATTAATGCTCGTGCGAAACCGCCGAGCTCACGTAAAACATCGTGAGCAGCATGAAAATGTAAGATTGCACCAGGCTCACGAATACGTGCAGGACCATGACCAGCACAGGAAATCCCAGGTAAGTGAGGCCGACAAACACAGCTGTGATCTTGTCGCCGGCGAACATGTTGGCGTAAAGACGAACCGTCAGGGAAAGCGGACGCGCCAGGTGGCTGACGATCTCAATCGGGAACATCAGGAAGGCCAGCCACCACTTGGGTCCCATGAACTGCAGAATGTATTTGAACCCGTGCGTGCTCAGGCCCATCAAGTGGTAGTACAAGAAGGTCGCCATGGCACAGCCGAGGGTCACGGGCGCGTTCATAGTGGGCGACTCGAACGCCGGGATGACCCCGATGAGGTTGGAAACCAGAATGAAAATGAAGATGGTTCCGAAGTAAGAAAGATAGCGCGTGGCCGCGTGCCCCATCTGGCTTTCCGCCTGTCCGCGCACAAACTCGTAATACAGTTCGAAGATCTGCTGGAACTTTCCCGGCCTGGTCGCTGAAAGGCGGGCGCGGAGCGCCGCGAAAACCACTACCAGGAAGGCAAACACCAGGAACTGCATCACGATATAGTTGGCCCACGGCCGCGGCTCGGGGTGGATGCCCACCAATTGCAGCGCGGCGTTTCCCAAATCGCTGAAGCGGTCGTTAAAGATCCTGGTGATCCAGAGTTCGTTTTCTTGCATAGATCAACTCGAAGAGGAGTTCGATGAAGATTGCCGCGATCAGAACGAGCATCCCGGCAATAACCGATGCCATGGGTATCGGAGAAAACCGTACTATAACATAGCCCGCGCCACCCAACAAAAAGTACCGTAGCGCCAACCGGAAGGACGAGTACCTGCGGTCCCCGCCGAGCGCGCGTACCAGGCGCTGCAGCCAGCGGAAGTTGAACCAGGCGGCGAGCGATCCGGCCAGAAAACCGGCGGCCCATTGCCAGCCGCCCTCGACGGCGGAAAAGGCGGTGCCGGCTACGGCGACGCAGACAAGGAAGCGCGCAATCCGGCGCGTGGTTCGCTCGAAGCCAAGCTCTTCAACCTTCGCTGTCATGGATGTCGTGCATCGCCTGTCGAATCAACTTGACGAAGCCGGCGACGATTCCCAGAATCACGCCGGCCACGGTAAGATAACCGGTGCCGAACGCTTTGTCGAGCAGGTGGCCCAACAGCCAACCGACAAAGGCCCCGGCCGGCAGAACAAAAGCGAGGGTGGAATATTCGGCCGCCAGCTCAGGGAAGGATTTCTTGCGCGCCACCATGTTCAGTTTAGCTGCATGCAGTCAAGCGTGGCCAAGAAGAGCCGGGATGAATCCCGGCTCCGCGGGCTGGACAGCCCGCGCCACGATGATCCTTAGGCCGACGTGACGATTGCCGCCAGGTTCCAGGCCACGCACAGCGCAAACAAGACGTTGATCCGGCGCAGCATCTTCGAGCGGCCGCTGCGGTAGGCGTAGCACGCCACCAGAACCGCGACGAGCTTGACCAGAACCAGCGGCACCGCCGGGCCTGCCTGGGTAGCGTGCAAGGCCGCTCGCACCAGTGGATTGCCCTCGGCTACACCCCTGCCGAGAAACAGCATTGTGGTCACGGCGTCCAGGGCTTGCAGGCAAATGAATTCGAAAGGCAGCATGGCTCCACTGTGCGCAGCGGCAAGGCTGGAAGCAATAGTACGAGTTCCAGTACAAATCCATTCCGGTATGAAACCGGATTCGCGGCCGATATGTGGTGTGGGACCAATGGCGGGCAGGATCAACACCTGGCGAACACTGCTGAAGCCGTCGGCAGCGGACATATTCCTGGCGGCGGTAACGGGATCGCTGTTCTGCCGCCCCTTGGCGCTCCACACCCTGCTCTCGGATGGAGATACAGGCTGGCATATCCGCACCGGCGAAGCCATTCTGGCCACCGGGAGGATCCCCACGCGGGACATGTTCTCCTTTTCGCGTCCGGCGGCTCCCTGGTTGGCCTGGGAGTGGCTGTCGGATGTGATGTTCGCCTGGGTGTACCGCCTCCGTGGGCTGGAGGCGGTGGCGGCGCTGGCCGCGGCGGTGATTGTCGCCGCGGCCGTTTTACTCTTTCTTCTGATGCTGGGGCGAGGTTGCGGGCTGTGGGTTTCGGCGGCAGCGGCGTTGGCCGCCGTGAGCGCCGGCAGCGTGCATTTTCTGGCGCGGCCGCATATATTCTCCCTGCTGTTGCTGGCGGCCGGTCTGTGGCTGCTCGACCGTGACCGGCGGCGTCCCACACCTGCCCTGTGGCTGGCGGTGCCGCTGGCGGCGCTGTGGGCCAACCTGCACGGCGGTTTCGTGGTCTGGATTGCGGTGCTGGGGCTGGCAGCGGCCGCGGCGGCGTGGGAACGAGACTGGCCCCGCTCGCGACGCTATCTGCTGCTGACGGTGGCGAGCGCGCTCGCCACGCTGGCGAATCCATACGGCTGGCGGCTGCACGGCCACATCCTGGGCTATCTCGGATCGAGCTGGATTCTGGACCACGTGCAGGAGTTTCAGTCGCCGCGCATCCGCTCGGAGAACATGGTGGTGTTTGCGGTCCTGCTGCTGGCAGGAGCGGCGGCCGCAGCGCTGGAGATGGCCCGCGGACGGCGCTTCGAACCGATGCTGGCCTGGTGCTTCGGATTCGCGGCGCTACGCTCGGCGCGGCACGTTCCTCTCTACGCGCTGGCGGCCGCCCCGCTGGTGGCCGGCGAGTGCGCTGGGCTGTGGCAGCGCGCGGCGGCGGCGCACCGGCCGGGAAGCGCGATCCGCGTTTTCTGGGAACTGGGCCAGGACTTCGGCTGCCGGCGCCCGGTTGGACTTTGGGGGCCCCTGGCTGCCACGGCGCTGCTCGCTGCCGGGTTGAGCCAGGCGCGGATCGTGGATTTTCCGCGGGCCACTTTCCCAGTGGCCGCCGTCGAGAGGAACTGCGCCATTCTGGCGCCGGGCGGCGCCATGCCGCGCATCCTCACTTCTGACCAATGGGCCGATTACCTGATATTTCACTTTTACCCGCGGCAGCGGGTCTTTTTTGACGGCCGCAGCGATTTCTACGGACCCCGGATCGGCGACGACTACCAGGCGCTGGAGTACGGCGGCGCCGGCTGGCGGGAGATCCTGGCGCGGCATAAGTTCGATCTGGCGCTGCTGCCGCGCGACTGGCCGCTCACGCGTCTGCTGGCAACCGATCCGGCCTGGCGGCAGGTGTATGAAGACGGCCAGGCCACGCTCTACCAGCGCCAGCGCGCGCCGCTGGTGGGCGGGCGCGGGCAGGAATCGGGAGAGAAATACGTATGCACTGGGATCGTCGCTTCGCAATCGTAGTCGGAGTCAGCCTGATCTGGGCGGTACTGGTCTCGGGGGTCTTCTACCGCGTGGCGGCAAGGTCGAGCTCGGGCGGCAGGGGTTCGAAGCCGCTGGTGGTGGCGGTGGAGAGGCTGCCTTTGGGAGCCGTGCTGCGCCCGGACCAGGTACGGCTCAGCCGCGTGCCCGGAGACCTGTTCCCGAAGGGCGGCTTTTGGCGCATCGAGGACGTGGTGGGACGACCGGTGGTGGCCACCATCGAGGCCGACGAGCCGGTTCTGGCGGCGCGCGTGGCCGAGCGCGGCAGCGGCATGGGGCTGGCGCCGATGATTCCGAGCGGCATGCGCGCCGCTTCGGTGCGCGTCAACGACGTGGCGGATGTGGCCGGATTCATCCTGTCGGGAATGCACGTGGATGTGCTGGCCACGGGCCGGGCCGAGGGGCATAGCGATACGGTCACACGCACGGTGCTGCAGGACATCTCGGTGCTGTCGGTCGGGCAGACCATTCAGGCCGACGCGCACAATCCGTCGATCAACGCGGTTGTAGTGACCCTGCTGGTCAAGCCGGACCAGGCGGAGGCTCTGACCTGGCCTCGACCGAGGGCCACGTGCAACTGGTTCTGCGCAATTCCGCCGACCGCAGCACCGCTCAAACCGTGGGCAAACAGATGCACGAGATCTATGCGGCGGAGCCGGCGCCGCCTGCTGCTTCGGCTCCTGCACTCGCGCCTTCCCCTGCGCCGGCGCGTCGCTCCGCGGTTATGCCCGTTCATCTGGCGGCTGGACCGGCGCCGCACCACGAAATGACGATTCTCAGCGGCAAGGCGCGAACCGTGGTCGATTTCAACGACGATGGATACCCGGTCGTCGCGGGCGCGTCGAAATGAGCGCCGGCCTCAGCGCCAATCAGCCCGCGCGCTGGGAACAGCGTCTGCTGGCGCCGCACAACGCGGGGGCGCGCAAGCCGGAGTACCAGGAGCTGAAGTTCACCCTGCACCGCAAGCTGCTGGAGCGCATTGACCTGGATGCGCTGGCCTCGATCGGCGAAAACCAGGTGCGGGCCGAAGTGCGGCAGGCGGTCCTGACCATCGCAGACGGCGAGCGCACTTTGCTCACCGCCTCCGAAAAGCAGCAGTTGAGCGAGGAGGTGCTCGACGAGGTATTCGGCCTGGGGCCGATCGAGCCGCTGCTCGACGACCCCTCGATCAGCGACATTCTGGTCAACGGGCACGCTCATGTCTATGTGGAGCGCGACGACGGCCACTTGCTGCGCATCATCGACCGCATTGTGAGCGGCGTGGGCAGGCGGGTGGATGAATCCAATCCCATGGTGGATGCGCGCCTGGCCGACGGGTCGCGGGTCAATGCCATCATTCCGCCACTGGCGGTGGACGGTCCCCTGCTCTCGATCCGGCGCTTTGGCACGCACGCCCTGGGGCCGGAGGACCTGGTAGCGAAGGGATCGCTCACGCCTGGCATGATGCAATTGCTCGGGGCGGTGGTGAAGGCGCGGCTCAACGTGATTGTGTCCGGCGGCACGGGCGCCGGCAAGACCACTCTCCTCAATGCGCTGTCGGCGTTCATTTCACCGCGCGAGCGGATTGTCACCATCGAGGACGCGGCGGAGCTGAAGCTCCAGCAGCCCCACCTGGCGCGGCTGGAAACGCGGCCCGCCAACCTGGAAGGGCAGGGCGCCGTGCGGCAGCGGCAGCTGCTGGTCAACAGCCTGCGTATGCGGCCGGACCGCATCATCGTAGGCGAAGTGCGCGGCGAGGAAGCGCTCGACATGCTGCAAGCGATGAACACCGGCCACGACGGGTCGCTGACCACGGTGCATGCCAACAGCCCGCGCGACGCCATCTCGCGCCTGGAGGTGATGGTGACCCTGGCCAACGCCAACATGCACCTGGCGGCGGTCCGGCAGCAGATCGCCTCGGCGGTGCAGATCATCGTGCAGGCCACGCGCATGAGCGACGGCACGCGCCGCGTCACCAGCATTACCGAAATCACCGGAATGGAGATGGATGTGGTGACGCTGCAGGACATTTTCGTCTTCGAAAAGCGCGGTCTGTCGCCGGCCGGCAAAGTGATCGGCCGGTTCGCCGCCACCGGCATCCTGCCGCGGTTCCACGAGAAGCTGCTGGCAGCCGGCATCGACCTGACCGGGGATTTGTTCGATGAAGTGATGGAGGTAGAGCCGGCATGAGGCCGCTGGATCTGATGCTGATCTCGCTCAGCACCGTCGCCACTTACGCCCTGCTGGCAGCGGGCCTGGAAAAGCGGACGCGCACCGCGACGGTGCGGCGGCTGGCGAAGGAGGAACCGGCGGCGGCCCAGGCGCGGGTCCGGCCGCTGTTGGTGCAGGCGGCCAGCCGGCTTCGCGGGCGCCTGGCGCAGCGCGCGCTGGAGCGGTTGCGGCTGCGCCAGTCGGCCGATGAGCTGCTGGAGACGGCCGGCCTGAAGTGGGACGCGGCCGGGCTGCTGCACCGCACGGTGGCGGCGTTTCTGGCTGGCTTTGCGCTGGTCACCCTGCCCACCGCCAACCGCTACCCACTGGCGTCGCTCGCCGGCGGAGCGGTGGCGAGCCTGGCGTTCCTGCTATGGGTGCGCCGGAGGGCCCGGCGGCGCCAGGAGCAGTTCGAGGGGCAGTTTCCCGATTGCCTCGAATTCCTCTCGCGTTCGATGCGCGCCGGGCACGCCTTCGCGGCCGCGCTGGAGATGGTGTCGAAGGAGTTTGCCGATCCGCTGGCGGCCGAATTCCGGCGTGTATACGAGGAGCAGAACCTGGGCCAGCCGCTGGAAATCGTGCTCAAGAAGCTGGGACGGCGCCTCCCCCGCATGGACGTGCAGTTCTTCGTGTCCGCCGTGCTGCTGCAGCGGCGCACCGGAGGCAACCTGGCGGAGTTGCTGGATAAGTTGGCCGAAATCATCCGCGAACGGTTCAAGCTGCGCGGCCGCATCCGCGCGGTGAGCGCGCAAGGGCTCATGTCGGGACGCATCCTGGCGGCGATTCCGCTGGCGGTGGGGGTCATCATGTTCGTAGTCAACCCGCAGTACACGCGGTTCTTCTTTGACGATCCCGTCGGCAACCAGTTGCTGGCGAGGGCAGTAACGCTGCAGCTGGCGGGCTACGCCGCCATTCGCCGCATCGTCACCATTGAGGTCTAGTCATGCTGCTGGCGGAAGCGATGGTCGTATTTGCGTTGATGGCGGTGCTGACGACCAGCCTGGGCTGGCGGCTCTACACGTTTCGCGGATGCGCCGCGGCCCGGCTGCGGGACCAGGCGCACCCCGCGGCGCGGTTTCTGCCTTCGCCCGGCCTGATCTGGCGGGAACTGGTGGACCGGGTGGGCTCGCTCGTGCCGGCATCGCCGCGCGACCTCAAGTCGGTCGAACGCCGGCTGATGCGGGCCGGCCTGCGCGGTCCGCGCGCGGCGCAGGTCTTCCAGGGAACGAGCACCGTGCTGGCGATGGCAGGGGTGGCGCTGGCGCTGGCGTTCGCCCGTGACAGGGTCTTGCTGATGACGGTGATCGGCGGGGCGATCGGGTACCGGCTGCCCGCACAGTATGTCGCCTGGCGAACGTCGCGGCGCCAGCACCAGATCGAGAAAGGGCTGCCCAACGCGCTGGACCTGATGGTGGTGTGCGTCGAGGCAGGCCTCGGGCTGGATCAGACCACGGTACAGGTGGCCAAGGAGCTGGAACACGCGCACCCCGAGATTTCCGCTGAATTCGCCCTGTTGAATCTGGAATTGCGCGCCGGCAAGCGGCGCCCCGAAGCGCTGCGCAACCTGGCCGACCGCACCGGAGTGGACGATTTGAAGAAGCTGGTGGCGGTGCTGATTCAGGCCGACCGTTTCGGCACCAGCATCGCGCAGAGCCTGCGGGGCCACTCCGATTACATGCGCGTGATGGCGCGCCAGCGCGCCGAGGAGCGGGCGGCGAAGATCGCGGTCAAGCTGGTATTTCCGATTTTCTTTTGCATTCTGCCGTCACTGTTCGTGGTGACGGTGGGGCCGGTGGTGACGCGGCTCATCCGGGACCTGATTCCGATGGTGGAAAACCTCTGAGCCCGGCCGCTCCGTCGGCCAGGGGGTTCGAGAGAAAGGAGACGAAGAATCCATGGACGCGACTCGTATCGTGGCCGTCGCGGTGGCGGTATTGCTGGGAGCCTGCTCTTCATCCGCCGTCGTCGCCGGACCACCGAATAAGGATGACTGTCCTCCCGGCGCGGGAGGACCGCTCGCTGACGGTCGCGGCTCTGAGCGCGTATCAGGGCCGCCACCGTAAGAGCGGTGGGCCAGGCCGCTCGCCAACCCGGCCTTCCGAAACCATCCCGGCGCCGATTGGCCAGGCGGCCAGTCAAACATCGCGCACGCCCGCTGGCAAGCAAGCAGGACTCCCGGGGCCCGGTTGCACCCAGGCTCTGATTTCGCCATAATACGGCCAGATCCAGTTACACTTGTGTCCGGTCACCGAGAGGAGATCTGCCTTGCGAAGCAGCCTGGTATCGGCTTTGGCGGCATGCGCTGACCCGTCGCGTCGTTTCGGCGCCCGCCGCTTTCTGGCAGGGCTCTCGACCGACGAGATGCGCTTCATCGCCGAGTTTCTAGGAGCGTCGGTACTGGATGCCGGCCCTCAATCGGGCTGCTCGCGGGCCGAATTGGGAGAGCGCATCGCCGAATTCCAGGTGTCCTCCGCCTGCGCCAGCCATTCCGGACCCGACCTGGAACATAAAATGATCGTCCTCCTGGAATTCCTCTGCCGCTCCCATATTCGACACGTGCCGATCGCCATGCGCGCCGGCCAAGCCCAGATGTCGTGAGGTAGACCCGCTTCCAGCGGACCGTGACCCCTGTGGACGCGCCCCGGGAAGAAATGCCGAGATGACTCTCGACACAGCGCGCAAGATTGCCCGCGCCACGGGCGGCGGCTATTCAATCACCAGCAGCAGGTCCTTGGACTCCACGTGCTGGCCGGGCTGAACCAGAACCTGCGACACCCTGCCGCCGACCGGAGCGTAAACCGTGCTCTGCATTTTCATCGCTTCCATCACCAGCAGGTGATCGCCTTTTTGAATCACCTGGTTCATCTGCACGGCAACGGTCGATACCACGCCGGGAATGGGAGCGCCGATCTGGCCCGGCTGGTTGGGATCGGCTTTCGGGGCCGCCCGCTGCTTCACGTCCAGGCTGCGATCGCGGACGGTGACTTCGCGGGGCTGGCCGTTGAGCTCGAAGAAAACCGTACGCGTGCCGTCGGGATGCGGCTCGCCCACGGTCAGAAACTTCACCACCAGCGTCTTGCCCGGCTCGAGTTCGACGGCAACATCGGTGGACCGTTCCATGCCGTAGTAAAACTGCGGCGTCGGCAGCACCCCGGCGTCGCCCCACGCCTGGCGATTGTGCGCGCACTTGACGAAAACCTCGGGGTACATCAGGTAGCTCAGCACCTCATCGCGCGCGGGCCGGCGGCCAATCTTCTTTTCGAGCGCCGCGGCGGTGTCCTCCAGGTCTACCTTGGGCAGGTGCGCGCCCGGACGTCCCTTGTGCGGCCTGGCGCCGCGCAGGATGATGGCTTGCAGCTTCTTCGGCCAGCCTCCTTCGGGCTCTCCCAGCGACCCCATGAACATTTCGATTACCGAACTGGGCAGCGTGAGGTTGTGCTCCTGTGTGAGGAACCCGAATTGCTCCATGGTCATGTTGTGGTTGACCAGGAAGAGGGCCATGTCACCCACGACTTTGCTCGAAGGCGTGACCTTGACGATGTCGCCGAAGGCCAGGTTGACATCGGCGTAGGCGCGCGCGAGCTCATGCCAGCGGGCCCCCAGGCCCATCGATTCGGCCTGCTCCTTCAGATTGGTGTACTGGCCGCCGGGCATCTCATGGAGATAGACCTCGGCGCTGCCGGACTTGGGGCCAGTGTCGAACGGGGCGTAAAACTCGCGGACCACCTCCCAGTAATCCGCGCACCGGTTTAGTGCGTCCATGTCGAGCCCGGTGGCGCGCCGCGTGTGCTCGAGCGCGGCCACAATCGAATTGAGATTCGGCTGGCTGGTCTGCCCGCTCATGGAAGCGATGGCGGCATCGGCGATGTCTACACCGGCGTCGGCGGCCTTCAGGACCGAGGCGGCGTTGACGCCGCTGGTATCGTGGGTGTGAAAGTGGATCGGAATGCCGATTTCCTGGCGCAGCGCCTTCACCAGCTTCTCGGCGGCGTAGGGGCGGCAAAGCCCTGCCATGTCTTTGATGGCCAGCATGTGCGCGCCCATCCGCTCCAGCTCCTTGGCCATGCGCACATAGTAGGCCAGCGAAAACTTGTGGCGCGCCGGGTCGAGAATATCGCCGGTGTAGCAGATCGCCGCCTCGCACACCGAACGCGTCTTGCGCACCGCCTCCATTGACGACTTCATATTGGGCAGCCAGTTTAGCGAGTCGAAGATGCGGAAGATATCGATGCCCTGTGCCGAAGCTTCGCGGATGAATTCGGCTACGACGTTGTCCGGGTAGGCCGTGTAGCCGACGGCGTTGGAGGCGCGCAGCAGCATCTGAAAACAGATGTTGGGAATCGCTTCGCGCAGCTGGCGCAGGCGGACGAAAGGGTCCTCATGCAGGAATCGCATGGTGACGTCGAAGGTGGCCCCGCCCCACATTTCCAGGCTGAAAAGGCGGTGCAGCCGGTGCGCCACGAAATTGGCGATGCGCAGCATGTCGTAGGTGCGGACACGGGTGGCCAGCAGCGACTGGTGGGCGTCGCGGAAAGTGGTATCGGTGATCAGGAGGCGCCGCTCGGAAGAGGCCCACGCGGCTAAGCCCTCCGGGCCCAGTCGGTCGAGCAACTGGCGGGTGCCGTCGGGCGGGGGCGTGGCCACGTGCGGCGGCGCTGGCGCGGGGTCCAGGCGCGCGGGCCGCGGCTTGCCGGCCACAGCCGGGTTGCCGTTGACGATGACGTCCGCCAGGTAGCTGAGCACCTTGGTGGCGCGGTCGCGGCGCGGCGTGAAGCGGAACAGGCTCGAGTTTTCTTCCAGCCACCGGGTCGTCGCCCGGCCCGCCTGGAATTCGTGATCGTTGACCACGTTTTCCAGGAACTGAATGTTGGTCTTGACGCCGCGCACACGAAACTCGCGCAGGCAGCGATCCATGCGCTGGCAGGCCTGGCGAAAATCGCGCCCCCACGCGGTTACCTTCACCAGCAGCGAATCGTAATACGGCGTGATCACTGCGCCCGAGTATGCCGAGCCTCCGTCCAGCCGGATACCGAAGCCGGCCGGCGACCGGTAGGTGGAGAGCTTGCCATAATCCGGCACGAAGCCGTTGGCAGGATCCTCGGTGGTGATGCGGCACTGCAGCGCGTAGCCGTACAGCGGAATCTGCGGCTGGAGCGGCAGGTTCATTTCCGGGCCATGCAACGCCAGGCCTTGCGCCACCTGAATCTGCGAACACACCAGGTCAATACCCGTCACCATTTCCGTGACGGTGTGTTCCACCTGGATGCGCGGGTTGACCTCGATGAAATACCAGTCGCCCGAATCGGCGTCCACCAGGAACTCGACGGTGCCCGCATTGTAATAGCCGGCTGCGCGCGCCAGGCGCACCGCGGCATCTGCCAGAGCCGCGCGGAGAGCTGGTTCGAGGGCCACCGCGGGAGCCACTTCCACCACTTTTTGATGGCGGCGCTGCACCGAGCAATCGCGTTCGTAGAGGTGCAGAACGTTGCCGTGCCGGTCACCCAGGATCTGCACCTCTACGTGGCGCGCGCGGCGCACGAACCGCTCCAGGAAGACGGCGTCGTTGCCGAATGCCGACCCGGCTTCGCGGCGCGCTTCTTCCAGGCGTCCGGCGAAATCGGTTTGCCTGTCCACTACGCGCATGCCGCGCCCGCCGCCGCCGAACGCCGCCTTGATGATCAGCGGAAATCCGATCTCGCCGGCAATCTTCTCCGCCTGCCTGGCGTTGCGAACCGGCTGCTCGGTGCCCGGAATCACCGGGATGCCGGCCTTTTGCGCCAGCCGGCGCGCCGCAGTCTTGTCGCCCAGCAGCTCCAGCAGTTCGGCGCTGGGACCAATGAAGGTGATGCCGGCGCGATCGCAGGCGCGCGGCAGAGCCGGATTCTCGGAAAGGAAGCCGTAGCCGGGATGGATGGCATCTACGCCCTTTTCCCTGGCGAGGTCCACGATGCCCTCTGCATCCAGATAGGCTTCCACTGGTCCTTTGCCCTGGCCGATGAGGTACGCCTCGTCGGCCTTGAAGCGGTGCAGCGCGAGGCTGTCTTCCTGCGAGTAGACCGCAACCGTGCGCAGCCCCAGTTCATTGGCTGCACGCAGAATGCGGATGGCGATTTCGCTGCGATTGAGTGCGAGTAGCTTGTACATGGGTGGGCCGGGCGGAAATGCACTGGCTGCCGGTTAAGTTAAGAGGATAGCAAAGGCAAAAACCACAGGCCAAAGCCGAAACGACTCTCGGCTCAGCAGGCTGACAGCCTGTGCCACGGGTGGGCGGTGTGATACTGGTGTGGTGAGCCTGAGGACCCGCTTGTACTGGCTGGCGGCGGCGCTGGCCGCCGTTGCGCTGTTGATCGCTGGCGTCGCCTCCCTTCGGTCGCGGCCTTTCACGACGGCCCGCTTGCTCCAACGGCTCCCCACGGATAACGCGCTCGTCCTGTCGGTGGATTTCCAGGCCCTGCGGCGAGCCGGGATTCTGCAAATGCTGGACGGTTCGCTGGCCGGCCAGGACCCCGAATACCAGGCATTCGTGCGCAAGACCAACTTCAACTACCAGCGCGATCTGGACCGGGCGCTGGCAGCCTTCGCTCCCACCGGCAAATTCCTGCTGCTCGACGGGCGTTTTGATTGGCCCCGCCTGCGGGAGTACGTGGCGGAACAGGGCGGCCAGTGCGAGCACGACCTTTGCCGCATGCAAGGCAGCCTGCCGGAGCGCCAGATATCGTTTTTCCCGATGCGTTCTGGTCTGATGGCGCTGGCGGTGAGCCCCGACCGGTCAGCGGTGTTGCGGCTGGCCGCGTCAGCACCGGCCCCGCCCGCCGCCCTGCCTGATTCGCCGGTGTGGATTTCGGTTCCGGTGGGCATGGTGCGGTCTGGCGAGAGCCTGCCCGCCGGCACCCGAATGTTTGCGCACAGCCTGAGCGAGGCAGAAAGCGTCACATTGGCTATCGCACCCGACGGCCAGCGGCTGGCCGCCAGGCTCGACGTGCTGTGCCGCAATGAAATCGACGCGGCGGACGCGGCCCTCGAACTGACCCGCGTCACCGGCCTGCTGCGCCAGATGATTGCCCGCGAGAATCAGAGCCCGAATCCCGCCGACCTGAGCGGCGTGCTCGCGGCCGGCAGTTTTCATAGCGGCGGCAAGCGGGTCTACGGTTATTGGCCTATCGAGCGCAGCTTCGTCGAAGACCTGTTCGGTTCTCCGCAACGATAATCATTATTCTTTAGCGGTAGGACAGACGATCGGCTTCCGTCGTCTGTCGTGCCTTACGGCGGCCCATCACGACAAACCACGACAAGCGGTGGTTCGCCCTACCGTTTGTCCTGGGCCTCGGGATAGCTAACTTTTGTTAACGTCCCGCTGCTTGCCAAATTCGGGATCGTAACCCTGCCGCCTCTCGGCTATTTTTGAAATGTTATGTCGCCGTGTCCACGGAGAACGAAATGAGAAGGGCTACGCTTATCCCCTTTTGTCTGATGGCCGGTTGGCTCGCCCTGGCAGCCGACTCGCCTAACGGCACTCAGACTGCGTCCGCCCCGGTGCCGCCGGTTCTACGCGATCAGGATCAGGATGCCATTGCGGTTGAGGTGTTCCTGCCGGGAAAGCCGGCGCCCGCGCCCGAGGCCGCCAAACCGAAACCCGAGAACGAGGCTCCAGCCGCTGCCGCGGCGCCAGCGGAAGCACCCAAGCCGGCTGGACCGGCAACGCCGGCCGGATCGGCCTCGCGCAGCTCGACGAAGGTGTTTTATCCTCCAGCCTTCGTGCAGAATAGCGCGCTGTTCTGCCAGAAAATGATCGGCCAATGGACGGCCGATGATGCTCGATTTCTACTGGGTCAGCCCGCCCGCCAGCGCCCGGCCTACAGCGACAATCAGAGCGTCAACGGACAAATCTACGCTTTTGCCGATCCGACTGGCCGCTACAAGGAACTGGAGCTCGATTTTGAGTCCGGAACCGGCCTGCTGAGGACCGTCTTTGTCTATCCGCTGAACATGACCTGGCAGGACTGCCGGCGCCAGTGGGGCGGAGAGGTCAGCGCCACTGGGGCGAATAAGGGCCGCAAGTTCTACTCCTACATGGACCGGCGGCTTGACGTGCTGGTCGATCCGGCGGGCAAAGTCATCAGCCTGGGACTTTACTGACCGACTGCTTTTGGGTGAAACCACTCGCCTCGCAGCCACGTTAAATCAATGAACAGCTTACTCTAAGCGCCGAGCTCTGGCGTATAGTGTATGTAGAGGGAGTTCCCCATGAAGTGCCGACCCACGTCCCTTGTGGCAATTTTCGCCGCCCTCAGCCTGCTGGCTGGCGGCGCGTATGGCGACGACAGCAAGAACAAAAAGAACGACCCCGACACCATTGGGGATCGCGACGTCGGCAGCGGCATCAACTTCTACTCGCTCGAGAAAGAGATCGCGCTCGGCAAGCAGCTGGCCACCGAGGTGGAGCGCCAGGCCAAGATTGTCGACGACCCGATCATTGCGGAATACGTAAACCGCGTCGGCCAGAACATCGTTCGCAACTCCGACGCCAAGGTTCCATTCACCATCAAGGTGCTGGATACCGAGGAAGTCAACGCCTTCGCATTGCCGGGCGGGTTCTTTTTCGTCAACTCCGGACTCATCCTCAAGGCGGACACCGAAGCTGAGCTGGCCGGCGTGATGGCGCATGAAATCGCCCACGTCGCCTGCCGCCACGCGACCCGCCAGCAGACCAAGGGCGATTTGATGGAAATCGGCGCCATCGCCGGATCGATCTTCACCGGCTGGACCTGGACGGGATACGCCATCCGCCAGGGCATGAGTCTGGCGATTCCGCTGACCATGCTGCAGTTTACGCGGGCCGAGGAAAGGGAAGCCGACCATTTCGGCTTGCAGTACCTTTATAAATCGGGCTACGATCCCACCGCCTTTGTCGACTTCTTCGAAAAGATCGAGACCATGGAGAAGAAGAAACCCGGCTCCATCGCCAAGGTTTTTGCCACCCACCCGATGAACGATGACCGGATCAAGTCGGCGCAGAACGAAATCCAGGCCGAACTGAAGCCCAAGGACGAATACGTGGTCAATACGTCGGAATTCAACGACGTCAAGGGCAGACTGGCGATGCTCCACAATCGCCACAAGGTGGATCAGAAAGATGATCCGAACCGTCCGCGTTTGCGCCGCGCTCCCGGCAGCGGTACTGGCCCCGTGGACGACAGCACCGGAGCCGATCAGAAGACCGACGACAGCGATCGTCCGACCCTGAAGCGCCGCGACGGCAGCCAGCAATAACGGCTTCCTGAAGCCAGCCGGGGCCACCGCTCGTCATCCAGCGAGGCTTACAAGAAATGTCGAGATGGCTCTCGACACGGAACGTAGCCCTGCGCGCGCCGCGGGGTCTTACCCCAGCAGCCGGTTCAACTCCCGCACCACCGCAAACGCGTCGGCGACATAGACCACATCGGCTTTGCCGCGCGCCCAGCCGCAGTTGGCGTCCAGGTTGACGGCGCGGCGCTCGGTGACAAAGCGCCAACCGACCACATGCGGTTCCTCGCCGTGGCAGCAGGTGGAGAGGCCCTTGGGATGCCGCGGCGTCGACCCGGTCTGGCCCACCTGGTTCAAATGCGTCATGAAGGGCAGCACGGCCTCACCCTCCCCGCTTAAATCGACCAGCGATTTGCTGCCGCCGAGCGACGCCTGCGCCGCGCGCAATGCGCCGAGGATGAGCTGCTGCGCTTCCTCCACATGTACCGCGCCGTCGGCCTGTTTTTTGGTCCAGCCGGCGCCGGCCACGAACAACAGCCTGGCATCGGGACGGATGGTCTGCTCATCGGCTTTCGGCGCTTGCACGCCGGTGACGGTGGTACGCGTCGCGGGAGCCTCCAGCGGGATCGTCTCGATCTGCGCCGTGCCGGCGGCGGTCCCGCTCCAGGGCGGGACGCAGCCCGAGTCGAGCAGCACGAACCAGGGCCGCGCGGCCCGCGTCAGAACCGCTTCCATGCGCTGCCGGTAGAACCAGCGGGTGACCGCCGGGACTTCGTTACGGATCGCCAGCCCGGTAGCATGGGTGTCGATGCGGCCGCCCAGCCGGTACGCCGCACCGGAAAGGGCGCGCGACCAGCGCGAAGTGGCGGGCGCCAGGACAATGACCGCTCCGGCGGCGCGGGCGATCGCTTCCGCCGCCGCGGCATCGGTCGCATAACGCGCCTCGCTGAACGCTTCGCCGGTTACGGCCAGAATGCGCTGGGCTCCCGCCGCGGCGGCCACTCTTGCGGCGGGTTCCACGGCGCCGCCCACCAGCCCCACGGTCAATTCACCGCCCAGGGCGAGCGCCGCCGTCAACGCCTCGAGCGCCGGCTTCGCCAGCGCACCATCGGCTTCGGTATGGGCCAAAAGCAAAATGGATTCCACGTTAATCCTCCCTGATCCACGCCGCGATTTCGCGCGCAATTTCTTCCGGAGCCATGTTTTTTTCGATGCGCGTCTCGCGCTGCTGCTTGGGCAGTGTGACGGACGCGTAGCACGTGCCGGCGTCCGCCGCGGTGGCTAATTTGGCGCGCATCAGCGCGGGCATGACGGTCTTCATGTTCACCATCCCGACCTGCGGGTTGTTGCGCGGCTCGGGCAGGAATCCGGTGGCCCAACCTAGCACCGCGGGCGGCGCCGAGCACACCGAAACCTGGTGCCGGCCGCCTTCGATGCGCTCCAACACTTCGAAGCTGCCGTCGGCACGCACCGCGATCCGGTCCACGCCCTGAAACTGTTCGGTGATTCCCAGCCGCTCGCCGACCATCTGCATCGTGGAACCGGCGCCGCGCGATGCCGATTCCCAACCGCCAAACAGCAGCAGCCGCGATTTGTCGAGCCCCGGAATGGCTTCGATCGCCCCGGCCAGCGCCGCCGCGGTTGCGAACGAATCGGCGAAACCCGAGGCCGGGCCATCCAGCGCCACCAGCTCGAACGGCACCTTCTGCGCCACCGTCATCATCACCTGTTGCAGCTTGGCCTTGGGCCCCATGCTGGCCAGCCATACCTTGCTGCCGGGCTGTGCCGCCGCCAGGTGCGCCGCCTCATACAGCGCGTGCCCCGCCCACGGGTCCAGCACCGCCGGCAGCATCATTTCGTTCTTCAGCGCCGGCCCCGCCGGGCCCGTAACCGGTTCCAGCGTCTGCAGCGGGTCCGGCACAATGCTTCCACAAACTACGATTTGAAAGGTCGTTGACATGTTTCAAAATTCCCGTGTTTTGGTAGGACAGACGATCGGTTTCCGTCGTCTGTCATTTCTTCTCAAGGCGCGGCCCGCTGACAGGTGACACAAACCGATCGTCTGTCCTACTCTTGAAGGCTCCCCCATCAGTTCTCAGCCGAATGGAATCCACCGGCGCCGGCGCGGAAATCGATGTTGCCGCGCTGCGGGTCGTCTTCGAGCGAGGTCCCGCAATTCCACAGGCAGCCGCCGCAGTGCACGCATTTTTCGCGGTCGAAAACCGGCATCCCGCCCACGCCCAGCGTGATCGCCTGGCCGGAGCACATTTCGATGCACATCTTAGCCACGCAGCGCTCACAGAAATCGGGGTAGACGAAGCGCACGTGATCGGCAAACCCGCCCGGCGCCTGTACTTTGCCGCCCAGCAGCAGCGCGTCCTGGTGAGAGACCAGCAACTGGCCGTCGCACGGAATTTCGGGCCAGCCGCAGCGTTCCATGAGAGCGTCGTGGCAGGATACGCCGCGGTTCCGGCAGTCGGCGACGATGCGCTCGAGTTCGTCAGGCGGGATCATGCTGCGGTAGTATTCTTTCGGATCGGGTAGAAGCCGCGGCTCTCCGCCGAGCGTGACTTTGCCTTGCGTGAACCCTGCCAGGGCCATGCCGATCATGCCAGTGATGACGCCGTCGTGAAAACCGTCCCGCGCCTTCTCCGCGATTCGGCCTTCCTCTTCCACCCAGCTCGCGCGGCGCCGCGCCACGTAGGTCCGCTCCAGGTTCTCGCGGTTGAGCGGCAATTTCTGCCGCAGCAGCTCGTCCACCGCCTCGGCCAGTTGCGCACCGGTGGTCCATGCTTCATCCACACCGGAACCGGTGAGCACGTTGGTGCTACCCGAGCCCTCGCCGATGCGCGCATAGCCTTCGCCCGCCAGGAACGGCTCGCCGCGCTTGCCCGATTCCTGCAGCGACTTCGCACCCCAGCTGCGCAGGCGGCCGCCCTTCAAATGGCGCCACAGATACGGATGCAGCATATAGTGCTGCAGGTAGCGGTAGACGGTGCGCATCGGGCTGCGGAACCACGAAGGCACGAAAATACCCACCGTTGCCACGCGGTCCGGCATCACGTAGAAGAAGCCGAAGATTTCCGGCTCCGGGTAGCCGAAGGTGTGGATCACCGTGCCCGGCGCCAGGTCGCATTCCGCCGGCAGATCGACGACGAACTTCATGCCCAGCGCCCATTCGCGCTGATGATGCCCGGCCGGCAGGCCGAAGTGTTTGTCCAACTGGCGGCCTATCGCGCCCACCGGCCCATCGCCCACCACGGTCAGCGCGGCGCGGATGTCCATGCCGGGCATGTAACCCGCATCCGGTTTGCCTTCGCGGTCCACGCCCTGGTCGACGAGGCGCACGCCGCACACGCGCTCTCCGGCCTCATCGAGCAGCGCCTCTGCCACCGGCATGCCCGGCCACACCTGTACCGTGCCCGCCACCATCAGCTCGTTCCCCACATGCTGCAGAAACTGGCCCAGCGAAAATACCCAGCCGCCGTGCTTCTCGAGAAACGGCGGTGCATACGGCAGTTCCACGGCATCGTCCTGATGCAGGTGCGCCGCGCGAACCATGCCGTCGGCCGCGCGCATCGCCGCCGAACGCCGGCTGGCGCCCACCGGATCGAGCAGGTACACCACCTTCTCCGCTGCCACCGGCGTCGCCATCGGGATCTCGCGGAGTTTTTCATCGGGCAGCGTCGCGCGGATGCCTCGCGCCCGCGTCACCACGCCGGAAACGGTGAAGCCGACGCCATCGGCGCGCTCGTAACACACGACCTGCAACGGCATGCCCGGCATCGACGGGCTCTCGAGCGCCACCGTGCCGTCCGGGTTGAGAATGTGCCGCGAGAGCGTCGACAGAAAACCTGCCGTCGCCGGGCCGAATCCCGTGCAGACAATGTCGGTTTCCATCGTCTGCCTCTCGATGACCGGATCGCTCATGCCGGGTAATCCAGCGCCTCGGGAATCATCACCTTGGTCAGCGCTTCGGCCGCGCGGTCTTTGGCAAGCTGCGAGCCGGTCAGGCAGCCATCCATGCGCGCCCGCAGGCGCCCAAACTGGTCGAGCCCGTCCATCCGCACGCACGGGCCGGCTTTGGTCTCATGGGCCCCGCCGGTTTCGATCACATCCGTGTAGCCGCGCGCCAGCGACGCGATACCGGGGATCAGGCTCTCCATCGCTTCCAGGTCCTCGGCCTGGTAGCAGGACGCGCAGCCTTCCGTGTCCCAGGCCGGATGCCGGTTGTAGCCGTACACGAGTTCCGCGCAGATGCGGCCCACCTCGCCCGCGGCGCGCGCCGCCTGCACGTGGCACAGGTCGGTGAGGAAGGCCGTCAGGCCGGGCAGTCCCTCGGCCAGCGTCGGGTTTTCCGGCCCTTTCTTTTCCAGCTCGATCAGGTCGAGGATCTGAAAGCGCGACGCCAGCAGCCAGCACAGGGCATCCGCCAGCGGGAAGGTCACACCCTGGCGCGCCCCCTGGTACAGTTTGTCGCCGTCCGCATCGGTGGCGCGCCGCAGATGATTGAGCGCCCACAGCCAGAGCTGCATGGCGGTAGCCAGCGCACAGGCGCCGGTTCCAGGCCGGTCATTGGCGATCAGCCGCATCTCGCGGATCCATTCGCGGAACTGGGTCAGGAACAGCTCGTCGGCCATGGTCAGGCTGAGTTGCCGCCGCTGCACCGCCTCCGGCCCCTCGTAGGTGGCTTCGAGCTGCGAATCCATCCATTTGTGTCCCAGGAAGCCGGGGCAATCTTCGGTGATGCCGTAGCCGCCCATCAGGCTCACCGCTTCGCGCATCATCTGCGCTCCATGGCCTGTGTTCCACAGCTTGCAGGCGGGGCACAGCACATTGGCGACGCTGTCGAGCAGGGCATACTCGATGAGTACATCGCCAGCCAGCTCGGGACGTCGCCCCGCCAGGAATTCGACCGCGTCCTTCGTGAGCTGCCGCCGGTTCTTCATCACTGCGCTGCCGGTCAAGCCGCGTTCCGCCAGTGCTTCTTCGCGCCGGCGCTCCAGCGGATCGAGCCGGTCGAACACGCGCGCGGCTTCAAATCCCAGCGCGGCGCTGGCTTCGCCGGTAGCCCAAACGTCCACCAGGCGCTGCACGGCGTCTTCTTTCATTTGCAGGCCGAGCTCGTAGCGCGGCGAACCGGGCGTGGCGATGGAGCCGCCGCGGAACCGGTTGCGGTGATACCGGATCACCGGCTCGACCGCCGACAACAGCTTGGCCGACGTCATGATCGCCACTGTCACGCGCGTGCGCCGGAACACCGCTTCGATCACTTCGCCGTGGCTGTAACGCGGGACAATCACGCCGTCCTTGACGGTGTAGCCGCCCACAATCCGGCTGGCCGGCACCGTCATGCTGAAGATCGGGTCGCAGGTGGAAGAGAGCTGATGGACCAGCTTGCGCGTCGGCGTGCCGCGGTCGAAGAGGCCCGGATCCGTCTCTTCCAGGATCACCATGCAGCTGCCCTTGATGCGCGGATCGTCGGAATCCACTGCCGCCGTGACGAAGTTGGCAAAGCCCATGTTGGTGATGAAGCGGCCGCGCTTGTCCACCTGCAGCATCGGCTCTTCGCCATCCTTCCACTCTGCGACCTTCACTTTGCCGCCGAGAGTGCCGGTCTCGACGCCCACGTAGGGGATCGGTTCGGTAAGGCAGAACGCGCCGCGCCAGGGCTTTCGGTCTTCGCCGGGCTGCGCCGGAGCGCACCGGCTCATGTAGGTATCGCGCTGCTCCTGCGTCCCGCGCTCATGAATCGGCGAGAGCGCCAGAAATCCCGCCAGGCTGCCTGTGGCCGCGCCCGCGTCGACCCACGCCAGTTCGAAGGCGGTCAGGGCCAGCGCCAGGTTTTTCGGGCCTTCGATGAACCCGCCCTGCGCCGGATCCAAACCCGCGCCCGTGACACCCGATTCGTCGAATGCCTTGAGCAGCTCCGCCTTTTCCGCCGTCCATTCGTGCGTGTTGCGCCCGCCCGCCGCTACCAGGCGGGCCACCGCTCCGCGGGCTACCGCGCGGGTCGATTGCACCAGCATCTGCAGATCGTAGCGATCCGCGAAGCGCCACAGGATCTGGCGGACGTCGTCACCCGGCAGGGCGCGCAAATACTCTTTGTGAACCTCGGTAGCGACTGGCAAAGTGGTCCCGTCCTTTCCTCCGCCCAGCCCTGCGCGAAATCACGCAAACCAGGCCCAAAATCGACTGAAACCTGTTGATTCCGCAATCAGCCTGCCAGGGAAGGAAGGGCGAGGAATTTCAATAGAGTGTGGGAAAAATCAACGGAGTGTGAGGTTCGAATATGCTGAAATCACCCAGGTGGGGGGCAGCGCTAGCGGATACGTGGGCCGGCGGCAAGACCGCCGGCGTTACTGGGCTTATACCAGCCTCATCTTCGCGATCAGCCCCGCCGGGCCGCACTCGGCTGGTAGGCGATGGCGTCGATCTCGACCTTGGCGCCAAACAGCGGCAGCGCAGCGACGATGATTGTGGTGCGGGCGGGCTTGGCATCGCCGAAGAATTCAGCGTAGACCTCGTTCATCGCCTTGAAGTCCGCGACGTCGGTCAGATACACCCCGCAGCGCACCACATCCGCCAGGGACGCCCCGCAGCCGGCCAGAATGTTGCGGATGTTGGTGAGCACCTGTCGCGTCTCTGCCTGCACGCCGCCGGTAACAGCCTCGCCGCTAACCGGGTCGACGGGGATCTGGCCGGAAACGTATATGGTGTCTCCGGCGCGGACCGCGGGTGAATAAGGGCCGCGCGGCGCAGCGGCGCCCGGAGGGTGAATGCGCTCGATCATATTCAGAGTCCTTCCGCTTCCAGAAATCGTTCGGCTTCGATGGCCGCCATGCAACCCGCGCCGGAAGCGGTGATGGCCTGGCGGTACGAGCGATCCTGCACGTCGCCGGCGTGGAAAACGCCGGGAATATTGGTGCGCGCGCCGCCGTGCGAGAGAATGTAGCCGTCAGCGTCGGTCTCAATCTGTCCCTTGAAGATCTTGGTGTTCGGGATATGCCCGATAGCGACGAAAAAGCCGTCAACGTCCTGCTCCCAAACCTCGCCCGTCTTCACGTTGCGCAGCCGCACCGCTGTCACCAGGTGTTTCGATGCGTCGTGGACGTCTTCTACCACCGTGTTGAGCAGGAACTTGATTTTGGGATTGTGCTGGGCGCGGTCGAGCATGATTTTCGAAGCCCGGAATTCGCTGCGGCGGTGCACCAGCGCGACTTCGCTGCCGAAGCGAGTGAGGAAGTTGGCCTCCTCCATGGCGGAATCGCCGCCGCCCACCACCATGATCTTCTTGCCGCGGTAAAAAAACCCGTCGCAGGTGGCGCAGCTGCTGACGCCATGGCCAATCAGTTTCTGCTCCGACTCCAGGCCCAGCCAGCGCGCCGAAGCCCCGGAGGCGATGATCACGGTGCGGGTCTCGATCCATTCGCCTTCGATGTTGAGGCGGAAGGGGCGCGCCGAGAAGTCGGTATCGAGAACCGCGCCATGGACAAACTCGGCGCCGAAGTTCTCCGCCTGCCGCTTCATGTTGTCTATCAGCTCCGGACCGTTGATGCCTTCCGGGAAGCCGGGAAAGTTCTCCACCAGCGTAGTCAGCGAAAGCTGTCCGCCGGCCTCGTGGCCGCTGACCACGATTGGTTTCAGATTGGCGCGCGCCGCGTAAATCGCAGCCGTATTACCGGCGCACCCGGAGCCGATGATGACAACATTGCGCATGGAATTCGGGCGAGAGATTCAGCGTAACACAGGCAGCGGGCTGCCGCGATCGGTGGCCGGGCGGCGCACCCCGCCGACCTGGCACGGAGGGGCTGGAGGGTCGGAAGAACCTGTTGAAAGGCGGAAGCGCCTGTCCCACACACGCGGCTTGGGCACCGATTCAACTGCCCGATTATCTTCCGGTTACATCCAGCCATAAACCTTTTGGGAATGGACACCACTTCACTTTGAGCGGTACAAGAAGTCATGCCATTGTGCCGTAGTGTGTGCACCGCACTCCTTTTCTGCCTGTTTGCTGCCGTGTTACCCGCCCAGCCGGACCGGATCACCGCCGCGATTGACGCCCGCCGTTCGGTGGCTGTGAGAGGCAGCGTAGCTCCGCTGGCGCAACCGAAGTTTGATCAGGGCGCGGTGGAACCCGAGTTCCGGCTCGGCAATATCACTCTGATTCTGAAACCGTCAGCCGCCCAGCAGGCCGCGCTGGAACAGTTGTTGGCGGAACAGCAGGACCCTGCGTCGCCCAACTACCACAACTGGCTGACACCGGAAGCATACTCCGAGCGGTTCGGGATGAGCCAGGCGGATATGGACAAAGTAGCCGCCTGGGTGCATTCCCAGGGCTTCGCCGTCCAGTATGCGGCGCGCGGCCGCGACTTTATCAGTTTCAGCGGCACGGCGCGGCAGGTGCAGGCAGCCCTCCATACCGAAATCCACCGCTATCAGGTGGGCCCTGAAACTCATTTCGCAAACTCGACGGAAGCGTCACTACCGGCCGCCATCGCGCCCATGGTGGCGGGCATCCTCGGACTCCACGATTTTCGCCCGAAGGCGCCGCACAGGCAAATCAGGCCGAACTACACCGGCAGCGACGGAAGCAACTACCTGTTGCCGGACGATCTCGCGACGATTTACAACATCGCTCCGCTGTATGACTATGGGTACACCGGCGCGGGACAGAGCCTGGTGATCGTAGGTCAGAGCGACATCGATCCGGACGACATTGCCTCGTTCCGCAGCAGCTGGGGCCTCGTTCCGAACGAGATACAGACGGTTCCGGTTGGCGTCTACCCCGGGTTCACGGGCGACGAAATCGAGGCGGACCTGGACCTGGAATGGGCCGGCGCGGTAGCCCGGCTGGCCAGCCTGATCTACGTTTACAGCCAGGACGCGGATTACTCGGCTTACTATGCAATCGACAACGATCTGGCGCCGGTGATCAGCGAGAGCTTCGGGTTGTGCGAATACGATGTGGGGTCGTATCGGCTGGGCCTCTATTACTACCAGGTTGAAGCGCAGAAGGCCAATGCGCTGGGGATCACGTGGCTGGCCTCGTCGGGCGATTCGGGCGCGGCGGGCTGCGATTATCAGGTCGCCGTCGCGACCCAGGGCCTGGGAGTCAGCCTTCCAGCCAGTGTTCCCGAAATCACCGCGGTCGGCGGAACGGAGTTCAACGAAGGAAACAGCAATTATTGGAGCTCTGCGAATGGACTCTACGGCGGTTCCGCGCTGTCCTCCATCCCCGAGATGGCCTGGAACGACACAGCGGCGAGCGAGTTGCTGGGCGGACCTATTTCGGCCAGCGGCGGCGGGCTCAGCTCCGTCTACTCCAAACCTTCCTGGCAGGCCGGCCCCGGTGTTCCGAACGATGGCGCGCGCGATGTGCCCGACGTCGCCCTGGCAGCGTCGGACGCTCACGATCCCTACGTGGTGATTACCGAAGGTTCGACGATCGCCGTGGGCGGGACTTCGGCTGCCGCCCCTTCTTTCGCCGGGATGATCGCTCTGCTCAATCAGTACCTTGTGCAGAACAAGGTGCAGACGAAATCCGGCCTGGGCAACATCAACCCCAAGCTGTACACCATGGCGGCTGGAGGCGCCTCCGGCGTTTTTCACGACGTAACCATGGGGAATAACATCGTTCCGTGCCTCGCGAAGACGGCGGACTGCGTCGGCGGTCAATTCGGTTATACCGCCGGCGTGGGTTACGACCTGGTGACAGGGCTCGGCTCGGTGGATGCCTATAACCTGGTTACTACCTGGGGCGGCCTTCCGGTCACTCCCACTGCAACCGCGGTCACCGTGACCCCGAACGTGGTCTCGGCGGGCGGATCCGCGGTGGCTACCGCTACCGTGAAGGCTGCCAGCGGCACCACGACGCCGTCGGGCCCCGTCTCCTTCACGCTGGGGACCACTTCGCTCGGTACTGCGACGCTCTCCGGATCGGGGGGAACCGCCACGGCGTCGATCAAGGTTTTTGGCAGCCAGTTGCTGGCCGCGAACAACACGGTGCAGGCCTTTTATGGGGGTGGCCCCTCGTTCGGCTCCTCATCGGCGGCGGCAAGCATCAGCTCAGGCGCGCCGTCGGCAACCTCCCTGGTGACGGTGTCCGTGACGCCGGATCCGGTCTACCAGCAGGCGCCG
This sequence comes from uncultured Solibacteraceae bacterium, assembly GCA_964654065.1. GTDB lineage: Bacteria > Acidobacteriota > Terriglobia > Bryobacterales > Bryobacteraceae > Bog-375. Next base: position 33,979 of record CAZZHN010000015.1, read on the forward strand.
GACGCGAACGGGGCCACGTTCAGTTTCACAATTCAATTGACCGAGACCGCAGGGGTGGCTACGACGCTGACCGGCTTTACCTTTGATGGCGTGAGCTTCGCAGGCTCGATCGCGGGTTTCTTCGGCAGCATCAACCTGCCGGTGGACGGCACCCTCACGGCAAATCTGAAGGCGGGAAACATCCCGGTGCCGTCTACGGTCACGATGGTGTTCGCCGGCCGGGACGCCAGCGGCGCAGCATGGACCCAACAAATCGCAGTTCCCTTCCTGCCCCAATCGGCCGGCAGTAACGGCTCTGCGCCGAACGTATCGAAGGCGCACGTGCGGCGGTAGCGAAGAGGTCGCTGGCACCAAAACCGGGGCGGGATGGCGTGACGGAATCGGTTGGCAGGCGGAAGCGCCTTCCCCACATGCCCCGCCGATCGTTCGACAGCGAAACGGGGCGGTAGCGCTTTCGCTGCCAACCCACAAGCTTCAGCATGACTCTTCGTGGCTGGCGCTTTCCGCTCCGTGAGAAAGCGGCTAAGATGAGCGATCCGAGGTGACAGAGAAATGAAACCGCGAGTTCGCCTTGCGTGCCTGCCCGCTTTTGCCGTGCTGATCGCCGCCCAATGCTACGGGCAAACTGGCATCCCGCATCTGCAGAAACAGGGCACCGCCACGCAGTTGATGGTGGATGGAAAACCATTTCTGGCGCTGGCGGGGGAGTTGGGAAACAACACCGCTACCAGCCTCGAGAATGTGGAGCCCCTATGGCCGCGGCTGGTCTCGGGCAATCTCAACTGCGTGCTGGCGGCTTTGTCATGGGCGCAGATGGAGCCCACCGAAGGCAAGTTCGAGTTTGCCCTGGTGGACGGGCTCATCCGCGAGGCCCGGCGCAACAACCTGAAGCTCGTCTTTCTGTGGTTCGGCAGCTGGAAGAACGGCCTGTCGAGCTACGCGCCTTACTGGGTCAAGAAGGACTATCAGCGGTTCCCGCGGATTCAGATTAAGGGCGGGAAAAGCATGGAATTGCTCAGCACGTTCGCCGATGCCACGCGCGATGCCGATGCGCGGGCGTTCCGAGCGTTGATGCGGCACATTAAGAATGTCGATGGCGACGAGCACACCGTGGTCATGATGCAGGTGGAGAACGAAGTCGGCGTGTTGCGGGATTCCCGTGACCGGTCCGCGCCGGCTAACAAAGCCTTTGCCGGGCCGGTGCCAAACGAGCTGATGGAGTACCTCCAGCAGCATAAGGACGCCCTGAGCCCTGAGTTGCGCGAATTATGGAGCTCGCACGGTTTCAAGACACTGGGAACCTGGGAAGAAGTCTTCGGCCCGGGCAAGCCCAACAGTGTCGAGATGCCCCTCCAGACCAAGAGCCCTCCGCTTAGCGCCGAAGAGCACCAGGCAGGCTGGCGGAAGTTGCACTGGCCCGTCGACGAAATCTTCATGGCCTGGAACTACGCGCGCTTCGTGAACACGGTGGCGGAGGAGGGCAAGAGAGAATACAACATCCCGATGTTCGTGAATGCCTGGCTGCAGCAGCCGAATCATGCCTGGCCCGGGACCTACCCAAGCGGCGGCCCGGTGCCACAGGTTCACGACGTATGGAAGGCCGGAGCGCCTGCGGTCGATCTGTTCGCTCCGGACCTCTATCTGGAATACTTCGACGAGGTTTGCACCAGATTCGCGCGGCACGGCAACCCGCTGTTCATTCCGGAAACCAGCGCTAACCCCGCCAATGTGCTGCCGGCGTTCGGCAAGTTCAACGCGATCGGCTTCTCGCCGTTCTTCATCGAACGATCGATGGGCCCGGACACGGAACTCGCTGCGGCATACCGCGTGGTAGCGCAATTGTCCCCGGCCATCGCGGCCCAACAAGGGAAAGAGACGATCGCTGCTGTCCGTCTCAACCAGGGCGATGCTCCTCTGCAGGTCAAGTTAGGGGACTATACCCTGGCGCTGACGTATGTCGGCCGCGGCCGGGTTCCTATCGCTCCCGAGCCGCCTGCCGCGGGGAAAGCCGCGGGACCGCCACGAAACCAGAACGGGCCGCAGCAGGACAAACCTCCGGACCAGGCGGCCGCGATCCTGGTTGCAGCCGGGGCGAACGAGTTCTACTTCGGCGCCACGGGCGGCGGAGTTCGGATCGCTTTCGCACCGACCACGCCGGGGCCGCAGACAGTCGGGCTGGGCGACGTCCAGCAGGGCAAGTTCGTTGACGGCGAATGGCGCGTTGTCCGCCAGTTGGGAGGGGATGACACCGGCCAGGGCGAGATCCTGACCGTACGCCCCGACACGGCCCTGCGCGTGACCGTGTACCGCTATGAGTAGGCTGGGGCCGGCCACCCGCGGAGGCGGTTTCTGCGGTTGACTGCCCTTTCCGCCGGATGGTACTCTGGGCGTTAATTAACGGGGCTCTCTCTCCGATTTTCCATGGATGTCATGCTGCACGCCTTAGGGCAACTGCTGCTAAAGACGATACCTACGTTTCTGCTGGTGGTGGCGCTCAACTTTTATCTGAAGTACATGTTCTTCAGGCCGCTGGAGAAGGTGCTTCAGAAGCGCTACGATGCCACCGAGGGCGCGCGCAAGCTGGCCGCGGAGGCACTGGAGCGCGCCGCGGCAAGAACCACCGAATATGAAACCGCCTTGCGGGCGGCGCGGGGCGAAGTGTACCAGGCGCAGGAACAGGCGCACCGCCAGCTCGCCGAGCATCAGGCAACCGAGTTGCTGGCAGCGCGCCAGCGTGCCGAACAACTGATACGAGAAGCGCAGCAGCAGCTGGCCCGGGACGCCGAAACCCTGAAACGGGAGCTGGCCGCCGCGAGCGACTTGCTGGCCAACCAGATTGCCGATTCCATCCTGCGCGGGAGGGCGGCATGAAGCGTCTCCTGCCGGCGATCTTCCTGACCGTTCTGACAGCCGGGCTGCCCGCTACAGCGCTGGCAGAGGAGCCTGCAAAAAAGGAAACCGAGGCGTCTAAAGAAGGCAGCCTCAAGATGTGGGAGTGGGCCAACTTCCTGATTCTCGCCGCCGGCCTTGGTTACGTGATCGTCAAGCAGGCAGGCCCCTATTTCGCAGCGCGCTCGGCCCGCATCAGCCAGGACATGGTGGAATCGGGGCGCGTGGCCAAGGAAGCCGAGGCCCGCGTGGCGGAAGTGGAACGCCGCCTGGCCGGCCTGGAAGCCGAGATTGCCGCCCTGCGCGCTGAATCACAGAAGGAATCGGCGGCGGAAACCGATCGCTACGCGAAGCAGACCACTGCGGAAATCGCCAAAATCGGGGTGCGCGGCGAACAGGAGATCGCCGCGGCTCAAAAGGCCGCGCGCCTCGACTTGCAGCGCTATGCCGCCCAGTTGGCCGTGGAGCTGGCAGGGCAGAAGATCCGCACCCGCATGGATCCGGACGCAGAGGACCGGCTGGTGGCGGGCTTCGTCCGCGGCGTCGACCGGCCCGCCCAAGGAAACTGAGCCGCCATGCCTGTTACCGCTGCAGCCACGCGATACGCAAACGCGCTTGCCGACGTCGTTACTGCTGCCGGCTCCGCGCTTCCACCGCCGAACGCGGTCGCCGAGCTGCGCGCTTTCGAGAGCGCGCTTCGTTCGCCGGCACTGCGCAACGCCCTCATCACCCCGGCGGTGCCGCCCGCCCGCAAACGGGCCGTCATCAGCCGCGTGGCGGATGTCCTGGGGCTGTCGCGGATCACGCGCAATTTGTTGTTTGTGCTGACCGATCATCGCCGCATCGCCGCTCTGAGCGACGTGGTGAGCGCCTTCGAGCAGATTCTGGATGAGCGGCTGGGATTCGCCCGCGCGCAGGTGGCATCGGCGCGCGAAATGGGCGAGAAGCAGCGCGCAGCACTGACCGCCGCGCTCGAAAAAACCAGCGGCAAGCGCATCCGGGCGCAGTTTGCCGTCGACCCCTCGCTCATCGGCGGAGTCGTGGCGCGCATCGGCTCGACGGTGTATGACGGCTCGGTGCGCGGCCAGCTGCAGGCTCTGGAGCGGCAGCTCAGCGCGGAAGGTTCATCGTAAACGGAAAAGAATATGGCGCAGATTCGAGCGGACGAGATTACCAGCATTCTCCGCCAGGAGATTGAGAACTACGAGCGGGCGATCGACGTTTCCGAGGTCGGCTCGGTGATTTCGGTGGGCGACGGCATCGCCAGGATTCACGGCCTGGAAAAGGTGATGGCCGGCGAGCTGATCGAGTTCCCCCACGACGTGGCCGGCATCGCCATGAACCTGGAAGAAGACCAGGTGGGCGCGGTGCTGCTGGGCGATTACACGGAGATCAAAGAAGGCGACGAGGTGAAGCGCACCCGCCGCATCATGTCGGTTCCGGTGGGAGATGCCCTGATCGGCCGCGTCGTCAATGCGCTGGGTGTGCCCATCGACGGCAAGGGTCCGATCCAAACCACCGAGTTCAACCCGGTGGAGCGTCTGGCGCCCGGCGTTGTGGCGCGGCAGCCGGTGAAGGAACCGATGCAGACCGGTATCAAGGCCATCGACGCCATGATCCCGGTCGGCCGGGGCCAGCGCGAGTTGATCATCGGCGACCGGCAGACCGGCAAGACCGCCATCGCGCTCGACGCCATCATCAACCAAAAGGGCGGCGACATGATCTGCATCTATGTCGCGATCGGCCAGAAGCGCTCCACGGTGGCGCAGGTGGTGAAGACGCTCACCGATGCCGGCGCCATGGAGTACACCATCGTGGTGGCGGCAACCGCGTCGGACCCCGCGCCGATGCAGTACATCGCCCCATTCTCCGGCTGCGCGATGGGCGAATTCTTCCGCGACAACGGCCGCCATGGGCTGTGCATCTACGACGATCTTTCCAAGCACGCCGCGGCTTATCGCGAAATCTCGCTGCTGCTGCGGCGGCCGCCGGGGCGCGAAGCCTATCCGGGCGACGTCTTCTACCTGCACAGCCGCCTGCTGGAGCGCGCCGCCAAGCTGAGCGCCGCGCACGGCGGCGGTTCGCTCACTGCCCTGCCGTTCATCGAAACCCAGGCCGGCGACGTCTCCGCCTACATTCCGACCAACGTCATTTCGATTACCGACGGCCAGATCTTCCTGGAAGCGGACCTCTTCAATTCCAACGTCCGTCCGGCCATCAACGTCGGCATCTCGGTCAGCCGTGTCGGCGGCAACGCGCAAATCAAAGCCATGAAGCAGATCGCCGGCAGCATGCGCCTCGACCTGGCGCAGTACCGCGACCTGGCGGCGTTCGCCCAGTTTGGCAGCGATCTGGATAAGGCCTCGCTGGCGCAGCTCAATCGCGGCAAGCACCTGGTGGAGATTCTCAAGCAACTGCAATACCAGCCGCTGCCCGTGGAGAAGCAGATTGTCATCATCTTCGCCGGCACGCAGGGCTACCTGGACGATCTCCCGGTGGAGCAGTGCGGCAAGTTCGAGCAGGAATTCTACCGCTTCATCGACAACGCTCACCGCGGGTTGTGGGAAGAAATTCGCACCAAGAAGGCGCTGGACGACGAACTGCGCGGCAAGTTGAAAGCCGCAGTCGAAGAGTTCAAAGGGCGGTTCGTAGCCGATCAGAAGACAGCGGAACCGGCGCATGCCTAGTCTTGTCGACATCCGGCGGCGCATCCGCTCCGTCAGGAACACGCAGCAGATCACTAAGGCCATGAAAATGGTTTCGGCGGCCAAGCTGCGCCGCGCGCAGGATCGCGTCATCCAGTCTCGCCCCTACGCCGTCATGTTGCGCAGCGTGCTGGCGAACGTCGCTGCCGCGGCGGCGCTGGACGACCAGGCGGGCCAGAACGAGCTGCTCGCCCGGCGCGAGGAGAAAAACATCCTGCTGGTGCTGATCAGCGGCGACAAGGGCCTCGCCGGCGCCTTCAATACCAACGTCATCAAGGGGGCGCAGCGCTTCATCGTGGAGCGTCCTGGGGCAACGGTCAGGTTGGAGCTGATCGGCCGCAAGGGCCGTGATTTCTTCCGCAAGCGCCGCGCGGCGATCACTGGCGATTCCATTGGCCTAGCGAACAAACCCGCCTATGCCGACACGGCGGCCATTGCGCGCAAGGTGATAGACCTGTACCGCCGCGCGGAGATCGACGCGGTTTATATCCTCTACAACGAGTTCAAGAGCGTGGTGGCGCAGAAGCTCACCGTAGCCAGGGTGTTGCCGGTGGAGATGCCCTCTGAGTTGGCCGCGAAAGCGGGCCCGGTGGACTACATCTTCGAACAGCCGCCCGCCGCCATGCTGGAGGTGCTGCTGCCACGCTACGTGGAAATGGAATTCTTCCGCGCGCTCATCGAATCCGCAGCCGCCGAGCACGCCGCGCGCATGACCGCGATGGAAGCGGCCACCTCGAACGCGGCCGAAATGATCGACAAGTTGACGCTGTTTATGAACCGCGTGCGCCAGGCCAGCATCACCAAGGAAATCATCGAGGTGGTCAGCGGCGCCGCGGCAGCATCGTAAAAGGAGATTATGGCAAGCGAAGCAACCATGATCGGAAAGGTAGTCCAGGTGGCCGGGCCGGCCGTGGACTGCGAGTTTCCCGAGGGGCACATCCCCATCATCTATACCGCCATCCGCATCACCAGCGAAGGATTCGATGTGCCGCAGCCCATCGATATCGTCTGCGAGGTGCAGCAGCACATCGGCGAAGGCCGTGTGCGCACCATCGCCCTGCAGCCCACCGAGGGCCTGGTCCGTGGCATGATGGCCCTGAGCCTCGGCCATCCGGTAGAAGTGCCGGTGGGTCCGGAGACGTTGGGGCGAGTGCTCAACGTCATCGGCCAGCCGGTGGACGAAATGGGCCCGGTGAATGCCAAAACATTCTTCCCCATCCACCGGCCTTCGCCGGCGTTTGAGGACCAGTCGACGCGCCTTGAGATGTTCGAGACCGGCATCAAGGTCATCGACCTGCTCGAGCCTTATTTGCGCGGCGGCAAGATCGGCCTGTTCGGCGGCGCCGGCGTCGGCAAGACCGTCAT
>CAZZHN010000016.1:0-38827 GCA_964654065.1 uncultured Solibacteraceae bacterium
GCCACCGGTTCGCATCACCGTTCATCATTCGCAGCGCGGCGGAAATATTCGCCTCGATCATCTCGGTATAGATCAACAGCGAAGGCGTGGACAGAGTCTGCGAACCCTCAACCTCGTATGGTGCTGCGGACTCAGGTGCGCTAATGGACGAAGGCATCGTTTCATTATCCCTTCCAGAGACTCGCGCCCTGCCGCCCTTGGTGAGCGCTCTATCGACCAGCGGTAGCACGCACCTTAAGGATGATCCGGAGGTACGAGGTCAGGCGCGGCGAGCCGTCATCCGTGACCGCAACAATGATGTGTGCCGTGCCGGTGCCCGAGCAGCCGCCACCCATAGGCAGCCACAACGGACGGCAGGCCGACGTAGGCGTCACGACGGCGATGGGTGTTTCGGCTCCCGCAATGGTAACGGCGGCGAGATTTCCGTCCGCGCTGCCCGCCTCCGCATAGTGGAACCATCGGTAGTGCAAGCTCTGGCCGTCCGGATCGTGGCTTTGGCTGGCGTCCAGCGCCACAGCCTTGCCGACTTCCGCGTCGATGAGGATGGGTCTGCTTCCCGGCTGGCCATTCACTTCCACAACCGGATTGTGATTGGCGTGAGCGTAATCGGCAGTGGTCCAGTTCATGCGGGCCGCAAAGTCGTTTTGGAAGGCCTCCCTCCATCGCCAGATCGTGGCCTGGTCGGACGTGTACTCCTTGTCATCCAGGCCGCGCACGGTGTCTTGGGAGGTCACGCGTGAAAAGAGGTCGCCGCCTTGCGTCCAGATGGGACGGGTCTCTCCGTGCGGAAGCCGGTAAACGTACCGGCCACCCCAGCCGCCCCAGTCGGGCCTGCGCCAGGCGTCGAGCCCGTTGTCGATCAAGCCAAGGAAGGATGGCGTGTCTCCTTCCATGATGAACAGAAACCGCGGATACACTTTGCCCAGCGGACCCTTGCTGCGGATGTTCGCGTCCAGCCATTCATTGGTCACGGTCCGAAAATCGGCGCCGGCGCCGTTGCGGTAGTACATGTCGCCGCTGATGCCGGTCCAGGTGGCGTAGTAGTATTCGTCTCCTACCTGGGTTGATGGCTGCACGATGTAGAACAGGTTCGGAAACTCGCGCCGGATCCAGGGCCCTGCGTCGTCCTGGTCGGAGATGGAATACACCCGCAGCTTTTCGACGAACTTCTCCACCCCGTCGGGCGGCCGGGTTGCGCGCACGCGGAGGAGCGCTTGCGCCAGGGTGTTCGCGCCGCCCCAGATGCAGACCCACAAAGGGCGGCTGTCATCGCGGTCGGCGGCACGGATGATCGCCTGCGCGCCTTCCGAGTTCTGGTCCAGGCCGGTGGCCGCCATGCCGTACCCGCGCTGTCCGGTGAAAACCCGCCCGTCGAGGTCCTCCGCGGTCGGCCAGCCATTGGCGTGAAGAAGCAGGTTGCCCCGCACCTGCCCGTACGCCTGGATCAGCTTGCGCATCGTTTCGGGATGCACCACCGTCTTCTGCCAGGTGGACGTAGCCGCGACCAGAGCCTCGATGTCGATTTCGTTCGAGTAGAGCAACAGGCGCACGAGCGACATCTGATCGTCGGGTTCGTTGCCGATGTCGCTGATAATGATCGCGCGCGGGTGTCCCGCGAAATCGTCGATGTGCGCCGGCGGCAGAGAGGCCCCGGCCAGGAACCGGCCGCCCGCCAGTATGATTCCCGCGAGCAGCGCTCTAACTGCAGTCATTGACCCTCCGCATACTGGCGCACTGTCCGGAACCGATCTGCGCAGCGGCCTAAGTGAGCGACTCCAGAACTCCGCGCTCCGCCTTGTCGGGATCGTTTTTCAGCTCGCACTGATCGTCGAACATCATCGTCTGCCCGCCGGCAGCGTTGTGGGGAGCCCACTTGGGAAGGCTTGGATGATTCGGGTCGCCCTTGCGGGCCAGGGCGATCCAGGCGTCGCTCATCTTCGCGCCCAGCGCGCGGGCGCGCTCTCCTCCGCCGGTCATCGCTTCGCAGCGGTCGGTGTTGTCGAAGCAGAAGCTCAGCTCGGCGCAGTGGAATGCCATGGGCCTCCCGTCGAGCACCGGCGTCTGCCACGTGAACCAATAAAGGTAGGCCGGCGCTTTGCCTTGCGCGGCCTTGAGAGCGGCTTGTTTTACCGCATTGCCGCGCACCGAGGAGGCCATGATGATCGAGTACAGCTGGAAGGGCCGCGCCTTCGGATGGCCCTGCCGGACGACTTCGATGATCTCCTTGCTTTTCCCGGCGTATCGTTCGTCGACGCGCGCCGCGAGTTGCTCCTCGGTCATCGAGAATGCGTCCGGGTGATCGATTCCATTGATGAATTCGTTCAGCACGGTGCCCACGATGAGGGGCACGTCCGCCGAGATCTCCGGCGCCCGCGGATCGAACGTCTGGGCCGGGATGATCTTGCCGTCCACGCAGGGGCTCCAGCCGAGCGCGCGAGCCATGCGGCGGAAGTCCGGCGGCCCGGAGGGCGGCGGCGACAGCTTGTGCTGGGCGGCCAGCGCGGCGCCCAGCAGACGGTCCACCGGAACATCCCGCAACTTGTCCACGTCCGCCTTCGAAATCGAGAGTTCCTCGAGCACGGCTGCAGCAAGCTTGCTGGTGTCCGCTGCTTCCGCCACGCGCAACATAGATCCGCTCTGAATCGAAGCGCGTTGGAACAGCCCCTTGGCCGAAGGCATCGCCATCAGCGTGCCTACTTTGCCGCCGCCGCCCGATTGCCCGAAAACCATCACTCGGGCCGGATCTCCGCCGAAATTCGGAATATTGTCGCGCACCCATTCGAGTGCCGCGACCAGGTCCAACATGCCGGCGTTGCCGGAAGCCTGATATCGTTCGCCGAACTCGGATAGATTCAGGAACCCGAAGGTGTTGAGCCGGTGATTGAGACTGACCACCACCGCATCGCCCCGCCGGGACAGGTTCTCGCCGTCGTACGACTGGAGTTCCTGACCTGAGCCGGCCGAGAAACCGCCTCCGTGCAGCCATACCATGACCGGTCTTTTCCGGTTGTCGTTGATGCCTGGCGTCCAAATGTTGACGCGCAGACAGTCCTCTCCCGGCTGGCCATCGTCCCAGCGGAACATGAAGGCGTTCTCGTCGCTGTTCCAGCCGGCGCGCGGGAAGAACGGACAGACCTTGCCGAAGTACAGGGAACTGCGGACCCCCGCCCAGGGCTCCGGGCGGGCCGGGGGCATGAAGCGGTTCTTGCCGGCGGTGGACGCGCCGTAAGGAATTCCTTTGAAGATGTGGATGCCCCGGTGCGTGTATCCACGGACCTTGCCGGCCGTGGTTTCAACCAGGTTTTTCGTGTCGCTCACCGCCATCCGGTCGGGCTCCACTTCCGTGTGTTTTTCTGACTGCACGGCGCTGACGGGGGTTGTTGCCAGGTCTGAGGCAGCCAGACCTCCAGCCAGTGCGGCGGTGCTCTTCAGCCAGGTGCGGCGACTACTCTGATTCGCGGACATAGCGCACTCCTATCGCTCCTTCGGACAACATTGCCCGGTTGCATCTGCCACCCATCGTAACTCCGTTGCCCCCGCGCGCAGCGCCATAGGGCAACCCTCATCCGGTGATCCGGCCGCGCGGTTTTCCAGGCCGGCAAAGGCGTATCGCGTGGCATCGGGCAGCCGCTCTTTGCCGCCCGGCATCCCGGCGCCCGCCCGCAATTCTTTTGGCGCCACAGAAATAGGAGAACATAGAGGTTTATGCCTGGAAAGACGCAGCAGGTCCGTAGCCTGCCTTACCCTGCCGTCGCCCTCTGTCTCGCAGCAGTTCTGCTGCAAGGCTGTACGGCCTCCGGCGAGCGGAGGGCGACGGCTGCCGCGCCGCCGCTCGTTACCGTGATGGAAGTCCAGCCGCGATACGTTCCCATCTTTGCCGATTTCGCCGCGCAAACCTACGCGCGCAACATGGTGGACGTGCGCAGCCGGGTGGAGGGCTATGTCGACCGATGGCTCTTCCAGCCGGGCGCGGAGGTCGCGGCCGGCCAGGTGTTGTACGTGCTCGATCTGCGGCCGTTTGAAGCCAGCGCGGAGCAGGCCCGCGGCAACCTGCGGCAGAGCGAAGCCGACCTCGATTTCGCCCGCAAGCAGGTTTCGTTGTTGCAGGCGCAGGCGAGCCTTGCTTCCGCGGAGGCAAGCCTGGTCAAGGCGCAGCAGGACTACGAACGTCTGAAGCCGCTGGTGGAGGCTGACGCCGCCTCGCAGCAGGATCTCGACGCCGCCGTGGCGGCTTTGCGCGCAGCCGAAGAGACCGTGAAGGCGAACAAAGCCAACGTCGAGCAAACCGCGCTCTCCACCAGAACGCAGATTGCTTCCACCGAGGGCAAGGTCGAATCGAACCACGGTGCGCTGAATACCGCCCAGCTCAATCTTGAATACGGCACCATCCGCGCGCCGATCAGCGGCCGTATCGGCGATTCCCTGGTGCCGGTCGGCGGGCTGGTATCGCCCACCGCGGCGCAACCGCTCACCACCATTGTTCCGCTCGATCCCATCTGGGTTCGCTTTCAGGTGACCGAATCGCAATACCTCGCGTGGGCCAGGCGCGGTCAGAAATCGCCGGCCGGGCAACTGACCCTGATTCTCGCCGACGGGTCCGAGTTCCCTGCCAGGGGTCGCGTCACCGACACGCTCAACCAGGTGGACCCGAAGACGGGCACCCTGGAGCTCCAGGCCAGCTTTCCCAATCCGCGGCACACGCTGCTGCCCGGCCAATTCGGCCGCCTCCGGGTGCAGGTGGACGAACGCAAAGACGCCATCGTCATCCCGCAGAAAGCGGTCCAACAGCTGCAAAGCATGCAGACCGTGTATACGGTGGGTCCGGACAACAAGGCGCTCGTGCGCGCCATCGTCACCGGCAGCCGCAGCGGCGAGATGTGGATTGTCGAGCAGGGCCTCAAGGCCGGCGAACGCATCATCGTGGAAGGGCAATTGAAGGTCAGGCCCGGCGCTGCCGTGCAGCCGGAGCCTTATCAAGAGCCGAAGTCGGGGAGCTGACGCATGGCACGCTTCTTTATCGATCACCCCGTTTTCGCGATGGTGATCGCGATCCTGATGGTGATCCTCGGCGCGGTGGCCATCCCGAACCTTCCGGTAGCGGCATATCCGGAAGTGGTGCCGCCGGTCGTCCAGATCACGACCAATTTCCTGGGCGGCAATGCGCAGGACCTCGAGAAGACGGTGGCGCAGCCCATCGAAGAGCAACTGGTCGGCCTCGACGGCATCATCTACTACCTTTCCACCAGCGCCAACGACGGCACGTTGAACATCCAGGTGACGTTCAAGCTGGGCACGAACCCGGACATCGCCACGGTGCAGACGCAGAACCGAGTCAGCATCGCCATGCCGCGGCTCCCTCCCGAGGTGCAGCAACAGGGCGTAACCGTGAAGAAGGTATCGAGCGCCTTCCTGCAGGCCATCAGCCTGGTTTCCACCGACAACCGCTACGATTCGCTCTTCCTCACCAACTACGCGCAGATCAACCTGGTGAACCAGATCGGCAATCTCGAAGGCGTGGGGGAATCTCGCCTCGGCACCAACCAGATCTACTCGATGCGCGTCTGGGTGAATCCGGACAAGATGGCCAAGCTGGGCGTTACGGCTACCGACGTCAGTTCGGCCATCCAGGCGCAGAACCGGCAGAATCCGGCCGGCGCTTTCGGACAGCCGCCGGCCTCGCCAGGGACGGATTTTCAGTATTCGGTGAACGCGCCCGGCCGCCTGATCGACCCGCGTCAGTTCGAGGACATCGTGCTTCGCGCCCAGCCCGACGCTTCCCTGCTTCGCCTGGGCGACATCGGCCATGTGCAGCTCGGCGCGCAGACCTACACCGGCTTTAACCGGGTGGACGGCCGCGCCGCGGGCAACGTGATTGTGTACCTGTCGCCCGGAGCGAACGCCGTCCGCACGGCGGCCCGCGTGCGTCGGTACCTGGACCAGATCAAACCGGGCTTTCCTGCGGGCATGGACTACATCATCTCTTATGACTCCACCATGTTCGTGAACGCGGCCATCCAGGATGTGATGACCACGCTGTTCGAGGCCATCGGGCTGGTGATTCTGGTGGTGTTCCTATTCCTGCAAAGCTGGCGCGCTTCGCTGATTCCCCTCCTCACCGTCCCGGTGGCGCTGGTAGGCACGCTGGCGTTGTTCCCGCTACTGGGATTCTCCATCAACATCACCAGCATGTTCGGCCTGGTCCTCTCCATCGGCATTGTGGTGGACGACGCGATCGTGGTGGTGGAAGCGGTGCAGCGCCATATCGATGAGGGCATGCCGCCGCGCGAGGCCACCATCCAGGCAATGAAGGAAGTGCAGGCACCGGTCACCGCGATCGCTTTCATTCTGGCTGCGGTCTTCGTCCCGGTCGCGTTTCTGGGCGGCATCAGCGGGCAGATCTACCGGCAGTTCGCGCTCACCATCGCGGCTTCCGTGCTGCTGTCGGCCTTCAACGCACTTTCGTTGAGCCCGGCATTGAGCGCCATGATCCTGCGGCCCAAGGGCGAGGCACGCGGACCTCTGACCGGCTTCTTCGGCGCGTTCAATCGGGGCTTCGGCTGGGTGACGGGCCGCTACCTGGGGGGGGTGTCGTCGCTGATCCGCAGGCCTGCGCTGGCGCTGGTCGGTCTCTTCTGCTTCTGGCTCGCGGCCGGCGCCATCTTCCACGGTATGCCCGCCGGCTTCCTCCCCGATGAGGACCAGGGCGCTGTCTTCATCGCTATCCGCCTTCCGGACAGCTCCTCGGTGCCGCGCGCCGACGCGGCCACACGCCGGATCGAAAAAATTGTCAGCGCAATCCCAGGTGTCGCCGGTACTCTGACACTCGGCGGCCTGGACATCGCGACGCGTACCAACAATTCGAACGTCGCCACCATCATTGCGCGTCTGACGCCTTGGGACGAGCGTCATGCGAAGAATCTGCAACTGCCGGCAATTCTCGCGAACATGCAAAGAGAGTTCGCTAAGGTGCCCGAGGCCTTTACTTTTGCGTTCGGCCTGCCGCCCATCCTGGGACTTAGCTCGACCGGCGGATTCCAATACATGCTGGAGGACCGTCTGGGCGGCGATGTGCACGCCCTCTCGCAGGCCGCCGACCTGTTGGTCCAGGCCGGCCGGCAGCGCCCCGAGTTGGGAACCATTCTCAGCACCTTCCGGCCGGACGTTCCGCAATACAAGGTGGATGTGGATCTGGCGAAGGTGCGGACGCTCGGCGTTCCCGTCGCCGATGCCTATAACACCTTGCAGACGTTTCTCGGCGGCCTGTACGTGAACGACTTCAATTCGTTCGGTCATACCTGGCAGGTGCTGGTGCAGGCGGAACCCGAGTTTCGCACCGGCCCGGCCGATGTCAACCGCTTCTACGTGCGGAATTCCGACGGGAGCATGGTGCCTCTTGGCACTCTGGCCACCGTGGAGCCCACCACTGGACCTGATGTCATCTACCGTTACAACCGTTTTCGCAGCGTCCAGCTGCTTGGAACTCCGGCGCCGGGACACAGCAGCGGCCAGGCCTCGGATGCCATGGAGCAGTTGTCCGCCTCCGTGCTGCCCGCCGGATACGGTTATGAGTGGACCGGCACCACGTATCAGGAAAAGGAGGCGCAGGGACACGAAGGCGTTATCTTCGGCTTCGCGGCGGTGTTGGTGTTCCTCTGCCTGGCGGCGCTGTACGAGAGCTGGTCCATCCCGCTGGCGGTTCTTCTTGCGGTGCCGCTCGGCCTTTTCGGCGCGCTGCTGGCCGTATGGTTGCGCGACTATCCCTACGACATGTACACCCAGATTGGCATCGTAACGCTGATCGGACTGGCCGCCAAGAACGCCATTTTGATCGTGGAGTACGCGCGCATGAGCCATGAACAAGAGATGTCCATCATTGACGCCGCTCTGGAAGCGGCGCGGCTACGGTTGCGCCCGATTCTGATGACATCCTTCGCCTTTATTTTGGGCGTTGTGCCGCTCGCGCTGGCGGTTGGCGCCGGAGCGGCGTCGCGGCGCTCGCTGGGCACCGCCGTGTTCGGCGGCATGAACGCGGCGACGCTGCTGGCCGTATTCATCGTGCCCGTGCTGTACGTGGTGATCCAGCGCGCCGGGGAACGAAAAAAGTCATGACGAGATTCTTGCCGCCTGTGCTGGCCGCAATGCTGTTCGCCGGTTGTGCCGTCGGGCCCAACTACAAGCGGCCGGCCGTGGCCGTGCCCGATCAATACCGCGGCGCCGCAGCGGACAGCGCCTCCCTCGCCGACCAGAAGTGGTCCGGCCTCTTTCAGGACGATTCGCTCCGGCAGCTTGTGGAAACAGCGCTCCAGCACAATTTCGATCTGGGGATCGCCTCGGAGCGCGTTCTCGAGGCTCGCGCCCAATACCATATTCAATACGCCAACGAATTTCCCAACGTGTCCGGCCAGGCCGGCTTCACTGCTGCACGCACGTCGGGAGCCAGCTCGTTTTTCTCCTTGCCGGCAGGCACCGTGCTGCAGGGCAGTTACTCGCAACTGGGCTTCGCGCTTTCCTGGGAATTGGATCTGTGGGGCAGGCTGCGGCGGCTTTCCGAATCGGCTCGCGCGCAGTACCTGGCCACGGAAGAGGCCCGCCGCGGCGTGGTCGTGTCGCTGATCGGCGACGTCATCAGCGACTACTTCCTGTTGCGTGAGCGCGACCTGGAGCTGGAAATCGCGCAGCAGACGCGCGACATTGCGCAGGACAACCTGAAGCTGGTCGAACTGCGCCATACGCGCGGCGCGGCCACCGGCCTCGACGTCCATCAGGCCGAGCAGTTTCTCTATACGGCTACCGCGCAGATGGCCAGCGAGCAGCGCGATATCGAGCAGACCGAGAATGCGTTGAGCCTTCTGACGGCCCAGGCTCCCGGTGCGATCGTGCGCGGAAAGACTCTGGCCGATCTGGAGCCGCCGGCTCAAGTGCCACTGGGGCTGCCGTCGTCCCTATTGGAACGGCGCCCGGATATTCGACAGGCGGAGCAGACTCTGATCTCCGCCAACGCGCGCATCGGGGCGGCGAAGGCAATGTACTTCCCGCAGATCACGCTGACCGGCTTTCTCGGCGGGCAGAGCGTCGCCCTGTCGAAGCTGTTTCAAGGGCCCGAGCGCCAGCAGGTGATTGCCCCCGCGGCGGTTTTGCCGCTCTTCAATGCCGGGCAGATTCGCGCCGGGGTGCGTTTTTCGGAAGCCGAGAAACGCGAGATGCTGATTGCGTACCAGAAGACGATCTATACCGGCCTTCGCGAAGTCTCCGATGAGCTGGCAGGCTATACGAGAACGCGCGAGCAGCGCACCCAGCAGGAACTGCTCGTAAAAGCTCTCACGGAGAGCACGCGCCTCTCCAACCTGCGCTACAAAGGCGGCCTCGACAGCTACCTGCAGGTGCTCGATTCGGAGCGCAATCTGTTTCAGGGACAGCTCCTCCTCGCGCAGCTCCGGCTCGCGGAGATGCAATCGTTCGTGCAGTTGTACCGGGCGCTGGGCGGCGGCTGGCAGTAGAAGGCCGCGCGCGACGCACCTCACCAGAGTCAGCGTGCTTACGCCGTTACCGGCGGCACCAGCGTCTTGAGGAATTCGTGCGCCACGCGAAAACCACGCTTGAATTGTTCCGTGAAGTTGGCGCCGTCGTATGCCGGGTAATAGAACTCGTCTTCGTTCTCGATGTTCATGGCCCCGGTATAACCGACCTCTGCAAGCACAGAGAAGAATCCCTTCCAATCCATTGAGCCGTACCCGGGGACGCGGAAACGCCACCATTGCGCGTGGTTCACGGGCTGGATGCCGCCGCGTTTCAGCACATGCCAGAGAATCTCCGTGTCCTTGAGATGGACGTCGTAGATCTTGTCAGCGAATTCGCGCGCAGCCGCCACCGGGTCCATGAACTGCCACACCAGGTGGGACGGGTCGAACTGCAAGCCCACATGCGGGCTGCCATTGAATGCCTTGAAGAGGGCCTCCCAGCCAACCGGTCCGGTGGCGATGTTGGGTCCGCCGGCGTAAGGCTCCCACAAAATGCGCACTTTGTTTTTTTCGCAGGCAGCGAAGTATTTTTCGCTATAAACCTTGACGATCTCATCCACCTGCTGCTGCAACCCCACGCTCGGGATGGTGCCGCTCTGCCCGCCGATGTTCGGGATCCCGAGCTTGCCGCACAGTTCCACGCATTTCACGGTGTAGGCGTTCTGGCGCTCGCGTTTAGCGGGGTCCGGATCGATGTGGTTTCCGTCCACGGCCAGCGAGGAAATGTAGATACCGCTCCTGGCGATTTTGTCCTTAATGCCGGCAATCGCGGCGTCGTCCAGGTGGTCGTGGTTGAGTCGGAGCTGCGCGCTGGTGAAGCCTTCCGCCTTGACGAACTCCAGGTTGGAGTCCGAATACTGCATGAGAACACCCAGCTTGGGTTTCCAGTTCAGCGACCGGCTGCGCTGCGCTTGAGCGGCGGCGGCCGCAGACATGGCAGCAAGAATGGTTCGTCGCGTGACAGTCACGAAAACGACGATACTCGCAAGCGGTCGCGCGCGCAAGCCTCGAAGTCGCTGAGCCGCGGTAGTACAATAGCCAACACGGCCTGTGGGCCGCTCAGAGGGAGGGTTTTATGGAACGCCGCAATTTCCTGAGGACTGCGGGTGCTCTCGCCCTGCTCGCTTCTGATTCCGTCGAACGCGCCCGCGCCGCCACCGCCGGCAACAATCGTCCAATCGATGAGCTGGCCCGCGACGAGGACTTCTGGCGCGAGATCCAATCGGCCTTCACGCTCGACCGGAACATCATCAACCTCAACAACGGCGGCGTCAGCCCCTCGCCGCGCGTGGTGCAGGAGTCCATGCGCCGCGCCCTGGAGTTCAGCAACATCGCTCCGGCGCGCACCATGTGGGTGGTGCTGGAACCGGAGGTCGAAACCGTGCGCCAGAGGCTGGCTGCCGATTTCGGCTGCGACCCCGAAGAAATAGCCATCACGCGCAACGCCTCCGAGGGCCTGGAAATCTGCCAGCTCGGCCTGGACCTGAAGCCGGGCGACGAAGTCCTGACCACCGATCAGGATTATCCGCGCATGATCACCACGTGGAGGCAGCGCGAACGCCGCGACGGGATCGTGCTGAAGACCATCTCCTTCCCCACGCCGTCGCCTTCGCTCGATGACCTGGTCGATCGCTTTGAGCGCGCCATCACCCCGCGCACGCGCGTCATCCACTTCTGCCACATCACCAATCTCACCGGCCAGATTTTCCCGGTCAAACAGATTTGTGAGCTCGCTCGCAGCCGCGGCATCGAAGCCATTGTAGACGGCGCCCATGCGTACGCCCAGTTCCCGTTCAAACACGCCGACCTGGATTGCGATTATTACGGCACCAGCCTGCACAAATGGCTGCTGGCGCCGCACGGCACGGGCTTCCTCTACGTGCGCAAATCCAAGATCCCAAAAGTGTGGCCGCTGATGGCCGCCGGGCCTGAGATGACCGATAACATCCGCAAGTTCGAAGAAATCGGAACGCACCCGGCCGCTAACCATAACGCCATCTCTGACGCGCTGGAGTTTCACAACGCGATCGGCGTGGAGCGCAAGGCAGCCCGCTTGCGTTATCTGCGCTCCGTCTGGACCGAGCGTCTCACGCGCCTGCCCGGCGTCTCTTCTCCCACCAGTTCCGATCCGCGCCAGAGCTGCGGCATCGGGCTGCTTTCGGTGGCAGGCAAAGAGCCGGGTCCGCTCGCCGACCAGTTGTGGGAGAAGTACCGCATCCTGACGGTCGGCATCGTTCACCCGCAGTTCAGGGGCCTGCGCATCACGCCCAACGTGTATACGACCCTTCCTGAGATCGAAACGTTTTGCGACGCGGTCGAAAAGCTGGTCGCGTAAGCGGTCCGCCGCGACGCCCGCAGGATCTTCGGCTATACTTGACCGCATGACTGGGTCCTTCCGCGCCATCGCCATCGCCGTCGCGACGGCGGCACTCGCATCTGCGCAGACGGCCGCATCGGACGCCGCCAAGCTCGGCCATTCCTCCCACGGGACTGCGTTCGACTCCGGACCGCGGCAGAAGCCGTGGATCATGGAGGGCATTGGATCCGCACCATTTCCGATTACCACTAAGAATCCCGAAGTCCAGATGTGGTTCAACCAGGGCAACGCGATGCTCCACTCGTTCTACTTCTATGAGGCCGAACGTGCATTCCGCTGGTGCGTGAAGCTGGAGCCGGATAACGCAATGGCCTACTGGGGCCTGGCCAACGCAACCGACGGGGATCGCGCGAAGGATTTCCTCCGCGAAGCGGTGAAACGCAAGGATACGGTCACCGAGCGTGAGCGGCTTTACATCGAAGCCTTGCAGGCGTCCCTTCTGCCGAAGCCGTCCAGTTTCACGCATGGTGTGGCCCAGCCTTCCGATGAGGGCCACCGCGAGCAGATCAAGAAACTGGAAACCATTTGTCTGAAGTACCCGGACGACATGGAGGCTCGCGCGTATCTTGCCCTGGCGACCATAGGCAACAGCCGCTACGGCGCCGAGCTAATCATCCGTGAGGTCCTGGCGAAAGAGCCGATGCACCCCGGCGCGCACCATTACCGCATCCACAACTGGGATTATCACGAGCCGCAAGAGGCGCTCGAAAGCTGCCGCAAGTATGCGCAGGCGGTCCCCAACATCGGGCACGCGCAGCACATGCCGGGCCACATCTACAGCATCCTGGGGATGTGGAATGAAGCGGCCATCTCCATGGACTCGGCCACCCGCGTCGAAAAACGCCAGATGACAGAGACGCTCACCTTCCCCTTCAACAACTGGAACTACGGCCACAACCGGAACTATCTCTCCTACATCCAGGAACAGCTTGGCATGGTGGCTGCCGCGATCTTCGGAGCGCGGCAATTGATCGACGCTCCACTCGATCCTGACGAGAACAACGAGAACTGGCACAGCTCGCATTCTTACGGGCTGTTTGCCCTGGCACGTGCGCTCCTGCGGTCCGAGCGCTGGGATGAGCTGGTGGACGGAAAGATTGTGCCCTGGCGCGACATCTACCGCGACAAATGCTGGAAGGCTTACTTCGAAGCGCGCGCGTGGCTGGGAAAAGGCGAGCCGGTCAAGGCCGAGAAGAGCATCGCCGTGCACGCCGAGCTCAAGAAGGATCTCGAAAAGAATAAGGATTTTGAGGAGAACTTCAATATCCAGCAGATGGAATTGGACGCCCGGCTCACCTTAGCGACGGGAGATTCGATTGCCGGTCTTGGCGCGCTGGCCGAAGCAGCCGAGCGTGAAGCCGTCTTTCAGCGCGAGTATGCGGACCCGCCGTTCTATCCCGATCCCATCTACCCGGCGCTTGGCGAAGCGTACCTGAAGGCGGCCAGCCCCGGGCTCGCCGCGCAGGCGTTCGACAAGGGACTGGAACTCACGCATAACGATTTGTTTTCGCTCTCCGGCCTGGTCCGCGCCTATACCGCGCTGGGAGACAAGGCCAAAGCACAGGACGCCATGGCGCGCCTCCTGTACGTTGCCCGGAACGCGGACTCCGGGTTGAAGCCGCTCGAACTCGCGAAGGCCGCCGGCATCTCCGCGGAACCGCGCGCGGCGGTCCCGGCTCCGGAACGCGACTACGCCCGCGCCGATCTCGCGCACTATGGCCCGCCTCGCTGGGAGCCGTATGAGGCTCCGCCGCTCGAGGTTCGCGACGCGTCCGGCAACCAGGTTTCACTGGCGGACTACAAGGGCAAGAACGTAATTCTCGTTTTCTATCTTGGTTTTGAGTGCCCGCACTGTATGCGCCAGCTGCACGCGATACAGAAGCGAAACGCCGAGTGGGAATCTCTGGACTCCGTGGTATTGGCGGTCAGCAGCGCCAGCCCGCAAGAGAACGCCGACGGCATCAAGCAGATGGGCGACCTGGCCGGCATCCGGCTGCTTTCGGACGACAATTTTGCCAATGCCCGCCGCTTTCATTCCTACGATGATTTCGAAGAGATCGAATTGCACTCGACCATCCTCGTCGATAAGCAGGGACGCGTTTACTGGGCCCGGTTCGGCGGCGACCCTTTCGGCGATCTGGACTTCATCAGCAAACAGCTCGGGCGCATGAATGAGCTGGTTCTCGCCGACAAGGACCCGGCGCGCAGACCGGGCAAGGCGGAATAGCAACTTCACCCTCCGCCGCATTGACTTCCAGCCGGCGTTTCCATAAGATTGCCGTAACCCTATGAAACCTGTGCTGCGAACCTATTTGCTGGTTCTCTGCGCCGCTGCGCTGATCTGCGGAGCGGAGAGTTACCAAAAACCGCCCAAGGCCATCCTCGACGTCTTGAACGCGCCCGTCACCCCGCAACTCTCGCTGAGCCCCACTCACACCTTCGCGGTCGAGGACCAACCCGTTCGATATCCGCCCATCGCCGAACTGGCGCAGCCCATGCTGCGCATCGCCGGCATGCGAATCAATCCCAAAACCAACGGCCTGCACAACACCGTTTTCAATAGTTCGCTGTCGCTGCGCAAGGTGCCGGAGGGAACGGAAATCAAGGTGGAGTTGCCGCCCAACGGCAAGTTCAGCAACAGCCGCTGGAGCGCTGACGGATTGCATTTCGCGTTCACCAACAGCACATCCGCCGGAATTGAGCTGTGGATTGGCGACACCACCGGGAAGACCCACAAAGTCGAAGGCGTCCGCCTCAACGGCGTTCTGGCCAGTGGCGGTGGTGGGCGGGGCGGCGTTGCCGTCTCCAATGAGGTGCAGTGGATGCCCGACAACAGGACGCTGCTGGTGGAGCTCACGAAGCCCAATCGCGGCGTCCCTCCGCCCGAGGCCGCCGTGCCCGCGGGGCCCGACGTCCAGGAGAGCCTCGGCGGAGCCGCTCCCGAAGTAACCCATGAGGACATGATCCGCAGCCCGCACGAGGAAGACCTCTTTGCCTACTACGCCACGTCGCAGCTCGCTACGGTCGATTCCGCAAGCGGTAAGATAACTCCCATCGGCAGGGCGGGAATCATCTCAGCCGTGCGCGTTTCCCCTGGCGGCAGGAACCTGCTGATCACCACGATTCACAAGCCTTTCTCTTATCTGCATCCAGCCAGCGCGTTCCCCAAGGACATCGAAGTCTGGGACCTCACCGGCAACGTGTTGCACACGGTGGCCAGCATTCCGATGGAAGACAAGGTCCCAATCAACGGTGTGATGACCGGCCCGCGCGACGTCCAGTGGCGCCCCAGCGCGCCCGCCACTCTGCTGTGGGTCGAGGCGCTGGATGACGGCGACCTGAAGAAACAGGTGCCGTTCCGCGACAAGATCGTTACGCTGTCCGCTCCCTTTACCGGCGAGCCGCGGGAGATTTTCAAGACCGAGCAGCGATTCGCCCGCATGCAGTTGGCGGCTAAGAGCGGCTTGGCGCTGGCGGAGGATTTCGAGCGCAAGACGCGGCGCGTGCGCACCTTCCAGATCGATCTGGACAAGACTCCGCAGGAGGCGAAACTCATCTGGAGCCGCAACCAGCAGGACCGTTATCACGATCCTGGCACTCCGATGACGAGGAGCCTGCCCAACGGATCGCAGGCCATTCTGCAAGACGGCGATGGCATTTTCCTCAACGGAGCCGGGTCGTCGCCCAGCGGCGATCATCCTTTCCTGGACCGGTTTAACCTGGTTACCAGGAAGTCCGAACGCTTGTTCCAGTGCGACGACGGCCATTACGAAACCGTGGCCGCCCTGCTCGACGATCACGGCTCCCGCTTCTTGACGCGCCGCGAGAGCCCCACCGAGCCGCCCAACTATTTCATGCGCAGTTCCACAGGTCCGGCGGTCGCCATGACGAAGTACCCCGACCCGCAGCCTTCCATCCGCGGCATTCACAAGGAGTTGGTGAAGTACCAGCGCGACGACGGCGTGGAGCTTTCCTTTACCCTCTACCTGCCGCCCGATTACAGACCGGGCACCCGCCTGCCCACGCTGGTGTGGGCCTATCCGTACGAATACAACGACGCAAGCACCGCCGGCCAGGTCAGCAGCTCCACCAAGCGCTTCACGGAAATGACCGGCTACTCCCAGCTCTTCTTCGTGCTGGACGGCTACGCGGTGCTGGACAACGCCGCCATGCCCGTGGTGGGCGATCCGGATCTGGTCAACGATCACTATCTCGACCAGATCATCGTGGACGCCAAGGCCGCCATCGACAAGGCGGTCGAGATGGGGGTCACCGACCGGGACCGCGTGGGCGTGGGGGGCCATAGTTACGGCGCCTTCATGACCGAAAACCTGCTGGCCCACTGCGACCTGTTCAAGGCCGGTATCGCCGAAAGCGGCGCTGCCAACCGCACCCTCACGCCTTTCGGTTTCCAGAGCGAACGCCGTACCTTGTGGCAAGCGCCCGAAGTTTATCTCAAAATGTCGCCCTTCATGTACGCCGACAAGATCAAAGCTCCGTTGCTCCTGATCCACGGCGAAGCCGACGATAACGACGGCACCTGGCCCATTCAGTCGCAGCGCATGTACGAAGCGGTGCGCGGCAACGGTGGCACCGTGCGGCTCGTCTTCCTGCCATTTGAAGCGCACGGATACCGGGGCAAGGAGACCATCGAGCACGTTCTCTGGGAGAAATTTCAGTGGTTCGACAGGTATGTAAAAGGCGCCGGCCCGGGCCCCAGCAACAACTAGCATCGCGTCCCAAGAGTTCGCCCCTGCTTCCAGATCTGTGTATCAGGGCACGGCTTTCAGCCGCAAATATGGGAAGGCGCCGGCCCGGGTTCCAGCAACAACCAGCGCCGCGTCCCACAAGTGCGTGACTTGTTTCCGGGCCTTTGCAATCAGGCCAAGGCTTTCAGCCGTAAATATGGGAGGGCGCCGGCCCGGGTTCCAGCAACAACCAGCGCCGCGTCCCACAAGTGCGTGACTTGTTTCCGGGCCTTTGCAATCAGGCCAAGGCTTTCAGCCGTCAATATGGGAAGGCGCCGGCCCGGGTTCCCGCAACAACTGGCGTCGCGTCCCACAAGTTCGTGACTTGTTTCCGGGCCTGTATCAGGGCACGGCTTCAGCCGTGCCGGCCTAGGGCCGCCAGACATGGCCTTTAGGCCCTGCTGAACACGGCGAACTACCCTACTGCGTCAGCGCCGTATATTCTTTGAAGCCGTTGCCCGTAAAGCTGGTCCTGGTGCCGTTGATTGATACCGAGCCCGAGTAGTTGGTCGTCTGCTCGTAGATGATCGCGTTGGGAACCGACGGAGGCAGCGGAGCACTGAGCGGATCGGTGCTCAGTACGCTCATCGTGAGCGCCAGGGCCGCTGTTCCGTTATTCGCCTGAAAGACCGATTGCGTCGGGTAGTAGAGGTTATGCACCGGATCGTACGCCCAGATGGTGTGGGTGAGGGTGTATTGGCCGCTTTGGAACACATAACGCTGGCCGTCCACTTCGATGCTGGCGACACCGCCGGGCTTATTCGGGAAATCGCCTAGGTCAAAAGTCAGACCCGGCTGCGAATACTGCGCCCAATTCCACGGCACGCCGGTGAGATCCCACTCTCCCCAGTTGTGATCATGATAGCCGGGTGCGCTGATGCTGTAAGAAACTCCATCCACGGCCAGCGTTCCCGAAACGGAAGCGGACGGCATATAGAGCAGCCAACTCATCAGCTCCCAGGATTCGGATGCCACGTTGAATCGCTGTCCGGCAAGCCAGGATGGCGCCGCACGCTGATACGTGAGGTCCCAGGCAATTCGGCCGTCCCGTGTGGCGCCGGCGATCTGGTAGGTGTCCGAATTGAGCACGGTAACGGAGTTGCTGCCGACTTGCGCGTTCGCCTTGCCGTAGGCCGCGGAAAATGCGTGCGCCGCGTAAGCGTCTTCCTCGCTCACGATGCCGGCGCTGGTGTAGGCAACCACCGCCATCTCCGAGATCCCCACCGGAAACACTCCTCCCGATTGGCCGGACGGGTTGTTGATCAGATAGCTGAAAATCGCCTGCACGTTGTTCGACGAGTCGTAGACGTTGAAATACCACCATTCGGTGTAGTCGGCGAGGTGGCCCGTTCCCAGCCAGTCGAGAAAATGGTATCCGTCGGCGGCTTCCGGAATATTTTGCGATTGCCCGTATGCATTGAGGCCCAGCAGGAGCAACGCGGATGCCGCAAGTGTAGTCCCAAGGACAGGCATTCCGACATTATGTCACCAACCCCAGCCGGCATTCGCGAGGCGGCCCGCAACCTACCCGGCGGCGTCGCGCCCGGCACCGTCGCGGCGCAGCCTA
Organism: uncultured Solibacteraceae bacterium; assembly: GCA_964654065.1. Taxonomy (GTDB): domain Bacteria; phylum Acidobacteriota; class Terriglobia; order Bryobacterales; family Bryobacteraceae; genus Bog-375. Next base: position 18,211 of record CAZZHN010000016.1, read on the forward strand.
TACCTCCGCCCGCGCCACTCGATCGAGTCACCAAAAGCGGAAGAGAGCAACACCACGAGCCAAAGCCACGTCGCAACCGGCACCAGAAGTGTGTGCGTCCAGCCCCAGCGGCGAAACCAGGCGGCATAGGAAGGCAGAGCGGAGCGGGCCAGCCGGGCGCGTCCGAAACCCTTTGCCATGCCGGGCACAAGCTGCGCGGCGAGCAACCACGGGGCCGCTGTCGATCCTTGAAGCCAGCCGGCCACAGCTGCTGCCATGCCGGCGCAATAGATCACGTGCCCCGCGAAGCCGGCCCGCCAAAGCGCGGGACTGTAGGCGCGGGTAATCAGCAACTGGCGGCGCGCCCATTTGAAGAAGCGGCCGGCAGTGATGCCCTCGTGGCCGGGCGCCAGCGCGCCCGGAGCAAACGCAATGCGCAGGCCGGCACGGTGCACGGCGCCGGAAAGCGCGTAGTCGTCGCTGATCGCCGTTTTCCACGCCTCCAGGATGGCCGCGTCGAAAAACACGTCCTTGCGCACGGCCATCGAACCGCCCCAGGCGAAGGGATTGTCGCCGGGGCCGAGCACGCCGAGGGATACACCGTCCCAAACCGCGCGCAGCAGGCTCCAAAGGCCGGCGGCTTCGGGCATATACCAGCGGTAGCCGGTCGATGCGCCGACGCCCGGTTCATGGAGCGGCGCAACCAGCGCGCGCAGCCAGCCCGCGGTAACGCGCGCGTCGGAATCGGCAAAGGCGTAGACCGTACTGGTGTGGCGCGCGGCGGCGACGGCGGCGGCGAGGTTCTGCACCTTCTCGCTGGCTCGCTCGCTACCGCCGCGAGCCAGCACCACTTTCACCCGCTCCGGCAGCACATCGGCGGGAATATCGGCGGCGGAATGAGCTGCCACAATCAGCTCGTAATCCGGATAGTCGAGGGAAGCCAGCGCCGCCAGGTTTTCGCGCAGGCCGGCATCTTCGCCTTTTACCGGTACGATGACCGTGGCGGGCGGTAGCGTCCCCGCGCGCTCCGCCAGGCGGGCCTTGACGTACGCGGCACGGCTGCGTCCTCCGCGGAGGGAGGCCAGTGCGAGCAATGCCGCCGATCCCGCTATTACCCAGTACCAGAGCACAGTGGCAGCCTCACTTCACGGTCAGCTCGAAGTCCACCACCAGCACCAGGGCATCGTCGGTAACGCGGATTTCGGACACGCGGAACTGGCGCAGCTCGCGCCGGTAGTCGGGTTGCATGCCAGGATCTTCCAGCGCCCGTTGCGCCTCCGACGCCAGCGGGTAACGGAAATCGCGCGCCAGGCTGGAAGAAAGTGCAGTGCAAACGCGGCGGATGTAGAACCCGGTCTTACCTTCGCTCACCGCGGTCACACTCTCCAGTGCAACGTTGCCCTGCTGAAAGACGGGCGCGGCGGTTATGAGCACGGTGAAAGCATCCCCCAGACCGACGCACTGGCCGAACATATTCAGCGACGAACGGCCGCTGAAGCGCGCGCGGATCACCAGCCGGCCGTCTTTGCCTTGAAACTTCGGTTGCTCCAGATAGGCGAAATTGCAGGGTGTCTTGACGCTGCCCTTCACGTACTTGCGGCCGTCTTGCGTGAAAACCTCCTTGGCCAGCATGCGCTCCAGAGCGCCGAACTGAAGGTGAACCTCGACGGCGCCGGCTTCGGACGCGGCGACCAGTATCAGCGCCATAACGGTGGCGGCCTGCCGAAGCTGTGCGAGGCAGTTCGTCAACGGCATCGGAGAAATGGGTTGGCAGGCGGAATCGCTTGCCCCACCACTCGTGCGCGCCGTCCTCATCGGCCCGGCTCGCGAAACAGGGCGACTTCGGTAAGCGCCGGGCTGGCCGATGCCTGGGTGATCCGCAGCCGCAGGCGTGTAGCGGCGACCGGCCGCTCCAGACGGATCAGGCGGCGTGGACCGATGCTGGTGGCGGCACCGAATTCGCGCCAACGGCCATTTTCAAAGCGGTCCACGGCTGCCGCGTCGATCCGCTGGCCGTAGCGGATCGCCTCGCGGATGCGGATTACGCTGAACGTGACTTCGCGCGGCAGGTCTACGGTGATCTCGGCGGTGCGCGCGGCATCCTCCGCGGCCCAGTAGGTGTCCGGGCGCCCGTCCAGCAGGTGGGAGGCGGGGCAGCCGGTAAGCGTACTGGATGCATGCACGCGGCCGCCCGCGGCCAGGTTGGCGGCGAAGGTGGCGCGGCGATACGCGCCGAAGTTGCGCAGCGAAGCGATGTCTCCCGCCGCCGGCAGCCCATTGCGATTCGGTGGCACATTCAACAACAGCGTGGCGCCGCGGCCCACGGATTGATAGTAGAGATCAACCAATTCCTCGGGTGTTTTCACCTTCGCGTCTTCACTGGCGTGCCAGAACCATCCAGGGCGAATGGAGACGTCGCATTCCGCCGGCAGCCACTGCGAGCCGTGGCGATGGCCGGCTGGAGATTCGCTTTCCCGCACGTTGCCCGGCGCTGCCGGGCCGCCATCGGCGCCCACCGGGTCGTAAGTGGCCCAGCAGGGGTCGCCGGCGATGCCGCGCTCATTGCCCACCCACCGCACGTCCGGGCCGACGTCGCTGAAAATCACTGCGTCCGGCTGCAATTTGCGCACCAGCTCCCAGGTGTGCGGCCAGTCGTAGTAGGACGCCTTGTCAATGATGCGCTTCTCTCTCGCGCCGCCGTAATAACCGTCGCCGCCGTTGGCGCCGTCGTGCCACACCTCGAAGATGGGGCCATAACCGGTGAGCAGCTCGGTAAGCTGCTGCCGGTAGATGTCAATGTAGGGCGCGCGGCCGTATTGCGCGTTGTTGCAGTCCCAGGGCGAAAGGTAGACGCCGAAAGCGAGCGAATGGCGGCGGGCGGCTTCCGCGACATCGCGCACCACATCACCCCGGCCGCCCCGCCACCGGCTCGAACTTACCGAGTGGTCCGTGGTCGCTGTCGGCCAGAGGCAGAACCCGTCGTGATGCTTGCAGGTCAGGATTACGCCCTTCATGCCGGCTTCCGCCAGCGGCTCCACGATGGCATTCGCGTCGAATGGCCCGGGCACGAAGAGGTTGGGGTCCTCGTCGCCGTAGCCCCATTCCTTATCGGTGAGGGTGTTCACCGTGAAATGCAGAAATGCCGTGGTTTCGAGCTCATGCCAGCGAAGCTGCCGCTGGGTAGGGATAGCACCGTATGGCGCGGGTGCCGCCGCGCCGAGCGGCCCAACCGCCACGCCGGCCGAAGCGGCTGCCAGAAATTCCCGGCGGTTCATGTCTACTTGCGGGCCTTGGTCTTGGGTTTGGCTTTGGCGGCGGCCTTCACGGCGGTTTTAGCCTTCGGTGCAGGCGGGGCAGCTGGCGCGGCGGCTTTCGCTGCCGGCTTCGCGGCGGCCGTCGCGGCCACGGCGGCGGCCTGCGGCGCCTCCTGCGCCATCTCCTCCGGCAGATCTTCCACGGCATCGGCGACTGCAACCGCCGCCGGGTTCGCCTTCTTCAGAACCTCGTTGAACAGTGCCTGCTTGCGCGGATCCACTTTGGGCGGGGGCGCCTGCTCGTGGCGGAAATCGTGATCGCTGTGGCAAATGCGGCAGCGCACCTTGGCCGGCTCGGCGTTGATCACCGACACCACGGAGTGATTCATGACGCGCTTGCAGCGCACGCAATAATCGTCGATATCGTCGCCCAGCCTGGGTTCGCGCATGCTGTCTCCTCGTGCCTAAGCCGTGGTGGGCTGGTCCGCCGGCTCCGGCTCTGCGGCTTGCCTGGGTTCGGGAAGCGCCCACTCAGCCGGTTCGAATCCCACGAACTTGCAGATGCGCAACCGGCCGTCCTCGGTCTCCAGCAGATCGCCCACCTGGAGCGGGTCGGCCGATTCGCGCGCCGCGCGCCAGGCGTCGTACTCGTTCAACCCTTCCACCTGGCCGACCTGATCGAAATCCTTCGGCTTCACCGAGACCGCGCCGCTCAAGTGAGGCGCCAGGCGGAAGTGCTGTCTCGGAGCCTCCTTCATGCGGTAGATCCGATAGAGCGCCATAGCCCTACATTGTAATCGATGTACCCGGCCGGAGCGCGCGCATCCCGTCCATTTCGCCCAACGCGAGCCAGCGCGCGATGGCGGGTCGGCTCCAGACCACGGCGTCGCGCAACCTGCCCAGCGGCACGGAAGGCTCAATGCGAATCACTTCAAGCGCGGGGCTGGGGCGGCGTTGCCGGAAAAGCGCGTGCGCGGCGCGGAAGGGCTGGGCGGTTAGCGAGTTCACTGCAATCGCGCGCGAAGCGCCCATGGCTTCAGCCGCCCACAGCGGCAGCGCGCCGCGAAAACCGCCATCCACATAGTAGTGGTTGCCGATTCGGACCGGCGGAAAGCACAGGGGAATACTGCAGGACGCTGCCAGGTGTTGCCAGCTGATTTCGCCGTTGCGCAACAGTTGTACCCGCAGCCGGGGCACTTGCACCACCGTCAGGCCGAACGGAATGCGCGGCTGGTACCGCACAAAGAGGTCGTGCGCCTTGCTGTAAAGCGCTTCCGGGCGGAGCAGGCCGGTCGAGTGCGGGCCCCATTCCAGGACACGGCCGGTCGTCGGATCGAGCCAGTCGCGCTCGAGTTCGTCGATGGTGGCCCCGCCGGCGATGGCCCATCCATTCCAGGCGCCGGCCGATGCGCCGACCACCAGATCGATGGGAACGTGTTCCCGCAGTGCCTTCCAAACGCCCACTTCCCAAGCTGCGTACATGCCGCCGGCGGAAAGCACGAGTGCGGTGGCCACGATCTCATCGTAGCGCCAGGCGCGCTCAGCGTCCGGCATTACCCGAAAGCATCCGGTCGCCTATGCGTGACACGCGTGGGCGTGTACCATCGGCCGGCCTGATCGGCGGGCAAAGGACCTGGCAAACCCGGGAGCGCCGGAGTCAACGCTGCTGATGCGGTATTGGTTGGGCGAATCAGGATTGGTGAGCGCGTTCTGGCGCTGGTCAGCGGGGAGCTGGCCGCGAGAGTTCTGCGAACGCGATCTGGTCCAGGCTTTTCTCTGCCAGCCGTCCACCAGTGCTTTTGAGCCCTGCTGGATCCATGCGGGCGCAACGTTCGCCGACCCTCTGCTCGATCGGCGCGTCACTTTTCGTGGCTCCGCCAGGTCGCTTGAACCGCCCCAGGCCCAACTGGTGCTGCAATGGGTTGGGCACCCGGCTTCTTGCCGGCTAGGGAGACTCTCCGCGTGACTCACGGCGGCGACTTCAGGCACAGGGCTGATCGGCGACAGCTCGGCGGGCTCAGGCGCGTCGTTTGCGGTGGGCATCGCGCCGGAGAAGTCCCACAAGGTACTGTGAGGCCACGCATACTCCGGTAACGGCCCGCCGGACACTACGGCGCCGTTGGCATGAACCAGCTGCATGCTGGCCGTCGCCAGGCGGCATAGCGCCCGGCGCTTGTCTCGCGAGGCGTAAACGAGCCTGGCAGCTTCGTTAGCGAGATAGGCGAAGACGACTACCAGGCATGTAAACGACAATGGCACAGCCCATGTTTCAAGTCTCATCGATACCTCCCCAGGTCGCTTCGAACTCCCCGCGGATCGCTGAATCCAGGCGCAAGGCGCTGCCCGCTCACCGCGTGCTTAGAAGCGCTACCCATTACGCCCTCTAGGACGCCGACGTGTTGGCGGCAACCAGTTGGGAATTGGTTGAACTCCAGATGCCTTGAATGCTGCCGCCGGTGCCGATGAAAAGGGCCGCCGAAGACAGCGCCACAAAAGCCATGAGCAGGGTGTATTCGATCAGATCCTGCCCTTGATCATCTTTCCAGAACGAAGTCAGTAGAGACATCAGATTTGCTCCTCGGGCTCAAGATTATCGGCCGAGGGACGTCTCGACAAGCTAACCAACGTTAATTGGGGTTCCGGGGCCCGTGTAGTACGTGTGTGCTTACCAAGGTTGATGGTAACTAAGGCGGCGAGAGAAACCCGTGATCACCGCGCAGTTATAGATAAGAAATGAGTTACGCCCCCGCGACAGCGGACTGCCAGGGCGGAAGCGCCTGCCCTGCGAGGCCTTACCGGTTATCCGGCGCCAGCCAATATCCGGGACGTACCTGAATCCGCCGGGCCAGCGGCGAGTTCACGTAGACCGAGATCTGGTGGAAGCCGCCCTCGATTTTATTGCTGGGGCTGTAACTGATCAGGTACTCGCTATGCAGTTGCTCGCCGATACGCTGAATGGCCTCTTCCAGTCCGTTGCGCCGGTAATAGCTGAACTGGCTGCCGCCGGTTCCGGTGCTGAAGATTTCCACCGGGTTGCGCTTGAAGATGGCTTTGGCATCGCGATAGATCTCCATCAGGAGCGGCACGAACTGCGCGCTGCCGCCGTCGGTGCCATAGGTCTGCATCACGGTGGTAGGCGTGGCGGGCACGTTGGAAGGCATCGGGTGCATGGCGGGCGGGAGCGGGTCGGGCCGTGGAATATCCTGCGGCGCCGTGAGTTTCTCGATGATTCGCGACATGTCTACCGAATAGAACGCGATGTTGGTCAACTGCATCATGATCAACGTTTCGCGCCCGCGCGCTTCGCTCCCGATGTCGCGCGTTTCGCCGATCAGCAGGATGATGCGCCGCCGGCTCGCCGGGCGGTTGCGCAACATGTGAATCGCCTCTTCCGTCGCATCGATCATGTGGCTGGAATTGCTGCCCGGCTGGATCTTGCGTACCGCCTGCGTGATCTTGTCGCCGTCGGAAGTAAAATCCTGCAAGGTACGGATGCGATGATCGAAGGCAATCACGGCCGCCTCGCCCTGCTGGCCGAGGATGATCGGCTGGATCAGGTTGCCGATCTTGTTAATCGCGGGCAACATCTTCTCTACGGCGCCGTTAGCCTGCACCAGGATCACCATCGAGATCGGCTGAAACGCCACGTCCACATGGATATTCTGTTCTTTGTTGTTATCCATCAGGTGGAACTGGTCGGGCTGCAATCCGTTGACGAAATTGCCGTCCCGGTCATAAACCAGCACCGGCGCCAGCACGTTCTGCACCAGGGATTTGTAGGTGACGGCGGGTCCTTCCTCCTGGGCGGGCGGCGGATTCTGGGCAGGCTCTTGCGCTAGCAATATGCCCGCGAACAACATCACAAACAACGGTCGAAGCATGTTAATCCTGCGCGGCGGCGGTATGGCCGGTTTGCCCCGCCAGCAATTCCAGCACGTGGGGCACCAATTCCACGATAGCATTCAAGCTCTCGACCGCGCCTTTGGGTGAGCCGGGAAGCGTGACGATGAGCACGCGCCCGCGCGTCCCGGCCAGCGAGCGTGAGAGCGCCGCCAGCGGAGTGGATTCGCAGCCGCGGGCCCGCATTACCTCGCCGAAGCCCGGAATTTCGCGGTCCAGAACGGCGCGCAGGGCCTCTGGCGTTACGTCGCGCGCCGCGATTCCGGTGCCCCCGGTGGTGAAGATGGCGGCCACCGTGCCGCCGTCAGCCAAAGCGGCCAGGCGGGCGCTGATCGCAGCCTGCTCATCGGGAATCACCTCCACCACCGGGACGTTCCAGCCCAGTTGTTCCAGCCGCTCACGCACGGCGGGACCGGAACGGTCGGCGCGCGTTCCGGCGCTAGAGGAATCGCTGATGGTGACGATGGCGCAGTGAATCATGTCCGTGGTTTGCCGCGGTCTGCGGGTTTGCTGCGCCTCTTTGCTTCGCGGCGAAAGGTTCCGCTTTTGCCACCCGTCTTTTCGAGCAGATAAATCTCGCCGATTTCGATGGACTTGTCCAGCGCTTTCGTCATGTCGTATAGGGTGAGCGCGGCCACGGATGCCGCGGTGAGCGCTTCCATTTCGACGCCGGTCGGCGCCGTGGTGGCGGCGCTGGCTTCAATGCGCACGCCGCGCCTCTCGATCTTGATTTCCACATCGGCGTGTGACAGCGGCAGCGGATGGCAGAGCGGAATCAGATCCGCCGTACGCTTGGCGGCCGTGATCCCCGCGATACGCGCGATCTCGAGCGGGTTGCCCTTTGGATTTTGCGGCAGCTTGTCCAGGGCCGCCGCGGCGATGCGCACGAAAGCGTGTGCCCGCGCCGTGCGGCGCGTTTCCGGCTTGCCGCTCACATCCACCATCCGGACCGCGCCCGCCGAGTCGTAATGCGAAAGCTTCTTCATAAAAGGCGGTTCTGTATCAACTGTACCAGCCGCGCCCTCATGATCGCCTCCAAAGCTTCGGAGCCGCGACGTCAGGGAGAGGTTGACGGCGGTTCACTTCAGCAGCACCCGGATCCAGTCGCCCGCCGCGTATTCTGGATGATCGGGATCCGCCACCAGAAATGCGTTGCCGCGGGTGAGCGCGGGAACATCTCCAGAGCCGTGCCACGCCACCGGCGTAACCTCGGCGCCATCGGCGCTCAGCCGCGCGGGAAGGAAGCGAGTCAGGCCGGCCCGATGCCGAAAATCGCGCGTCAGACGCGCCCAGGGCATCACCAGCGCCGTCTCCGTCTGGCTGCCCAGCAGCTCCAGCGCAGCGCGTGCGAAGATCTCGAAAGTCACCATGGTGGACGCTGGATTCCCCGGCAAGCCGAAAAAGAACTTCCCGCACGCACGCCCGAATACCAGCGGCTGGCCCGGCTGAATCAGCACGCGGTCGAAGTAGAATTCAGCGCCGAAGCCGGCGAGGACTTCTTCGACCACGTCATACTTGCCCGCGGAGACGCCGCCCGAAAGCAGCAGCAGGTCGGCCTCGAGTCCGCGGCTCACCATCTGGCGCGTGTGCTCCACGGTGTCGCGCGCCGGCGGCAGAAGCACGGGCGTGCCCCCGGCCCGCGTCACTTGCGCCGCCAGCGAATGCGCGTTGGAATTGCGAATCTGGAACTCCTCCGGCGTTTTCTCCACCTCCACGATCTCATCCCCGGTCGCGATGATAGCCACAGACGGAGGACGGTAGACGGGGACGCGCGAGCAGCCAAACGCGGCAAGCGCGGCAATGCCGGTATAGTCGAGTCGGGTGCCCGCCGGCAGCACCACGTCGCCCACCCTGGCCTCGGAGCCGCGCGGATTGATCGCTTGCCCAGGTTCCACCCTGCGGTCGATGCGCACCCGCCCGCCAGCGGCGTGCGTGTCCTCCACCATAACCACTGCGTCCGCGCCCGCCGGCACGGGAGCACCCGTCATGATCTCGACCGCCTGGCCCGGGCCCACCGCGCGCGCAAATCGCTGGCCCGCACGAACCTCGCCGATCACTTCGAGCTCGCCCGGCAGATCTGCGGCGCGCACCGCGTAGCCGTCGCGCGCCGACCGGTCAAGCACCGGCGAATCGCGGTCGGCCGCCACATCCGCCGCCAGCACCCGCCCGGCCGCAGCGTCCAGCGCCACGTCCTCCACCTTCGGTATGCTGCGCGCCCGGCGGACCGCGTCAATCACTTTCGCGCGCGCTTCCGGGAATTCAAGCGGAGCCACCTCACCATTCTATGCCGGGGCCTGGAGGGAGACCGCATTTGCATCCGGATTACATTCTTTCGCGATTGTTTCGCTCGCCGCCGCACTATAAGTGGGGCAGGCGATTCCGCCTGCCAACTCCGAATGTTTTGTCTCAGTCGAATGGCGTTTTAGACCTTTCATCAGACTGCCCGCCCCTGTGCGCCAGCCCCGGTCCTGGTATGCTGTTCTTCAAGCTAGGAGGGTTCCCATGCGCCCGCTATTTCTTTTATTTGCCGCCGTAGCCGCCAACGCCGCTACGCCGCTGTTCGAGGCATCATTTGACCAGCCGAATCCCGAATGGACCGCCGTGCGCGGCTCGGCAACCGCTGACGCTGCGGTGCTCCGGGAGGGCCGCAAATCGCTCCGCGTCGAACCCGGCAGCGCATCCGACGTTTCTGTGCGGTCCGCCCCGCTGCATCTCACCATCGGCAAGCGCTACGAATTGAGCGGCTGGGCGCGCACCGAGGACCTGACCGTGCGCGACACGGACCGGTCGCCGATCGCCGGCGGTGCCGCGCTCACCATGGCGTCCATGCCGTTCGATGTCCACTCCGCCGCCGTGGGTGGCACCACCGGATGGACCCGCCTCAAGCTGCACTTCATCGCCAGCCGCGAAATGGACAGCATCCTGCTCACCGCCGGCAGCGGCGGTATCTTGCACGGCAAGGCCTGGTTTGAAGGCGTCAGTCTGGAAGAAGTCTCCTCGGCCGGCGAGTGGCCGGCGCGCCAGGCGGTCGAGACGTTCGGCCCGGCTTATCGCTACCCCGCAGCCGGCTGGATTTACCTGCACATCGAGGGCAAGCCGTACGAGCGCGGATACCAGCATGGCCGCCTGATGGCGCGCGAGATTCCGGAATACCTGGATCGCTGCGCCGCCGACCTCGGCACTAAAGAGCAGTGGGACACTTACCGCACCGCGGCAGATGCGTTGTTTCTGCGCGGCTTCGACCGCGAAATCCTGGAAGAAATGCGCGGCATTGCAGACGGCGCGTCCGACGCCGGCGCGCGCTGGCTCGACCGGCGCATTGACCTGGTCGATATCGTGGTCGCCAACGTGACCGTCGAGATGGGCGAGCTGCAATCCGCGGTGAGAGTGACGCCTACTGGTTTGGAAGGCTTCACTCTCGACAAGCCCGCCTACGCTCCGAAGAAGCGCGATTCGGTGACCGACCATTGCAGCGCCTTCGCCGCCACCGGCCCCGCCACGCGCGACGGCAAGATGGTCATCGGCCACGTGACCTGGTGGCCGCTCACCCTCGCCGAGCAGACCAACGTGCTGCTCGACATCAAGCCGGAAAAAGGACACCGCGTGCTGATGCAGGCTTACCCGGGCGGAATCGAGAGTGGCACCGACTGGTATCAGAATGATGCCGGCATGGTGCTCACCGAGACCACTATCGGGCAGACGCCATTCAACGCCCAGGGCACGCCCGTGGCATTTCGCGCGCGCAGGGCCATCCAATACGGCGGCGATGTGGACGAAGTGGTCCAGCAACTGGGGACTCGTAACAACGGGCTCTACACCAACGAGTGGATCATCGGCGACGCGAAAAACAATGAAATCGCCATGTATGAGCTGGGCACCGGCCACACCCGCCTGTGGCGCAGCTCGCGTAATGAATGGTTCGGCGGCACGCCCGGATTCTACTGGGGCGACAACAACGAAAAGGACCTCACCATCCGCCTGGAATACCAGCCCGACCCCAACGGCGAACCGGAATACGTGCCCTATCGTCCCGGCCCTCGCGATCTGGCCTGGCAGGATCTCTATCAGAAGTACCGCGGCCAGATCGATGAGCAGTTCGGGTTCCTGGCGTTTCGCACCGCGCCGCTGGTGGCTTCGAGCACCATGGACGCCAAGATTGTCACTGCCGATCTGGCGTCACGGATGATGGTGTGGGCCGAGATCGGAAGGCCGAATCAGCGCGAATGGCTGCCCTACCACAAGGGTTACGAGAAGAATGACGGGCTGTATCCCGCCGGGTATCATCTCTTCGTCGCGGAGCCGTCTGACACGCTGCAGGCCGCCATCGTCGACAACGAGAAAACGCGCCTGGCGGCCGACGCCGGGGCTTCCAAGGCGGCCAAGCCCGAGGGTAAGCCCGAGAAGCACGCTTCGTATGAGGACCGCTTGTGGAAAGGCTGGATCCTGCCGGCCGGCGAGGCCGACACCTGGTTCGCTGCCGGTTCGGCTGCCTATTACCGCATCCTGAAATCCAAGGATCCTGAGCAGGCGATGGAGGCCGAACGCGCCGCCTATCGCGGTCTCAGGCTGCAAGGCGATAACCAGCTCAACCACGTGCGGCTCGAGGAGGCCCGGGGCGTCTTGTTCCTGGACGCCTTGCGCGTGAAGCTGGGCGACGACGCCTTCTTTGCCCTGATGAAAGACTTCTTCCGGGCGAATACCACCAAGACGGTCACGGTGGATGCCTTCCTGCAGAAGGCCGGCGTTCCATTCGCGGTCCCCGAGGTGGCGAATGGGCCGGCGTATTTGACCGGCGACATCTGGCGGCGCCTCTCTTCCGCGGTGCTGGTGTACGGCACCGTGCTCGAGGCGGGAGCGAACCGCTTCGCCGCCGAACAGCTGCAGAGCCGCTTCCTGGATCGCTACGAAAGCCAGGTGCCCATCTATAAAGACTTCGAAGCAACCGAAGACGTGCTGCGCCATCGCGACGTGGTCTTCGTCGGCAGGCCTGAGTCCAATTCGGCGCTGTCGGCCTGGGCCGGCCGGCTGGGGCTCGATTACCCGCAGGCGGCCTTCCAGATCGACGGGAAATGGCATGCCTCCGAGCGCGATGCCTTGGTCTTCGCCGCCACCAACCCGCTGGATGCATCCCACATGGTGCTGATCTACGCCGGCAATGATGCCTTGCGCACTGTGAAGAGCCTGGACGCCGGTGCGGAGCACGCGCAATACGTCCTGCTGGAAGACGGCAAGCCCCACGCCGCGTTCCTGAAACAGCCGTAGAACGGCGCTCTTTGAAATCCTGGCAAGCTAAAGCATGCCCCGCCACGCCGCGTTGGTTTTTCGGTGGGGCATGCTTCAGCTTGCGCGTTGTTTTCCCGGGTGGGGTAGCGGCAGCTTGGGAAAGACAGGCCCCCCCTTACTGCAGACACTCGGCGATTGCCTTCTCCTCGACCGCGCCGGTCTTGATGAGGCGCCAGTAGGGTTCGGTAATATCGACCGTGGTCGAGCCCAGGCCGGTGCAGGCGCCGCCGTCGAGGACCAGGTCCACGCGGCCGTCCATCAGCGCAAAGACGTCGATGCCGCTGGCACAAGTCGGGCTGCCGGAGATGTTGGCGCTGGTGGCGATGAGCGGCTGATTGGTGAGAGCCACAAGCTGCTTCGCGATGGCGGAGCGAGGTTGGCGTAAGGCCAGACGGCCGGTGTTGCCGGTCACCTTCAGCGGCACCCTGGCCGAGGCTGGCACGATGATCGTCAGGGGGCCTGGCCAGAAACGCCGCGCCAGCAGAAAGAAGCGGTTGTTAAGCTCGCTCGCCAGCTCTTCGGCCATCAGCGTATCGCGGATCAAAATCGGCAGCGAAAGGTGCGGCTCGCGGCCTTTGGCCTTGAACACTTGCGTGACTGCCCGCAGGTTATACGGGTCGGCTACCAGCGTGTACAGCGCATCGGTGGGGATGGCCAACACCTGGCCGCGGCGAATAGCGGCGGCGGCTCGCTCCAGCACTTCCGGCTGGGGCGACTCGGGATCGACTTCGACCAGGTCGGTTGCCATGAATTTTCAGCGCGGTCCAATGGCCTCAGCCACGTCGAGCGCCATCTGGTAACGGCCGAACGGGGCGCTCAACTGCACACCCTGCACCATGGTTCGAATGCGCTCCACCATCTGGCGTGCGATGGCCACGCCTTCTGCGCGGGCTTTGTCGGCGTCATCCACCCGCCGCATGCGCTCCATGAATTCTTCCGGAACCGGGACGCGCAGCTCATTCACCATGAACTCGGCGTTGCGGTAGCTGGTGAGCGGCCAGACGCCGCAGATCACCGGCAGCTTGGCGTGCTCGATCCGCTTCAGGAAGGCCTCCAGCAGATTCAGATCGAATACCGGCTGGGTGACCACATATTCGGCGCCGGCTTCGGTCTTCCAATCGAAGCGGCGAATCTCCTCGTCCATGTTCAACGCGCCTGGATTCGCCCCCACCCCGGTCAGCAGGGCGGTTTGCGAACCCATCGGGTTGCCGCCGATATCCAGGCCGTGATTCAAGTTGCGGACGATGTTGACCAAGCCGATGGCGTCCACGTCGAAGACCGCGGTGGCATCCGGGTAGGCGCCCATGCGCGGCGGATCGCCCGTGATGCAGATCAGGTTGCGGACGCCGGCGGTGTGCGCCCCCAGCAATTCCGACTGGATGCCCAGGATATTGCGGTCGCGGCAGCAGAAGTGAAGCACCGCCTCGATGCCGGCGTGCTGCTGGATGAGCTGGCAGGTGACCTGCGCGCTCATGCGCGCGCTGGCACGCGGCCCGTCGGGAACGTTGATGGCGTCGATGCCGGCCTCGGCGCAGCGGCGCGCGCCTTCGATTTCGCGCGAAGCTTCCACGCCGCGCGGCGGCAGAATCTCCACGAAGGCCACGAACTGCTGCGCGGCCAGCTTGGCGCCCAGCTTGGATTTTCGCGCCACCGGCACCGGATCGAGCGCCTGCGAGCGCGCTTCGCGCTCATCCACCGTCACCGCCAGCGTCTTTTGCCCCGGCTGCAGCGAGCGGGTCTCGGAGCGAATCAGCTTAATGTGATCCGGCGTGGTGCCGCAGCAGCCGCCGACGATTTTCACGCCGGCCCACAGCATGCGGCGCGCGTACTGCGCCATGTACTCGGGCGAGCAGAGATAGATATTGCGTCCTTCTACGCGCATCGGCAGACCGGCGTTGGGCATGGCGCTGGTCGGCTTGGAGGATACCGCCACCATCCGCTCGATGGTTTCGAACGCGGCCTTCGGACCGACTGAGCAGTTGATGCCGATCACGTCCACCGGCCACGAATCCATCACGCGCGTGAAGGTTTCTGGATCGGTACCGCCTGGCAGGTGTCCGAAATCGTCGATGGTCACCTGGGCGATGATGGGAACCGAGTCGCCAATCGCGTCGCGCGCGGCGAGAACGGCCTCGCGCAGCTCATCCAGGTTGCCGAAGGTCTCGAAGATCAGCACGTCCACGCCGGCTTCCACCAGCGCATCCACCTGCTCGCGGAACACGGTCCGCGCCTCGGCGAACGAGGTGGGGCCGAGCGGCTCAATCCGCACGCCCAGGGGGCCCACTGCGCCGGCCACGAAAGCCGTCTCGCGGGCCGCTTCGCGCGCCAGTCGCACTCCGGCACGGTTGATGTCCTTCAGCTTCTCGGCCATGCCGAACGCAGCCAGGCGCACCCGGTTGGCGCCGAAGGTGTTGGTTTCCAGAATTTCCGCGCCCGCTTTGATGTAGTCCTGGTGGATGCCCCGCACCAGGTCGGGCGCAGACAGATTCAGTTCGTCGAACGAACGGTTGAGGAACACCCCGCGGGCGTACAGCATGGTGCCCATGGCGCCGTCGGCGACCAGCACGCGGCGCGACAATTGGTCGCGGAATTCCTGAGCGCGTGCGCCAGTGGCTGCCATCATGGGGAGACTCGGGGCCACACAGGCCATTTGCGGCCCGAATTGTGACATTTGTGATTGTAGCGCACTAGGCCAAAATGAAGAAATCTCAGGGAGATGAGAGCAGGACACGCGATCGTTTTGCGTCGTCTGTCGCAAAGCCCGCCAGTAGCGCCGGCGGTCTTGCCGCCGGTGCCTTGCCGGGCATTCCCGAAGCCCGTTTTTCGACCGTCAACCTGCCGGCCTTCGCGAAAAGATGACAGACGCGAAGGGCGATGGTCTGTCCTACTGACTCAGAAACCAGTGCGCGGCAGCGCGACACGGCCGCCGGACCGGCCAGACGGCAGATCTTCTCCTTGTGCCTTGCGCCAGTCGTCCTGGGAAACAACCTGCAGCGGGCTGAGCTTCTTGGTCTGCAGTTCCTGATTGATGGCCGGCAAGCGGCTGCCGGTCATCTCCGTGAATTCGCGGATCACGTCGTCCAACTCGCGGGTCAGCGCGTCGGCGCGCGCTACCTGGGAGTCGGTGGGTCGGCCATCGTAACTGTTCACGTCACCGTAAAGTCCGCCTAGAAACTCGCGCAGGCGCTCTTCCCCGGTGATCATGCCGCCTTCCTTGGTGGCCACGATTTTTGTGCGCATCTGGTCGGAGTCGGCAGACAGCTTCTGCAAGCGCTGCCGCAGGGCGTCGTTCTGGGCAAGGCCTGCGGCACGCGCCGCCGCCTCATCGCGCACGCCGATCATGGCGTCGACTACCCAGCTCATACGGTTCAGCACTTCCGCGAGGCGGTTCACCAGCTCGAACTGGGCCTTCCGGTCCTCGATCGTATAGGTGGCCCGCGGATCGATCGTCACGTTGAGGCTGGTGCTGTACACCTGGTCGCCCTTGGTCATCTTCACCGTGTAGGTTCCGGGCAGAACGCGCGGCCCGATAAACGTGCCGCCCAGCGCGCTGGCCGCCGGAGGCACCCGCGGCGGTTTCAAATGCATCGACCATGTCGCGCGACTGACGCCGCGCCGCTTGCTGGTTGCCACGGTGTCCACCAGGTGGCCCTGTGCGTCGAAAATCTCCAGCTTCAGATCTCCGTAAATGTGGCGAGACCTTTGGTAGTAAGGAATGAACGCTGCCGTGGGGCGATTCGCGCCGGTGAACGAGGCGTCTCCCTCCGACCAGCCGCCGGAGGTCTCCATCAGTTCGACCGCCGGCGCAACCGGCAGGAACGCCGCCGTCTCGGTCATCACCGCTGCCGTGAGCGCGCGCAGCGGCGAGATATCGTCGATGATCCAGATACCGCGGCCGTGCGTTGCCAGAACCAGGTCCGACGTGCGCGGATGCACCACCAGGTCGCGCACCGCCACCGCCGGGAAACCGCTGCCCTTGTACTGCGCCCAGTTCTGGCCGCCGTCGATGCTGATCCACAGGCCGAACTCGGTCCCCAGAAACAGCAGTTTGGAATCTACCGTGTCTTCCTTGATCACGTGCGCGTAGCCGCGCACGCCGCTCGGCTCGGTCGGCAGCAGCTGCCAGCTCGCGCCGAAATCGGTGGTCTTGTAAACATGCGGTCTCATGTCGCCATACATGTGGCGGTCAACGGTGGCATAGGCGGTGTCCTCGGCAAAGCGGCCGGCCTCCACCCAGGAAATCCAGGGGGCTTGCCCGGCTCCCGGCATGGCGCCGGTGGTGTTGGCCCAGTGTTTGCCGCCATCGCGCGTCACTTGCACGTTGCCGTCATCGGTTCCCACCCAGATCACCTGTCCGTTGCGCGGCGATTCTGAGATCGCATAGATGGTGGTGTGCATCTCCGCCGACGAATTGTCGATGGTCACGCCGCCGGATTCCTCCTGCTTCTGCTTCTCCGGATCGTTGGTGGTGAGGTCCGGTGAAATCCGGTCCCACGATTGGCCGTGGTCGCGCGAGCGGAACAGGAATTGGGCGCCGATGTAAATGGTGCCCTTCTCGTTGGGGCTGATCTGGATGGGCGTATTCCAGTTGAAGCGGAGTTTCTTCTCGCCATAGCTTGCGTACGGCTTGATGGCGCGGCTTTCGTGCGTGAAGCGGTTGACGCGCCCGATCTCGCCACCCTGCGCCTCGGCGTAAATGTAAGCCGGATCGGCCGGGTCCTCCCACATCCAGAAGCCGTCGCCGCCGAACATGTTCTCCCAACGGGAATTGCTGACGCCGCCCGGATACGAAGAGTCGGCCACCCAGGAGCTGTTATCTTGCAAGCCGCCGTAGACGCGGTACGGGTTCGTCTGGTCCACGCTGACGTGGTAGAACTGCGAGACCGGCAGATTCATCAGATGCTCCCAGCGCGTGCCGCCGTCCAGGCTGCGCCACAGGCCTCCGTCATCGCAGGCGAGAATGGAATTGGGATTGTGCGGGTCAATCCAGACGTCGTGAAAATCGCCGTGGGCAGCGCCTGACACCGGGCTGAAACTGCGCCCACCGTCCACGCTCAACAGCAGGGCGCCATCCACTTTGAACACCTTGTTCTCGTCCTTCGGGTCCACGATCAGGTTGCCGAAGTAGAAGGGCCGCCAGACCTGGAACTGGCTGGCATCGAGCCGGGTCCAGCTCTGGCCTCCATCGGCCGAGCGGTAGAGCGCGCTGTCTTTGAATTCGATCGTCGCGTAGACCACCTGCGGCTGTGACGGGGCCACCGCCAGCGCAATCCGTCCGTACGGTTTTTCGGGCAGGCCTTTGGCATGGGCCGCGGTGAGATCGGTCCAGTGCTCGCCGCCATCGGTCGATTTGAACAGCCCGCTGCCGGGGCCGCCCGAGCGGAACGTCCAGCCCTGCCGGCGGAAATCCCACATCGAAGCGTAAAGGGTCGCCGAATCGGCCGGGTTCATCGCCAGCATGCCGCATCCGGTCGAGCCGTTGACGCCGGCCAGTACCTTTCGCCACGTCTTGCCGCCGTCGCTGGTCTTGTAAACGCCGCGCTCCTGGTTGTCGTCCCACAAGTGCCCCGTGGCGCACGCATACACCGTGTCGCCATGCCTGGGATCGATCAGGATTTTGGCGATGTGCTCCGAGTCCTTGAGGCCGCTGTTGTTCCACGTTTCGCCGCCGTCGGTGGACTTGTAGATCCCGTCGCCTATCGATACGCTATTCCGCACCCAGCTTTCGCCGGTTCCCACCCAGACGATTTTCGGGTTCTGCGGATCGATAGCCACGGCGCCGATGGATTGGACGTCGGCGCTGTCGAATACGGGCTTGAAGGTCGTCCCGCCGTTCACCGACTTCCACACGCCGCCGCTCGCCGAGCCGGCAAAAACCGTCAGCCGCCCCTCGTCGCCGGTCGCAGCGACAGCCGAGATACGGCCGCTTGTCTCGGCCGAGCCAATGTTACGCGCCGGCAGCCCGGAAACCACTCCGGCGTCAAAGCGGGCCGGCCGTTGCGCGCATAGCAAGCTCACCGGCAGAAGGGCACAAAGCAAAACGCGAGTCAGCATGTCCGTTACTCCTTCGCCCCGCCGGCCGCCGCGGGCATCTTGAATTCCGCGGCGTCTATGGCGACATTGGCTTCAATCTTGTCGATGGTAATCCTGGTGGCATCCTCGGGGCTCCGCATCGAGCCGCTTTCGAGCGAAAACGGAAAATACACCCCGTTGACCAGCTTGTAGGAACCGAGGTTGGTGAAGCTCTCGCGCACTGAGCCGCGAATGAACTGCATTTTCTCCGTCCGGATTTCCAGATACGTGTCCGGGTCCAGATAGTAGTAAAGGATGTCGCCGTTGGCGAGCGTGACCTTCAGCCGGTAGGCGTCATCGCCATCCACCGTGTCGTGGCCCAGGTATTCGATGCGGTTGTCCTTGATCTTGTAGTCAACCAGAGGGCCATAGAAGTCGGCATCTTCCACCAGGCCGCGCAGATCGTCTTCTCCAATCAGCTCGGCGGTCTTGCGGCCTTCGAAGGGAGAGATCTGCCAGCCGGTGGCGCCGTCGTAGGCCTGAATCTGGTTCATGCCCTGGATGGTCACGGTCTGTCGCAGGAGTTTGGGCAGCATGGCGTCGCTCGAGACCATGGCGGTGAAACTGCCCTGCTGGACCCGGCCCGTCATACGCAGTGTCTTGATGGCTTTGAGTTTTTCGATCCCGCCGCGGGCCTCGAGATTCTTCGCCACCAATTCTTCGGCGGTCTGCGCCGCCAGGACAGTCGAAAACGAAGCGGCGAGGACAATCGCTGCCGAATAACGCATAGATACTCCTGACTTGTTGCCGATAAGGTGTGCGACGGCGCGGGAAACGAAACGTCGCACCGCGTGCGTCCGTTTAGACATTCTACCCGATCCGCCACGGGGCCAGCACTCTTTTGTGGTGCAGCGTCGCTCCGCCAGTCTTTTGGACGCCTGAGGCCGCGATTCGTCCCGCGCGCCGGCCGGCGCTACAGACAGGACAGACGATCGGCGATTGCCGTACGTCAGAGAGTCATGGCTCGCGAGACATCACGGGCCCCGGAAGGCGATGGCCTGTCCCAGCTTCAGGATTCGGATTCGAACGAGAGCACCGGCTCGGCCTGCCCCTCTTCGGCGAGTTTCTGCATGAGGTGAGCGCCATATTCGAAGCCCTTGTCGAATGCCTGCAGGTTGAGTTTTTCCAGCGCCGGCGGCACGGAGTCCTTGACGGCGTTCCGCAAAGCGTCCGAATCCGCCAGGCCCGTCACGGCGCCGAAGAAGCCTACCATGACGATGTTGAGCACTACTTTGCGGCCCAGTTCCTCGGCCAGGCGGGTGGCGGGAACGCCATACACCCGGGCTCCCGCCGGGACATTGTCGAGGTGCACCAGATCCTGCTCGACGATCAGAATTCCGCCGTGCTTGAGCTCAGGCGAAAAACGGGAATACGCCTCCTGCGACATCACCACCAGGGCGTCGGGTTGGGTAATGTAAGGGTAAAGAATCGGCTCATCGGAGAGGATGCACTGCGCGCTGGACGATCCGCCGCGGGCCTCCGGTCCAAAGCTCTGCGTCATGGTGGCGTAGCCGCCCTGGAAAATAGCCTTGGCTTTGCCAATCACGATGGCAGCCAGGATCACGCCCTGGCCGCCGAAGCCGGCTACGCGAATCTCGGTCAGCATTCTGAGCACCCCACTTCCGGTTCGGCATACCGGTCGCCCAGGCTCTCGTGCATCTGCGCCTGCAGCAGCTCGTAGTAATCGGGCCGCTCTCGGTCGACGAATTTGCCGACCACGATTTCGCCGGCTTTGGTCAGGCTGCATTCACTGGTGGGCGCGCCGTTGCGAACCTTACTCGCCTGCTTGTAATACTTCATGGTGTCGAGCCCGTCGCCCATTTTGTTGCGGCGCTGGTAGAGGGTGGGGCAGGGGGAGATGATTTCGATAAAGCCGAAACCCTTCTTCTTGAGAACCTCTTCCATGGAGCGGGCCAGTTGCTTCACGTGGAAGGTGGTCCAGCGGGCTACATAAGAGGCGCCGCAGGCGTCAGCCAGTTGGACCAGGTTGAAAGCCGGCTCGAAAACGCCGTAAGGCGCGGTGGCGCTGATCACGTGGCTGGGCGTGGTGGGCGCAGTTTGGCCGCCGGTCATGGCGTAGGTCAGGTTGTTCACGCAGATCACCTTGATATCCATGTTGCGGCGCGCGG